>CALAML010000260.1 GCA_937925845.1 uncultured Acidimicrobiales bacterium | reverse complement strand
TCGGTGATGACGGCGACGGTCCGACCAGCATTGCGCTGACCGACTTCTTTGGACGAGAGGACCTGGTTCGGTCCAGCGATGTCCCAACCCCATGCACCGAAGAGATCGAAGCCCGCTATCGGGAACGCTACGACGGATCGGTGCTTATCAACATTCTGGATGACCCGGCCGCAGCCGAGGTCACCGTCTTTACCTTCTCCACCCTCGACGCCGACAACCCCGAGCCGATCGCGGCCTACGCCATCTTCGCCGACGACTGCACCCCGGTCGACGAAGTCCTTATCGCCGAACCCAACCGGTAGCGGGGCTCACACAAGGGCTGTTCACTCAAGGACGACCATCAGGGTCGAAATGTCGGAAGAAAGCGACAACGCTTGTCGCCTATTTCCGACATTTCGGGGTGACGGGGTGGCGGGGCTTAGCGCTTGGACCAGAGGAAGAGGCCGGCGGAGCAGAACAGCAGGCCGAGGATGAGGTAGGCGCCCCACACCTGGTCGGGCAGGTACACGTTGATGATGCGAACTATCAGGACACACAGCAGCACCAGTACCGCGATGCCGACCAGCGCAGCAATCAAGCCGAGCACAACCATGCGGCCGATCGACAACGCCTGGCCTGCGGTCTTGTCCCGCACCTGGCCGACGAGGTTCTCAATCGTGCTGGCGGCCTGAACCGGCCAATCTTGGCTACCGGCCTGGCCCCCGGACTCTGTGCTTACCTCGCTCATGGCTATCAGCCTAGTGCGCCCGGAAGCGCTAGCGCGCAACCGGCTCGAATCGCGCTCACCGGGAATCAGGACACGACTCACCTGGTTGATAGGTTCTCCGGCCGTCATCGATGCCCAGAGCGACTCATGTCGTCTGGCAGTATGGCCGACAGGAACCCAAGGCCCACGAACACGCGCGGGCCTCATCGAGAGTGCGAGCGGCACCATCACACCGCCGGGAGTTGTCGAAGAATCATGTCTGACGTTCATGAAGTGGTGATCATCGGGTCCGGTCCGGCCGGCCTTACCGCCTCGATCTATGCCGCCCGGGCCAGTCTGGCCCCGGTACTGCTCGAAGGCGAACCCAGCTCGACCAGCGACCAGCCCGGCGGCCAGTTGATGCTGACCACCGATGTGGAGAACTACCCCGGATTTCCCGAGGGAATCATGGGTCCGGAGCTGATGATGCGCTTCCGGGAACAGGCCACCAAGTTCGGCACCGACGTGCATACGGTCAAGGCCACACGCGTCGACTTCACCGAACAGCCCTTCAAAGTCTGGACCGGTGACCCCGAAGGCGAACCCGACTTTGTGTCCAAGAGCGTGATCGTGGCCACCGGCGCCCAGTCACTGATGCTGGGCCTCGACGGCGAGAGCCGACTCCTCGGCCACGGGGTGTCCACGTGCGCCACCTGCGACGGCTTTTTCTTCAAGGACCAGGACATCGCCGTGGTCGGTGGTGGCGACTCTGCGATGGAAGAAGCCACGTTTCTCACCAAGTTCGCCAAAAGCGTAACGGTTATCCACCGCCGCGATGAACTGCGGGCCTCACAGATCATGCAGGACCGGGCCATGGCCAACGAAAAGATCAAGTGGCAGTGGAACTCGACGGTCACTGACATCCACGGCGAGACCAAACTTGAGGGCATCACCATCACCGACACCAACACCGGTGAAGAGTCGAAGATGGACTTCACCGGCCTGTTCGTAGCCATCGGTCACCGCCCGAACACCGACTTGTTCAAGGGCGCCCTCGACCTCCACGAGTCGGCGTACCTGGTAACCGAGCCCGGCACCACCATCACCAACGTGCCCGGCGTGTTTGCCTGCGGCGACGTCCAGGACGACTACTACCGCCAGGCCATCACCGCCGCCGGTTCCGGCTGTATGGCCGCCATCGACGCCGAACGCTGGCTAGAAGCCCAACACGACGCCTAATTCCGGACAACAGTCGAGGAAGGCCGATAGAGCTACGTCCTCAGTCTCTATCCGCTTCCGGTTATCCGCTTCGACCTCTCCCGAGATTTCTGCGATCACGCGTTCGATTCGTTCACTGATCGGGAATGACGGCGGCGCTTCTCCGGTTGCATCGTCGGTAGCCTGAAACCAGACATTCGCTTTGCCGTAGCTCACTGGCGTGACGGTGATTGTCCGGAACCACGCCCCTACTGCGACTAAGTTCAATGGCCCGGCGGCAACGACCCGGCCACCCACCCCGAAAGGCCCACACCATGTCCGAAAACGTTTCGCAACTCACCGACGCCACCTTTGATGAGACCATCGGCTCCGCCTCTGAGCCGGTGCTGGTCGACTTCTGGGCCGAATGGTGCGGCCCCTGCAAGATGGTGGCCCCGATCCTCGACGAGATCGCCGACGAGAAGGTTGGTGTGATCAACATCTCGAAGGTCAACGTCGACGAAAACCCGAACGTGGCCCGCCGCTTCGAAGTGATGAGCATCCCCACCATGTTGTTGTTCAAGGACGGCGAAGTGGCCCACAAGATCGTGGGCGCCAAGAGCAAGGCCCAGCTCCTCGACGAACTCACCCCCCACCTCTAAGCCCAGCCGTCGGCTTTAGACCTTGGCCAGTTTTTGGCAAAATCAGCCGGAAACTCGCGCCACTTGACCAAGCCGGCTGAGGAGGCGAAGGAGTAATCCTCAGGATTCTCCCCCCTCTTCCCCAGGTTTATCCACAGGTGTGGAAAGTACAAGGAATTCAGAACTGAGAGAGCCCGGGCCGATGTGGTCCGGGCTCTCTTTCTGTCTCGTTACGGATCCCCGCAATCAAGGTTTTGACGCCTTTGGCTGAAAGAGGCGCAGTGCTGGGCGTCAGAGATCTGGGCTCGTAACCGATCTTGGGCTCTGGCCCTCACTCTGAGCTCTGACTCCGAATCCGGTTCCCGGATTTGGGGTATGGGCTTCGGGCCCGACGGCCCTCGCCCGGCTTAGTCCTGTTGCGGCTTCATCTTGGTCGGGATGATCCGTACCGGCTCGATCGGCTCTTCGGCCTTGGTCGAGTTTGGCTTGGCCTGAGCCTCTGACTCAGGTGTTGGGTCGGACCCGGCTGGAGCTTCGGCCTCAGGTTCCGGGAAGCGATCCAGGTCGATCACTCGGGCGTCGGGGTCGTAGTACTCCGGATCGCTGCTGCCGAGCATCATCAAGCGGTAGATCCGCTCGAGGTCCTCGACCGTGGAAAAGTCGATAACGATGCGGCCCCGCTTGGAGCCCATGGCTACTGAGACCGAGGTGGAGAAACGCTCTTCGAGTCGTTCCTCAAGTTCCAAAAGCGCCGGATCGGTCGAGAGCCGCTCGGTGCGCTTGGGCTTGCGGTGAGTTTTGGTCTTGGGGCTGCGGTGCCGCTTCGGAGCGCCGGTGAGCGCCGCGTAGTCGTCTTCGGCCTCTCGTACCCGCTCCCGCAGGTCTCGGACCGTCATGCCGCCGTCCGCAGCCTCTTCGGCCAAACTGATGGCCAGTTCCTTCTGGGGAACCCCTTGGAGCATGCGGGCCTGGGTGGCGGTCAAGCGGTCCTCGGCCACCAGCTTCTGGATGGGCTGGGGCATGGTGAGGGTGCCCAGCATGGTGCTGATCACCGGACGACTCTTACCAACCCGCTTGGCCACCTCGGTTTGGGTGAGACCGAACTGGTCCATCAACTGCTGATAGGCCGAGGCCTCTTCCAGCACGTTGAGCTCACGGCGGTGCAGGTTTTCGACCAACGCCTCGGCGAGCGAACCTTCGGGGCCGATGTCTCGGACCAGGACCGGGATGGTCTCCAGGCCGGCCTGGGTTGCCGCCCGCCAGCGCCGCTCACCGGCGACTAACTCGTAGCGGCCATCACCAAGCTCGCGGACCAGAATCGGCTGGAGCACGCCCAACTCCGCCACCGAATCGGCGAGTTCATCGAGGGCTTCCTGGTCGAAGTGAACACGGGGCTGGTTGGGGTTGGGCGTGATATCGCCAATGGCGACATTACGCAGAACCGCCGGAGTCCCAGGCTGCTCTGCGGCCTCGGGAATCAGTGAACTCAGACCTCTACCGAGGCCGCTCGGACGGGCCACCACTCACCTCCATTGCCAGGTCGCGGTAGGCATGGGCCCCGCGAGATGTTGCATCAAATGTTAGGACCGGTTGGCCGTAGGAGGGGGCCTCGGACAACCGAACGTTTCGGGGGATCATTACTTCACAGACGCGGGCACCAAAGTGGGCTCGCACGTCGTCGGCAACCTGGCCGGCGAGCTTGGTACGTCCGTCGAACATCACCAACACGATGGCGGAGACCTCGAGGCCGGGGTTCAGGTTCTTCTGCACCATCTCTACGTTCTGCAGCAGCTGCCCCAGGCCCTCAAGGGCGTAGTACTCGCACTGGATGGGAACCAGGACTTCCTGAGCTCCCGCAAGAGCGTTGACCGTGAGGAGTCCAAGCGACGGGGGACAGTCGATCAGGACGTAGTCGAAGTCCTCACGGATGTCGGCTACTGCGGCCCGGAGACGGAGTTCGCGGCTCATGACCGGCACCAACTCGATTTCGGCACCGGCCAGATCGAGGTTGGATGGGGCGACAAAGAGGTTGCGGACCGAGGTGGGTTCGATGCAGTCCTCCATGGGGACGTCCCGCAACAAGACGTCGTACATCGAGTACTCCAAGGAGGCCATCTCGATACCGAGCCCGGTGGTGGCGTTGCCCTGCGGATCGAGGTCGACCACCAGTACCCGGTAACCCAGCTCAGCCAAACCGGCACCCAGGTTCACGGCGGTGGTGGTTTTACCGACACCACCCTTTTGGTTGGCCAAACAGATGGTGCGGGGCAGAGGTCGGACGAAGGGCGAGGTAGGTCGAGGAGCCTCGCCAGGGGAGTGGCTGGCGATCACTACCTCAAGATCGGCTCCGATCTGAACCGAAAGTTCTTCGTCGGTACGCGCCGCGGCACGATCAGCGGTAGTGGCTGCATGAGCCCCGGATGGTGGTGTCGAATCAGACGGAGAAGTGGTGAGCTTTTCCGGTGGTAATGCGGGCGCCACTACTTCGGGATTTGGTTCACGATGCGGGGGATTTTCTTCTGCTGCTGTTGGCCCCGTGGCCGATGCATTTTCATCGTTTTCCACCGGGTGCGCGACAGTCTCCCTCGAGGAGGATGGCGTCGACATGGGGTCATCCTCACCTGAGGGCGAAGCAATTGCAAGGCGTGCGTTTGGTCGAGGTGATGGCCATCCCCCGACGACCACAGAGCGTGACCCGCGTTCATAGCGCCCGGTTGTCAAAAAGCGCGGTTTTCCGCGCGAGTTGTCAAGTTGAGTGGTCAACAATGGCAACATGAGGCACAATTAGCCCCAATGGGACACGGTATTGCCAACCGCGTCACTTGCCCCACTTAAACCTGCGCTTCATGTTGCGCGACACAGAGTGGTCGAGATTTTGGGGCTTGACAGCGCGGCGAACGGTCTTCTTGGTGCCCGAAGGTCGACTTCGATCGCGGCGGGCCGCGCTGATCGAGCCATTCGCAACAAGTTACATTGTGGGTGTTTAAGCGCTTGGCTAAGGCCCTTTGATCACAGGTGTTTTTGACACCCAAATCTCTGCGCGTTTTCTGCATGATCGGAGCGGTTCCCAGACCGTTCAAAAGGCCTCAATGGTCGACCTGTTCTGCACGATCATTTGTTCGCGATTGTCAACCATCCGCTACCAGAGCGGCGACCTGTTTGGCACACCGGCCCGGCGAGGATATCGATCGCCGCAGGGTTGGAACCGACGGAGCAATCGAGTGGCGAATTTCGGCCGGTCGGCCTTGGTTGCACCACTGTGGACTTGGGCACTGTCGACCCCAGACTCGTCGACCACGACCGCCACACCATCGGCTCCCGGTGAGAGGGGCCAGGCGGTTACGTCCTGGAGGCCCAATGCTTCCAACTGCTCGACGGGCCACCGCAGCTGATTCGGATTCCTCGCCTCGCTGGCATCGGGTGGAGGTTCGGCCACCACCAACAAACCAGCGTCGGCCAGCAACGGGGCGGCGCACTCGGCTACCACCGCCGGAGGGCCAAAGCTGCGGGACGAGATCAGGTCGTACCCAAAACGGTGGTCAGGATCTCGTCCCACCTCTTCAGCCCGACGTCGATCCACGGTGACCCGACCCTCAAGGCCAAGCTCGCGCACCGCCGTCGAAAGAAAGTCGGCCCGGATCTCTCGAATTTCCACCAAAGTGACCTCGGCGGAAACGTAGCTCAGAGCGAACACAAGGCCCGGCACCCCTCCCCCGGTCCCCAAGTCCAACAGCCGCGCCGGAGCGCGACTGAGAGCCACCTGAGCGGAGCGAATCATCGACTCTGCGTGATCAAAATGACGCCGAACGTCACCCGGACCCAGATGGCCTGCATCTTGGGACCGCTGGAGTACCCGGAGCAGCCGGGAGCTGTCGTCGGCGTCGAGAAGAATCAGTCGGCGTCTTCGTCGTCGAGGAGAATGACCACGTGGCGGCGGGCGTCCTCGCCCTCGCTTTGGGTGTGGACCCCATCGATGCCGTTGATGGTGTCGTGCACCACCTTGCGATCGGCCGAGTTCATCGGCTCGAGCGCCTGGGACTCCTGCGCTTCCAGCACCTCTTCAGCGATGCGGGTAGCGAAACGGCCGAGGGCCTCACGGCGACGCTCGCGGTAGCCGGCGATATCGAGGAACAACCGGCCCTCACGACGACCACGGAACTGGCGCTGCAGCACGGCGCGGTTGAGCTCCTGAATGGCGCTGAGTGTCTGGCCACGAGGGCCGATCAAAATGGCGAGATCGTCAGAGCCGATCAAGCGGACCTCGACCACATCTTCTTCGATCTCCACCGCATCGACCTCGCCCTCAAGGCCAAAGGCGTCAAGCAGGCCTTCAAGAAATTCGGCCGAAGCTTCGACCTGGTCGTCGAGGGTTACAAGATCTCCCACGGGGGTCCCTTCATCAATCAGTAGTTGCGAGCCCAGGATATGCACGGCCGCAATTCAGCTTGGTAAGCCTACCGTGCTGTTGCTAACACCGCAGCAAAGCGGTCGCCGACGCCCCCGCTTGCATCCCCAAGCCACGGCGCTCTGATGCTCGAAACCGGCTTGGTCAGCCGGAGTTCCCGGAACTGGCGCCGCCGCTTTTGCCATGACCGCCGCGGCCACCCTGGCCACCGCCCTTGGACCGGTTCTTCGACTGGCCGCCGCCGCGACCGGACCCGCCCTTCGACCCGCCCCGAGAGCCGCCGCCGTTGCCGGAACCGCCTCCTTTGGACTGCCCCCCATTACCGGAGCCACGCTTACGCGAACCGCCTTTGCCCGAATTGCTCTTCTGGCCACCGCCGCGGCTCTGGCCTTTGGACTGACCCTTGCCGGAGCCCCCACCCTTGCCCGAACCGCCGCGACCGCGACGACGTTTCCCTTTTCGATCCTGGCCCCGACGCCGCTCCTTCTTTTCCCGAGGCTGGCGAGGCTTTACCCGAGCCCGCACCCGCGCATCGGTCTTCCACAGAAACCGTCGGCCCGGCTCATCAACCACGATGATCTCGGCCTCAACATCGGCAACCCCAAGCAGGTCGAGCGCGATGGCGGTGGCCTCTTCAACGGTCTCGGCGGTTGTCTCGACCCACTCCATCGGTTTTCTAACTCCCCGCGGCGAGCATCAACGCTTTTTGCGCTTCTTCCGGTTCGCATTCCCCTGAGTACCCGCGGGAGTTACGCGGCCACCAGCAGACGGACGACCACCACCATCTCCGTTGTCGGAATCCGATTTGGGCTTCGGTTTCGGTTTGGGTCGCGGCCGCGAACTGGCCGATCCCGACCGACGTCCGTGGCGTGACTCAGCCACCTCATCGTCATCGCCGGTAAAGCGCCCGCCGACGGAGCGGCCGTTGCTTGATGCGCCCTTTTTGGTCCCGGAACCGTTCTTCTTGGCGCCGTTTGAACCGCTCTTGTTCGACCCACTCTTGTTGGATCCACCCTTGTTCGAACCGTTCTGGGCGCCACCGGCGGCCCCGGTTTTGCGGGCCCGGTTCTCTTCGCTTCGGCTCTTGGCTCGGGCCGCAGCCTCTTTGACCTGATCCTCATCGAGGGCATCCTCCTCGGCCAGATCCAGGGCGCCGTCGCCGTAGTACTTACGGGTGATGAACGTTTGCAGACCAACCCGCCAGAGGTTGCCGACCACGAAGTAGATCACCAGGCCAGTGGCGAAGCTGAACGAAAAGATCGGCAGCATAAACGGCAGGTACTTCAGGATCATGGCCTGCTGGGGATTCATGGCCGAAGCGTTCGGGTTGCGGCCCTGAATCTGACGATGCTGATACCAACCACTCAAGGCCACCAGGCCGATGAGAATCAGGTAGGGAATTCCCTTAAAGATGCTCTCCTGGATCACGTTCAACGGCGTCCGGGAGAGGTCAAGCCCCAGTGACAAGGCCTCGTTCGAGCCCTCCAGGCGGGTGTTTAACGCACTTTCGGGGCAGCAGCTGTCGAGGTACTTCGGATCGAAGTTTGCCGGATCGCCTGGGCCATCACCTCGGCGGAAGAGGCCACGCATCACCTGGTAGAGCACCAGGAAAATCGGGGCCTGCACCAACTGGGGCAAACAGCCACCAAGCGGGTTCAGGTTCCGCTCCCGGTAGAACTCCTGCATCGCCACCGCTTGGGCTTCACGATCATCGGCGTGGGCCGCCTGGATCTTCTTGAGCTCCGGCGCCCAACGCTGCAGGTCGATGCTGGCCCGCGTGGCCTTCAGCGTCAGCGGCGCCAACACGATGTTCACCGCAACGGTCAGGATGGCGATGGCACCGGCATAACTACCGGCGATGTCATAGAACCAGGCCAGCAGTTGAGCGAAGAAGTTGAAAATGCCGTCAAACATTGATGTGTTCCTCAGATGAGCCCGGATGGTTGCGGGGGAGTGGAACGGGATCCCAACCGGATCCGCCCCACGGGTTACACCGGGCGATTCGCCAAAGGGCGAGGGCACTGCCCTTCACCGCACCGCGGGTCTCGAGCGCCTCAATGGCATAGGTCGAACAACTTGGACTGTATCGGCATGGCGAGGCCCGGCCCGCCATCACCACCTGGTAGCCCTTGATTGGGCTTCGTAGCATGCGGGCAAGGACGCCAGGTTGGGCACCATCGGCCGGATGCTGATGGTGGTGGCGAGCCGCGTCATGATCGGGGTCGCCGTGATGGTGATCGGCGTGGCAATCCCCATGATGATTCCCGCCCCCACCGGCGTCATCAGGAGCTGCCACCACGCTGGGCGCGTCAGGGTGCGGCGGGCTCATTGCATCGGTTCGATCAGGGGCAGACCCCGCCTCGGCCATGCCGATGACGGTATCGCTTCTGTAACCCACATTCGACGCGCTTGAACCCCTCACCGCCCAGTGTCCCGACTCTGGCGCTTGTCAACCGGGACTGCAGCTTCACCGGGCAACGCAGCCAAGGAACCAAGGGCGTGATACACCGCGGCCCGCAGCCCAACAAAATCGACGTTCGCCGCGCCTGGCCGAACCATCACCAGCAGCGCCCCTGGGGCCAAGGTTGGTTCGCCCGCGGCTGAACCCAGCTCGGCGAAGATGGCGCGGAGGCGACGGCGAATCCGGTTTCGGACCACCGCGTTTCCGACCGCTCGAGGAATGGCAAAACCCACACCCAACCCATCGGCGGATGTGTCGGGTGAGTAACAAAAACCCAACGGTCCGGCCTTGGTCCGCACCGCAGAGGGACCCCGCAGACGCGAAAAAGTGGACCGATCAGAGATTCGGTCCACTCGAGGCAGTCTCGGTAGCTCGGGACTCATGGTGTCATCGCATTCGACGCCGGTCGGCTCGAACGAACACCAAACTCAGGCGCTGAGGCGCTTGCGACCCTTGCGACGACGGCTCTTCACGATGGCTCGACCCGAACGGTCCGACATCCGGTGACGGAAGCCATGCTTCTTCGAGCGCTTACGTTGATTCGGTTGATACGTGCGTTTCACCCCACGGATAGTAGCGCCAACCGACAAAAAAGCCGAGGTGGCTTGCGTCTTTCGCCGCGCTTGGCAGCTGCGCGTTTCGTCGTCTCACCGTTGCACTGTGCTCCGCACGGCCGTTGCACGGAGCTTTTGGCTGGCCTTTGGGGCCCCGACCCACTTGCCGGACGGGGTGCCTTTGCCCGTCGGCCAGCCGGCCCTCCTGGCTTGTGCCTTTGTACTCTTCGGCGCTTCTGGTTGCGCCTTACGCCGCGCCTGACCGCTGCGCGTTTCGTCGTCTCGCCGTTGCACTGTGCTCCGCACGGCCGTTGCACGGAGCTTTTGGCTGGCCTTTGGTGCCCCGCCCCTCTGTTGTTGACGGGGTGCCTTTGCACGTCGGCCAGCAAACCTTATTTGGCTTGCACTTCTCCTACGCTTTGGCGCTTCTGGTTGCGCCTTACGCCGCGCCAGGCAGCTGCAGCTATCAGGATTTGCGAGCGCTAGCGAGTGAATTGCCGATAGCCCGTCGGGCCGGCTGCTCTCACGAAACAGGTTGAGCGTTGCACGATCGCAGCCTTGGCCCGACGGAACAACAAAGAACGCCCGGCGAAGCCGGACAACTAACGGTGACCAACGAAGCGGCTGAAGGGAGACCGCGGGCAACCAACAACAGCGGGCGGAGCTCGCTGCACCTGGTTTTTTGGTGGGAATGTCACGCTGCGTTGTGGTTTTGGTGCTTTGAGGTTGGGCCGGTGCGACCTGTGGAAAACCCTGGTAATGTCCGTCGGCCCAATAAAACTATCGAATCGCCTGATGCCCATTTTCCTGCCGCCCACGCCTGGTTGTCGATGACGATCTCCCCCGTCATTCCGCCTCGAAATCACATCGATGTCATTTGTGACACCGATGGCTGGTCGCAGCAACGCACCATCGATCTATCGCTTCCACAGGGTGTGGATTACCGGTGGATTACCGGCAGCAGTCGCTCGAGACTCGATCGACCGGAGAGTACCGATCGGTGAACCAGCCCGAAGAGCTTTGGAACCGCACCGCCGCCCACGTCCGACCTCTGGTCGCCGATGCTGTTTGGCAATCCACGTTCGCCCACGCCACCGGTGTGGAGATTGACGATGAATCCTTCACCCTCGGGGTGCCCAACGGATTCGCTAAGACGCGTGTGGAAGAGCGCTACCGAGACCTGGTGCTCAACGCCCTCGCCGAAGCCGGCGCCCCCAACCTCGAACTGAAGACCATCGTCATCGATCTGCGCGATAGCGCCCAGGTGGTGCTCGAACTCAACGACACCCCCGCGGATGCCGCCACCGATGGCGTAGCCACGCTGGCTACCGGTGCCGCAGGGTCGCCCGCCCCTCTCAACGACACTGGCCGACCGGTGGCCCGCTCAGAAGGTGGAGCCGCCACCTCCACCAACAAGTACACCTTCGAGTGGTTCGTTACGGGTGCCTCGAACCGCTTCGCCCACGCCGCCGCGCTCTCGGTCGCCGAAACCCCAGGCAAGTCCTACAACCCGCTCTTTATCTACGGCGATGCCGGCCTGGGCAAGACCCACCTGCTGCGCTCGATCGCCCACTACGTCGGCGAGCACTACCCCAACTTCTTGGTTCGCTACGTCTCCACTGAGGCGTTCCTCAACGAATTTGTCAATGCCATCCGTACCAATGACCAGGCCGGCTTCAAACAGCGCTACCGCGAAGTCGACGTGTTGTTGATCGATGACATCCAATTCGTGGAGAACAAAGAAGGCCTTCAGGAAGAGTTGTTCCACACCTTTAATACACTCCACGAAGCCGACCGCCAGATCATCATCTCCTCCGACCGGCCGCCCGATGCCATCTCCACGCTGGAAGATCGCCTCCGCAGCCGCTTCAAGTGGGGCCTGATCACCGACATTCAGCCTCCCGACGTTGAGACCCGCCTCGCCATTCTCTATAAGAAAGCCGAAGCTCAGCCCGGCGTCCCCATCCCCGACGACGTCCTTCGCTTCATCGCCAGCAACATCTCCAACAACATTCGTGAACTCGAAGGCGCCTTGGTGCGAGTCCAGGCCTGGGTCAGCCTGAACAAGGCGGCCATCACCCTTGAAGACGCCGAGCGGGCCCTCAGCGACATCGTGTCGAAGGAACAACCCAAGCGCATCACGCCGGCCGACATCCTCGACGCCACCGTGGAGATGTTTGGCTTCACCGAAGAAGAACTCAAAGGCCGAAGCCGACGCCGCCCGCTGGTAACCGCCCGCCAGATCTCGATGTATGTCTTCCGCGAACTCACCGACCTCAGCTACCCCCAAATCGCCCGCGAGTTCGGCGGCCGCGACCACACAACGGTGATCCACGCAGTCGAAAAGATCACCACCCAGATGGGCGAGCGGCACCAGATCTATGACCAGGTCACCGAACTGGTCCGCGTCGTCAAAGGCGACCAACGGTGAACCACACGGCATCGGCCCGCCTCAAAGGCTGTCATCGCGCCCGACTAGCGTGTGGACGATGCCGTCAACTTCGCGCCAACGTAGGTCCACAGGTGGGTACAGCGCTGTGGACATCTCGCCAGCCGCGGGGGACGATGCAGGGGATGAGTTGGGGGCTATCCACCGGCTCACAAATTACACGCGTGGCACATGTGCACCGTTGGGGACATCGTGCGGAAACCAAAACACCCTCTGACAGGCCCAAATATCGTGTTGTCCACAATCCACAGCACCTACTGATTACTACCGAGATATATACAAGGAAAGCGAGTACCCAGTGGTGAAGTTCCGATGCGAACGAGACACTCTGGCCGATGCATGCAACACCGCCGGGCGAGCCGTAGCCCGACCGGGGGCCATGCCCGGACTCTCCGGAGTTCGGATGGAGCTGGTTGGCGACCGGTTGACGGTGACCGGTACCGATATCGATCTGACCATGTCGGTCACCATCGAGGTCGCGGGCGAAAGCGACGGCGTGGTGGTATTGCCAGCCAAGTTGCTCACCGACATCGTGCGAGCGGTCGAACCGGGCGCGGTGCACCTCGCCGCGGGTGAAGACGAAACCATCATCACCGCGGGTCGAAGCGAATTCTCCGTCCGTCAAATCCGAACCGACGAATACCCACGGATCACCGAACTGGACGATGAAGGCGTGGTGATGGACGCCATCGCCCTCAACGACGCCCTCCGCCAGGTGATTCCGGCAGCCAGCGGGGATGAGACTCGACCGATCCTTACCGGCGTGCTGATGGCCCCGGAGGACGGCGGAGTGCGCCTGGTGGCCACCGACAGCTATCGGCTCGCGGTGCGGGACCTCACCGGCGTCGACGTCCTCAGCGAAGGCCAGCAGGTCCTGGTGCCGGCCCGGGCGCTTTCGGAACTGGCCCGCGTGCTCGGCGGCGACGAAAAGGTCACCATCGTCTTTGGCGAGCGCGCAGCATCGTTCACCGTCGGCGGCTCCAAACTCACCACCCAGCTCATCGAAGGCGACTTCCCCAACTACCGAGGTCTGATCCCCAGCACCCACCCCAACCGGCTCACCATCGGCCGCGAAACCCTGCTCGATGCTCTTCGCCGGGTGCGGCTGCTGGCTCGCGAAGCCACCCCACTCAAGCTCACCATGGATGCCGATTCGCTCACGCTTTCGGCGGTCACCCAAGACGTGGGCCAGGCCCACGAGGAGATCGACGCCAAGTTCGAGGGCAGTCCGCTCACCGTGGCGTTCAACCCCGAATACCTCGCCAAGGGCCTCGAAATCACCCCCGGTGACGAAGTGGTGCTCGAAACCATCGATGCCCACAAACCAGCGCTGATCAAGCCCACCGAAGACGACAACTTCCTGTATCTGCTGATGCCGGTACGAGTCTCGTAGGAGGCTGGCCGCCGACCGGCTGGCAGTGCCCACTCCCTTCTTCCCCCGTTATTTCAAGGTTTTCGAGGCCGGATCCCCGGCAAAGGTAGAACGCGGTACCTGTCGATGATGATGCTGCGCCGGCTCCAACTGATCGACTTTCGCTGCTACGAGTCGGTCGACGTCCGATTCGATCACGGCGTCACCGCGGTCATCGGCGCCAACGGTCAGGGCAAGTCCAACCTGTTGGAAGCCATCGGCTACGTCGCCACGATGTCGTCGTTTCGTGGGGCCCCGACCGAGGCCATGGTTCGGCGCGGCGCCAGCTCCGCCATTCTGCGGGCCGAACTCGACAACGACGGCCGCGACACCCTGATCGAGATCGAAGTGGTGCCCGGTCGGCGGACCCGCATCGAAGTAAACCGGCAAAAGCTCTCGCGCAGCCGCGACCTGCTCGGCGTGGTTCGCACCACCGTGTTTGCCCCCGATGACCTGGTCATCATCAAAGGCGGACCGGGGGAGCGGCGCCAGTATCTCGATGACACGCTGGTGTCGCTGCACCCCCGCAACCAGGCGATGCGCACCGACCTCGACCGCGTCCTCAAACAACGCAACGCGCTGTTGAAAGGGGCTCGCATCAAGGGCAGCCGGGGCCGCAACGACCCGGAAATGCTGGCCACCCTCGACGTATGGGACAACAAGCTGGTGGAGGTCGGTGAAGCCTTTGTGGCCGCCCGTCGCGACCTGCTGGCCCAACTCGAGCCCGTGGTCACCCAAGCGCTGGCCGATATCGCCGGCGGCAACGACCAGGTCGGAGTGCAGTACCTGTCATCGTTCAGCGAGACCGGTCTGGCCGCAGCCCTGGCCGAGGCCCGCGACGATGACCTCCGTAGGGGAGTGAGCACCGTCGGCCCCCACCGCGACGATGTCGGGGTGGCGCTCAACGACATGGCGGCCCGCACCCACGCCTCACAGGGGGAACAGCGATCGCTCACCCTGGCGCTGCGCCTGGCATCGCACCGGGTGGTTACCGAAGCCACCGGCCAGTCACCGTTGCTGTTGCTCGACGACGTGCTGTCGGAACTCGACGCCGGTCGACGATCGGCGCTGCTGCGAGCCCTGCCCCAGTGCCAGACCGTGCTCACCACCGCCGCCGACTTGCCCGAAGAAGCCCATGCCGGCGCGGTCTACGAGGTACGGGACCATCACATTGCGCCCGTCAGTAGCCCGAGCATCGGCGGTACGCCCGGTGGCGATGCCCCCGACACCACCGATGGGTCTGATGAGTCTGATGACTCTCACCGTGACGCGGGTCCGGGTCCGGGCCCTGAGACCATGACCGGCAATCCAGGCAACGATGCGAACGGCCCGACAGACGTGGACACTGCGGCTGATCCCCAGACCTTGGAGCCGGTCATCGATCTTCGAGACCAGCCCTCGGCACCGGCTGCACCAAACCCGGTTGCTACCGGTGAGGCTGCGCCATGAGTCGCTGGGTCGACGACGCGGCCCATGCCGAGAGTGTCGGCGCCAAGCGTGAACCCAAACCCGTTGGTGAAGTGCTGGACACCCTCATGCGTTCACTCGGAGCCCCGAGTGCCCCGGCGGTAGCTGCCCTGTTTGACCAGTGGCCCACGGTTGCCGGAGCGGCACTGGCGGCCTCGGTGCGGCCGATACGCCTCGATGCCGACGAACTGGTGGTAGTGGTGGGCGACCCGGCCTGGGCCAGCCAGGTTCGCTGGCACGACACCGACCTCCGGCGCCGCTGCGGCGAAGTCTGCGGCGTGACACCGGCCCGGACCGTGGTTCGAGTCGACCCCAAACGTTTCGCTGACGCAGCTCCGACCAACCAAGATCTGTGACGCCCCGCGCCGCAAACTACGGTGCTAAGCGTCACAAATCTTGAGTATTGAATACCCTTCAATTTCTGTTGAGGAAAGGCGCTGAAAAGCCCGTTTGAGGGGTCAAAACTGCTACAATACAAACGGTTGGTCGACGGCGACTTGTGGCCTGCGCGAAAGCAGATTCGCCCCACGAAGTTGCTGGTTCGACCGACTTCCGCCCCTCACGCACAAACCGCCGTTTCTGGCGTTTGTCTTCACGAAAGCAAGCGCGTTTGGCTCAGCAGACCGAATCGTACGGTGCAGAAGACATCCAGGTGCTGGAAGGCCTCGAAGCCGTCCGCAAACGACCTGGCATGTACATCGGATCAACCGGCCCGGCCGGGCTTCACCACCTGGTCTATGAGGTGGTCGATAACTCGGTCGATGAAGCGATGGCCGGGCACTGCTCCGCCATCGAAGTCGAACTGCTTCCCGACGGCGGATGTGAAGTCCGCGATGACGGCCGCGGCATCCCGGTGAGCCAGAAGGCCGAGTTCAACATGTCGGCCGCCGAAGTGGTCCTCACGGTGCTGCACGCCGGCGGAAAGTTTGGCGGCGAGGGCTACAAGGTGTCCGGTGGCCTGCATGGCGTCGGCATTTCCGTAGTAAACGCGCTCTCAAAGCGGGTCGAGGTGGAGATCGACCGCGACGGCAAACGGCACTCGATGAGCTTCGTCGACGGTGGTCAGCCCGATCAGCGACTCGAAGTGATCGGCGACTCACCCAAGGGTGACGACGGCAAGCCCCGAACCGGCACCACGGTGCGGTTCTGGCCCGACCCCGAGGTGTTCGACGAAGTCAGCTTCAAAGCGGCGACCCTGCTCGACCGCTTCCAGATGATGGCCTTCCTCAACCAGGGTCTGATGATCCGCTTCCAGGACAACCGGCCAACCGCGATCAGCAACGAACTCGTCGAGCACTGCTACGAAGGCGGCATCCGGGACTTCGTGACCCACGTCAACGAATCCAAAGAAGCCCTCTTCGAAGACGTCGGCTACCTCGAGGCGGTCGACGAAGAAGAACACACCGAAGTCGAAATCGCCTTCCAGTGGAACACCGGCTTTAACGCCGATGGCATCCACTCCTTCGCCAACGGCATCACCACCAAAGGCGGCGGTATGCATGAGGAGGGCTTTCGCGGCGCCCTCACGCGAACCATCAATGCCTACGCCAAAGACAAAGGCATCATCAAAGAGAACGACAAGCTCGACAAGATGGAAGGCGAGGACATCCGCGAAGGCCTCACCGCCATCATCAGCGTGCGCCTCCGCGAGCCCCAGTTCGAAGGCCAAACCAAAGACAAACTCGGCAACGTGCCGGTTCGGTCGATGGTCACCAAAGCCACCAACGCCCACCTCGGCGAATGGCTGGAAGAACACCCGAACGAAGCCAAGCTGATCGTGGCCAAGGGCCTCCAGGCGGCCAAGGCCCGGCTCGCAGCCCGAGCAGCCCGCGACGCCACCCGCAAGTCACCACTCGAAGGTGGCGGCCTCCCCGGCAAGCTGGCCGACTGCAGCTCGCGAGACCCGGTTGAGTCCGAACTCTTTATCGTGGAGGGCAACTCGGCTGGTGGTTCAGCCAAGAAGGCCCGCGACCCCCGCACCATGGCGATTCTGCCCATCCGAGGCAAGATTCTCAACGTGGAGCGGGCCCGCATCGACCGCATGCTGCAAAACACCGAGATCATCTCCCTGATCCAGGCCATCGGTGGCGGTGTGGCCGACGAATTCGACATTGAGGCCATCCGCTACCACAAGGTGATCCTGCTGTGTGATGCCGATGTTGATGGCAGCCACATCCGCACCCTGCTGCTCACGTTCTTCTTCCGGCAGATGAGGCCACTGGTTGAAGAAGGACATGTCTTCATCGCCCAGCCTCCGCTCTACTCAACCGAGGTTGGCAAAGAGAAGATCTACCTCAAAGACGACGTGGCCAAAGACGAATACCTGGCGCAAAAGGAGCGCAAGAAGGAACCGGTCTTCCAGCGCCTCAAAGGCCTTGGCGAGATGGACGCCGACGAGCTTCGCGACACCACCATGGACGGCGACAAACGAACCCTGTTGCAGGTTTCGGTCGACCAGGCGGCCATCGCTGACGAAGTGTTCGCCAAGCTGATGGGCGACAACGTCGAAAGTCGCAAGCACTTCATCCAGACCAACGCCGCCGATGTGCGGTTCCTCGACATTTGATCCCGGTTCCAGGCACAACCCCGAGCTCCACCCTTAAAAACGTGCAGCCCCAACTCCACCAAACATGCAGCGAGAGGAGATCCGGTGAGTGATACCACCGATGACGGCACCGCTATTGCCGACAACATCGAGCCGATCGAGATCCAAGAGGAGATGGAGCAATCCTTCCTCGAGTACGCGATGTCGGTCATCGTCTCGCGCGCGCTGCCCGATGCCCGCGACGGCCTCAAGCCGGTCCACCGCCGCATCCTGTGGGCCATGGACGAAGCGGGACGGCGCCCCGACCGCAACCACGTGAAGTGTGCCACCGTCGTTGGTGACGTGATCGGCAAGTATCACCCCCACGGCGACCTCTCGATCTACGACGCGTTGGTGCGCCTCGGCCAGGACTTCAGCCTCCGCCACCCACTGATCGACCCCCACGGCAACTTCGGCTCGCCCAGCGATCCACCAGCCGCCTACCGCTACACCGAGTGTCGTCTCACCCCGCTGGCCATGCACATGCTCGCCGACATCGGCGAAGACGCAGTGGAGTTGGTACCCAACTTCGACGGCAGCCACGACGAACCCGTGGTGCTGCCGGCACGTTTCCCCAACCTGTTGGTAAACGGTGGACAAGGCATCGCGGTGGGTATGGCCACCAACATTCCGCCCCACAACCTGGGCGAAGTGATCGACGCCACCCTCCACCTCCTCGACAACCCGCAGGCCTCGGTCGAAGACCTGATGGAGTTCATCAAGGGCCCCGACTTCCCGACCGGCGGCCAGGTGCTTGGCCGCAAGGGCATCGAGCAGGCGTACCAAACCGGTCGTGGCTCGTTCAAGATCCGTGGCGACGCCGAGATCATTGAGGACGATAAGGGGGGCCAGCAGATCGTCGTCAGCTCCTTCCCCTACCAGACCAGCGTGGAAACGATCGCCGACAAGGCGGCCGAAGCGGTGAAGGCTGGCCGTATCGACGGCATCGCCGACATCAAGAACCTCAGTGCCGGCGACGAGACCAACCTGGTCTTCTACCTCAAGCGTGGCGCCCCGGGCATCGTGGTGCTCAACAACCTCTACAAGTTCACGCCGCTGCAAATCAGCTATTCAGTGAACATGGTGGCGCTCGACAATGGCGTGCCCCGCACCCTCAGCCTGCGCGAAGCGCTGGTTTGTTACGTCGACCACC
Source organism: uncultured Acidimicrobiales bacterium (assembly GCA_937925845.1). Lineage (GTDB taxonomy): Bacteria > Actinomycetota > Acidimicrobiia > Acidimicrobiales > CALAML01 > CALAML01. The sequence goes on along the minus strand of CALAML010000260.1, from coordinate 46,092 downwards.
AGTTCGACGTCATCCGTCGCCGCAGCCAGTACCGCCTCGACAAAGCCCAGCGCGATCTCCACATCCGTGAGGGCCTGCTGCGCGCCGTCAACGTCATCGATGAAATCATCGCCCTTATCCGGGCGTCGGACGACAAGGCTGCAGCTCGCGAAGGTCTGCAGGCCGAACCGTTCGAGTTCTCCTACGAACAGGCTGACGCCATCCTCGAAATGACGCTCGGCCAGCTCACCCGCCTGGCCCGGGTCGACCTTGAAGAAAAGGTGGCCGACCTCCAGAGCCAGATCGCCGAACTCGAAGCCATCCTCAGCGACGATGTAAAGCTGCGAAGCGTCATCCGCGAAGAGATGAGCGAGATCCGCGAGAACTTCGCCACCGATCGCCTCTGCACCGTCGGATTCGACCCCGGCGAACTCAACATCGAAGACCTGATCGAAGACGAAGACCTGGTCTTCACCATGAGCGACACCGGTTATGTGAAGACCACGTCGAGCTCGGAGTTCCGCACCCAAGGTCGCGGCGGCCGCGGCGTCTCCGGCGGCAACCTGAAGGACGAAGACCACGTCGTCCACATGATCCACACCTCGGCGCATGCCTACCTGCTGTTCTTTTCGAACCGTGGGCGGGTGTACCGGCTGAAGGCCCACGAGATCCCGAACGCGGCTCGAACGGCGCGCGGCACGGCCATCGTCAACCTGTTACCCCTGCAGGAAGACGAAACCATCGAGGCCATCATCGACACCCGCGACTACGAGACCAACCGGTTCCTGTTCTTTGCCACCAAGTCGGGTCGGGTCAAGAAGACCCTCTTTAACGCCTACGACTCCTCGCTCAAGGCCGGGCTTATCGCCATCAAACTCAACGACGGCGACGAGCTGGTCGAGGTGATGCCGACCGACGGTAACGACCACATCCTGTTGTGCTCACGCAACGGCCAGGTGCTGCGCATCACCGAAGAAGACGTCCGACCGATGGGCCGATCGGCCGCCGGTGTGCGGGGCATGAAGTTCCGCGACGGCGACCACCTGATCGGCTGTGACCGGGTGCAGGACGATCACAAGCTGCTGATCATCACCGAAAACGGATACGGCAAGCGCACCGACGTGGAGGCCTTCACCCAAAAGGGTCGAGCCGGTCTCGGCGTCCGCGGCATGAAGACCACTGAAGACAAAGGCAAAGTTGCCGGCGCGTTCATGACCACCGACGACGCCGAGGTCTTCCTTGTCACCAGCGGTGCCGTAGTGATCCGTATGGCGGTAGCCGACATTTCCGAACAGGGCCGCGACGCCACCGGCGTCACGGTGATGAGCCTTGACGACGGTGAAGTCGTGGCTGCCATCGCACCGGCTCCGCCAGAAGATGACGAAGACGAACTTCTCGACGGCGACGAAGCGGACGGGACGGTGGCTGCCGACGCAGACGCCGAAGTGGTCGACCTCGACAACATCGACGCCGACGCCGGTGCTGAGGCGGAGTCTGGCGCCGACGAAGTTGCCGACACCGAGCCGGCCGACGAAACTGACGAAGAAGAGTAGTGACCCGAGGGCTGGCGCTCCGGCTTTAGCGCTCGCTTGGCACGAGCTCTAGCTCTTTCAGGAGAAACTTCTTCCCCCACCAACTTCCCCCTACAGACGACGTGCTGCGGTGCTCAGCGCCGCCGCGCTTCGGCCTTGGCTGTGCCCTCGGGTAGTCAGGTCCAGGGTGACTTGCGCCTCTGACGATGTCGTTGGCGGCCGGGCTTCCTGGGGAGGAGTAACGATGGAGAACGCACATTGGCGCGACGGGGGCCAGGCCATGCCCCTGCTTGTAGCAATTCTGGCGTTGACGCTGGTGGCGATGGCCGCTGTCGCCGCGGCCAGCCAACAAGCGGTGGCCCGAAGCCGCCTCCAGACTGGAAGCGACGCCGCGGCACTGGCCGGAGCCGCGGTCGACAGCAACGAAGCGGCCCGACTGGCAAGGCTCAACGGGACCAACCTGGCGTCCTTTGAGCACAACGCGGCTACCGACGACAACCCCATCGGCTCCACTGGTGTGGTGACCGTCGAGGTTGGCCCACTCTCTGGGCGGACTCAGCCGTGGCTGCAGAGTCTGCGGGCCCGGTCGGCGGCGCAAGAACTCCCCGGCGACCAACAAGCCACCGCCCTCACCCCAGAACTCATCCCCGCGCTCACCGCAGCCTCAGACCGTCACGGCGAACTTGTCGTCATCGATGTGCTTGACAACCAGACCGACAGCGCCGCCCGTGCGGACCGGTCCGAGAACTCTGGCACCATTGGCAAAAGGGATCGTGGTCCAGAGCAATCGGCGGTAGTGGTTCCCCAATGGACCGCGGAATTGCTCGCCGAAGTGGGCTGGAGCTGCAGCACCGGAAGTGATCCACCGTCGGTTGGCCAAACCGGTAGCACCGTTCATTGTCGGTATCCCCGTGCCCGCTGATGATGTGGCGGAATGACCGAGCACACCAAACCGGCTCAGAAGCCACCCACCAAACGAACTCGAACACATACCTTGAATGAGAGTTGCTGAAGGGTATTGAATTGCTTTGTGGTGCTGTTCGGGGTTTGCGAGGTTACGACCATTGAGTGCTGATCGGCCCCCGCTCGCCCTGGTGGTGTTCCGTCGCATACACTCTCCGTGGTCTCACCATGGGCTCCCACAATCGGCGAGTCGGCAGTGGGACCATAAGAAGTCAACTGACCCAACCAGTCAGCTCCGGCGGCGCAGCCGTCGGTCGGTGCGGCCGAACGAAGGACTGCTCCCATCGCTATCTCCCCCAACTCCGAACTCAGTGACACCGGCTCGCACGAGGCGGTATCTCCCCTGGCCAGCCGTGGCCAGGCAGGCCTGGTCGCGATCGACATGGACCACCTCGACGCCGACGACGCCCCCGACAACGCAGCCAGCTCCATCGACCTGGATCAAACCGTGACTATTGGCGGACCGGAACAGGCCCCAAACCATGGGCTATCGAACCCGCCGGCCACCACCGGTGACACCGACGACGTGATCATCGACCTCACCGGCGACGAGCCATCGCTCGAAATGCGCACCCGTGAGCCGGTTTCGGCGTCGGTACCCACCGTTGAACGGCCAACCGAGGCCGTTGTGGCAGCCGCCCCCGCCCCGGTCCGGCCCGCCCCAGCACCAACCCCGGCCCCGGTTCAGACGCCGACCCCAGCCCCCGAACCCCAGATCGCGCCGGCTCCAGCGCCCCAACCAGAGGTCCGTCGTCAACCACAAACGGTTACCCCGGACGAACCGGCCACCAGCCGCCGCTGGCTCCGCGAGCCACTCGAAGCCCGCCGCGTCTACCGCATCATCCGTCGCGTCGACGGCTGGAGTGTGCTCAAGGTCTCGGTCATCTTCTACTTCTGCCTCTGGTTGGTCCTGATGACCGCCGGCGTCATCCTCTGGAGCGGCGCCGTGCAGTCCGGCACCATCGACAACGTCGAGAACCTGATCGCCACCCTTCTTGGCTTCGAAACCTTCGCCTTCGAAGGGGAAACACTCTTCCGGGTCGCCCTCTTCGGCGGGCTCACCGCCGCGGTCGCAGCCACCGCCATCACTGTGCTGATGGCCATCCTCTTCAACCTGATTTCTGACCTCACCGGCGGCATCCGGGTCACCGTGATTCAAGAGGAATCAGCCCGCCGCAGAATTCGGTAGCAACTACCGCTTCGTTGGCGATACCGTCAAAGCTGCGGGGCTATAGCTCAGTCGGTTAGAGCGCACCCCTGATAAGGGTGAGGTCACAGGTTCGACTCCTGTTAGCCCCACTGGTTTCCGCACTACTCGCACTACCCACCGCCACACTTTTCACCTCCTCTCCCCAGGACGGATGAGCATGATCAACATGTTGCGTCGGGCCTTCTTGGCCTTTGGAGTAGCCGGAATCGTTGCCTCGGTCCTACGCCTTCGCGGCACCGGTGGCACCCCGCCCCAGGAAGGCGGATGGCGGGAGCTGTCCGGACAGGACCTGCGGTAGCAGGGTGAGTGGCGCCAGCGTAGGGGTAATCGGGCTCGGAGCACTCGGTGCTCGTGCGGCCCGCCAATGTGCAACCGTTGAACAGATCGAGCGGTTGGTGCTTTGCGACACCGACCTGAAGCGCCTCGACATGGTGCACCGCGCTCTGGAAGAAGAACGCACAGTAACGGTCGTCGATACGGCGGAGGCTGTACTCGCGGCCGATATCGACATCGTCATCCTCGCTCACCCGTCGGGCCACACCGACCTGGCCCGTCAGGCCATCGCCCAGGGCATCGACGTCATCTCCGGCAGCGACGACATCGTTGAAGTCAAAGGGCTGCTGGACCTCGATCCGCTGGCAACAGAACTGGGCCGCACCATCGCGGTTGGCGCCGGATTTGCTCCGGGCCTCACCTGCCTGCTCGCGGCCCATGCCGGAGTTCGGTTCGACCAGGTGACCGAGATCCATGTGGCCAAGGCCGGCACCGGCGGGCCCGCATGTGCCCGACAGCACCACGGCGCGCTCAGCGGCACGGCCCGCGACTGGCGTGACGGCGGTTGGGTTGAACGACCGGGCGGCACCGGTCGAGAGCTGTGCTGGTTCCCCACACCGATCGACGGGCGCGATTGCTATCGGGCCGCCCTTCCCGATTCGATGCTGCTGGTGCGATCCTTCCCCGGGATCGAACGGGTGACCGCCCGTATGGCGGCCAACCGCCGAGACCGGCTCACCATGAAGCTGCCGATGCTCCGGCCGCCCCACGCCGAAGGCGGACCAGGGGGAGTGCGGGTGGAGGTGCGAGGGACCCGTGACGGGGCCTTTGAAACCCACGTGCTGGGCTCGATGGACCGGCCCGGATTGGCCGGCGGTACCGTAGCCGCAGTCGTTGCCGTGGCCATTCTCAACGATCGGGTTCGGCGACCCGGTTCAGGCGGCCTGAGTGAGCTTTTTGCCCCGCTTCCACTCCTGCACGACCTGGCCGACCGAGGGGTGCGGGCCGCGGCCTTCGAAGGTCTGGTCGCCTGAACGAGTGAGCGGGTCGAGGCCGGGTCAGATCCGGTCGGCTATCGCTGTAAATCACGATCGCCAGCAAAACTTTTTTCGGCGATTTTGGCCTGCTAATCCGGGGATCTTGGCTCGATTGAAAGCCGAGATAAAAAAATTGCTAAAGGTTGCTCATGATTGTGTCGAAGTTCCTTACTGCGTATCTCTAGGAGGAATTTCAAACCAATGGGCGAACCGGGCAACAACAAGCGCGCGGCGAAGAACACCAAAACCAAGGAGCGAGTTGTTCTCGACAACGTGGCCGAACACCGGGCGTTGATCGAAGAAAACCTGCCGCTGGTCAAACACATCGTGTTCCAAGTGGCGGTGCACTTCCCCCGCCACGTCGACCGTGAGGAATTGGCTCGAGCCGGCGCTCTCGGTCTGGTTGAAGCGGCCCGCCGCTACGACGATGACCGTGGAGTTCCTTTCGACCGCTTCGCGGCACAGCGCATCCGTGGCGCCATCCTCGATGCGGTGCGTGCCGCCGACTGGGCCCCCCGCTCAGTCCGCACCCTCGCCCGTCGGCTTGAGTCGGTCGAACAGCGACTCGCCACTCAACTCGGTAGGGTCCCGACCCTCGAAGAGATGGCTGAGGCGCTGGGGATCGAACTCCATGAGCTCACCCGCCTCCAGGACCGGGTGTTCCGCTCGGTTGTCCTCGCCCTTGAACACGAGGTCACCGATGACGACGACGAAGACCTCACCCTGGTTGACGTGCTGGTCGACCGCTCCCAGGTGGAGCCCAGCGAAGAGTTGGAGACCCGCGAGCTGCATGCCTACATGCGTGACGCCGTGCACCTGCTTCCCGACCGTCACCGCCTCGTGATCGTGGGCTACTTCCTCGAAGGCCGCACGTCCTATGAATTGGCCCGCTTCCTCGGTGTCACCGAGTCACGCGTGTCGCAGCTGCGGTCCGAAGCCCTCGAGATGCTCCGCGAAGGTATCGAGGCCCAGTACGTCGGCGAACTGCCCCAACCCGACGAGGCCACGGGTCGCGTCGCTCGCCGCAAGGCCGCCTTCGCCAGCCATATCGGTGTGGCCAGCGAATGGAAGAACCGCCTCGACGAACAGCCGATGTCGCAAGACGTCATCGACCCCGAACCCCTCGAGGCCATCGCCGCCTCCTAAGAGCCTCCTAGGACCAGGTCGACACGGTCGACCGGCTAGAGACCGCAAATGTCTTTGCATGGACGGGTGCCTGAGTTCGCTCAGGCGCCCGTCGTCCGTTTTCGCCGACGTCACGCCGACCAAACCAAGATCTGTGACGCCCAGCACGGTGTTTTTGCGGTGCTGGGCGTCACAAATCCTGGAAGTGGGCGGATTCGGGGGACTCCTGACCATGGGACCACCCAAGTTCGGCCCGTAAACTGGGCCCACCTGTTCGAAGACTTGCTCGGTGGTCGCCGACTCCCTGATGACCGTCGGCAAGCGTTGACCTATGACCCTGTGGACCGATGACCCGAAGTGATCTTGACCGAATGGATGGCAACATGAGTTCAGCAGTAGGCACGGATCGATCATCGCAACGCCGAGCCGGCAGGGCGGTGCTGACGCTGCTGGCGCTTGGACTGGTGATCGCGGCCTGCGGCGGCGATGGTGGAAGCAGCGACGATGGGGGAGCCGTGGCCATCGACGGGGTGGAAACCTTCGTTATCGGTGAAGCGTTTCACGTCGAGACTGCAGTCGACTACGACCAGAGCCCTCCCGTCGGCGGCGACCATAGCCCGCAGTGGATCAACTGTGGCTTCTATGACTCGGGAATCCCCAACGAGAACGCGGTACACGCGCTTGAGCATGGAGCAGTCTGGATCACCTATCAGCCAGGGACCGACGCCGGAGTCCTCGAAGCCCTCCAGGAACGGGTGAAAGGCGAAAGCCACATTCTCGTCAGCGCCTTCGAGGACCAGTCCAGCACGATCGTGTTGTCGGCCTGGGGCGCCCAGCTTGCGGTCGATGATCTCAACGACGAACGGGTCGAAGCGTTCATCGACCGTTTTGAATCGTCCAGCCAGTCGCCTGAACCCGGCGCCCCCTGCGATCGCGGCGTCGGGGAACCCACCGTCAGTTCCTAGCCGAGCAGGAAACCCTCCACCCCGGGCCCCTCTCCGCCGGGACCCTCTACCGCCGGGTCCGATCCCACCCCGGCAACACCTCGGCCAGACCGACCTTCAAGATCTGTGACGCCTAACGCGCCAAAAACGGCGCGCTGGGCGTCACAAATCTTGGACGGGTTAGCGGTTTTGGTCCATCAGGGTGAGAACTTCGGCGTGGATGTGGCCGTTGGTAGCTACGCCGCTGCCGTGATCGGCCCCTTCGCTGTCTGCGAGTGAACTGAAACGGCCTCCCGCCTCGTCGAGGATCACCGGCATCGGCGCCAGATCCCACAGGCTGGCTATCGGGTCGACCATGGCATCGGCGCGACCGGTAGCAACGAGGGTGTAGCCGTAGGCGTCGCCCCACGTCCGCAGCTTCGGCTCGGCGGCGTGAATCCGAGCCAATGCGTCTGGGCTCCACGGTCCGAACCCGCTGGTGGTGACGTACGCGTCCTTCACCACCGCGGTGTCACTCACCTGGGCCGGAGCATCGTTGAAGAAACACCCCAGACCCCGACCGGCAAATACCACCTGGTCGAGGGCCGGGACGGCGATCACCCCAACCGCCGGGCCATGTTCGTCCTCCAGCGCCACCAAGGTGGAGTAGAGCGGCACCCCTTTGGTGAAGGCCTTGGTGCCGTCGATGGGATCGACGATCCAGCGGCGCCCGCTGGTGCCGATGGTGTCGGCCTCCTCCTCACCCACGATCGAGTCGTCGGGGTGATGGTCGGCCAGGTACTCCCGGACGAAGCGTTCCGCATCGCGATCGGCGTCGGTGACCGGCGTGCCGTCACCCTTGTTGTCGATGCCGAGCGAGTCGGTGCCGAACCATTTCAACGTTCGCTGGCCGGCGGCCGTTGCCAAGGACACAACTTCTTCGAGCACGGACTGCGAAACAGGATTGGTCACGTCCGCAAAGTACCAGCCGCCCCGCATCCCCCCAACTGGCGCCCCAACTGCTCACCCGCCGAAGTTACGGTCCAAATCGACCGTCTTTAAGAAACGACTTTACAAAGTAAAGTTTCTTGTTTATGGTGAGGTATGGACACTTCCGGACCCCACAAGCTTCTCCGCACCGCCATGGCGGCCAACGCCGTCTTCTCGCTAGCGACCGGCCTGCAACTTGTCGTCGCCCCTTCCAGTGTTGGCGATTGGCTTGGGGTCGAAATCGATGGCTGGCTGCGGTTGCTGGGTGTCGCGCTGATCGGCCACGCGCCGATTCTGGCCTTTGCCATCAGCCGCCCCGACCCCCGCCCACTCGGCAAGCTCAACCTGGCCATGATCGCCCCGTACCCACTGATGATGATTGGACTGGTGGTGAGCGGCATCGTTGAACCCGCTGCGGGCCAGGCGCTGGTGTTGGCCGACGGTGCGATCGTGGGGGTCTTTGGCGTGGGTCATGCCCTCGGCTTGCGTCGCACCGCAGCGACGGAAACACCAGCCACCTCAACGCTCCGAGCCGAACAACTGGCGTGAGCGAAACCAGCGAGCGTCTCTTGGACGCGGTCGACGAAGTGATCACTGAGCACGGGCCTTCCGGGGTCACGTTGCGGCGGGTCGGAACCCAGGCCGGGCTCTCGCACACCGCGGCGGCCCACTACTACCAGAACAAACCCGGTCTCTTCACCGCCTACATCACCCGGGCCTACAACACCATGGCCGACGGCATCGAGGCCGCCAGCGAACTCGAGGACCCACGCGAGGCCATGCTCGCAGCGGCCGACGCCTACGCCCGCTTTGCTGAGGCCCAACCGGCCCAGTTCTCGGTGATGAGTCGGCTGGAACTGGTAAACGTTGATACCCCGGAGCTCTGGCAAGCACGCGAGCGCGGCTACTTCGCGTTGGCGGCCATTCTTGAGCGGGGCCAGGCGGCTAGCTGGGCACCCAGCTATGAGGTCCTCGACCTGATCGCGATCACCTGGGGCATGGTGCACGGCATCGTCGACCTGTGGGTTGGTGGACCGTTGGCGGCGCCGTTCGATGGTCACCAACTCCAGCCGACACTGCGTCGACTACTCATCAGCGTGTTGGACGACCTCGATCACTGAGCCGCGGGAGTGAGAGGCGGGTCACCACCGGCGACAACTGCTCGCAGCCCGTCAGCGATCCGGCCTCCTGGCCCACCCAGACCCAGGACTCGGCGGACACCCGCCAGTAAGGCGCCGGAGTCTCGGTGGAGCCGGCGCCAGGTGGTGGTTGGCGTTAGCGGTTTGACAGTTCAGTAGTGACCCAGGTGTCGAGGTGGCGCCACTGCTCGAAGAGCCACTCGGCCTGGGCGACCGGGTCGGTCGGCACCTCCGAAGCGGGTACCCGCCAGAGCTTCACCTTCACCGGTTCGGGAAACGGGATCGTGCGCCAGATACGGGCGATCGACGAACACGACTCGAACCCCACATGGCCAACAAAGATCACGTCGGCACCGTCGCTGTTTTCGACCAGGGCCCGAACGCCCCCGGTGCGGGGCGGCAGCAAGGTTTGGTAGCCGGTGGCCAGCGCCTCAAGCTGGGGCCGATCAGCCAGGCGAGCCAACGCCCGCTGGCGACGGTGAGGCGCAGGAAAGGTTCCCTCGGGAAAGATCACCACAACTTCGTCGGGCTCCAGACCCCGCGCCAGGGCCCCCACGGCGGCCAACTCGGCCTCGGTGTTACGGCCCTTGCGGTCGACGAAGTGGTTGGGCAGCCGCCGACCAGCGATGCTCAGCGCCGGCTCCCACAACAAGTCCCGCTTCAACACATAGCGGGCCTTCTTTTTGGCCTGAAGACCCATCACCTGAAACGACACCACCGCATCGAGGGTGCTGGCGTGGCGACTCAACACCACCGCCCGCCCATCGTCGGCCAACTCCAGGCCGTCTACCTGCACGTCGAGGTTCAGCAACGGCCCGGCCGCGTCCATCAACCGGGTCACCCACCACTCTTGCACCACCCGATGGCGCTCGAGGGAGGCGGGCCGGCGGACACCAACCCCGCCGGTGCGCAACCACAGCCAACCCATCCAAAGGACCCCAGCCGAGGTAAACCACAGGTAGGTAAAAGAAAACGCCAGCAGCCGCACCGTCGACAGCTGACGCAAACGCAAGGTCACCAGGTCGACCAGCAAGGCCACGGCAAAGACGAGTGGCGCGGCCAGGGTTGCGAGCGGGGTACCCACCAAAAGGGCGGGCACCGTGATCAACAGGGGTCGATTCACAGCTCTCCAGCGTGGCTGATTCACCGAGCCGGATACCAGCCGGGGAAGCGAGTTGTAACACGACCGTTTCCGGCCGCCCAACCCTTATGCGTAGAGGGCGTCGGCGATGGCCTTTTCGATGCGCTTCTTACTGACTGGCCCGGAGGTGCCCAGTGTTTGGGCGAAGGAACTCACCCGGAACTCCTCCAGCATCCAGCCGATCTCGGAAACGTCGGGTCGCACGCCGACGGTGTCGCACAGCTCGCCGAAGCGGTGTTCCAGTGCCCAACATCCCGACATCGCTTGAGCGTCTTTGGCCGCCCGCTCCGACACCTTGTCGAGACGAACGGCAATCCCCCGCAGGTATCGCTGGAGGTCTTCTAGTCGGGCCGTGCCCACCGACGAGACAAACCCGGGGTAGATCAGCCGGCTCAGATGGTTACTCATATCGTCGACTGCGGTGGCCAGGGCTGGCGCGTCGGTGCGGTCCAGCATCGACCGAAGCTGGGCGTGGGTCACCAGCAGCTGGGCCGAGCGCTGGCCCACGGTCCACAACTCACTGCCATAGTCGCCCCGCACCCGCTGCAGCAGACCGGCGAAGGCGTCGGCATCCCAAACCGGACCGCCATGAGTGTCGAGTAGAGCCTCCACTACCGCCCGGGCCACGTCGTCGAACCAGGCGGCCTGGTTCTCATATGGGCTGGACGTGAGCGCCAACGCCACCTCGTTAGTAGCCAGCCGCTTGAGCGCCTTGGCCGCCTTCGGCAGATTCAACTCCAACAGTCGCAGGGTGCCGTTCCAATGAGTTCCGGCCTGTTCACGGCGGGTCGCCATCAGGCGCAACGAAACCGCGTCACCCTCAGCTACCAGCGCCGGGAACGCCTCCACATCACGGCCACCCACGCTCACCGTCACCTGACGATCGACAGTGCCACACTCCCAGGTGGTCATGGCCGGATGATCGAGGGTGGAACCAGCTTCCGACAACACGCTACGGACCTGGGTGGTGAGAGCTTGGCGAAGCTCCGGGATGTTGCGGCCGGTACCGATGGTGTCGCCCGCGTCGTTCACCACCCGGAACGTGGGCCGAAGATGCCCCGGCAGCCGGTCGAGATCAAACGAATCAACGGCAACAGGCGTCCCTGAGAGCCGGGTGAGTTCCCGCCGCAACGACTCAACCAGCGACCCGGCGGCGGGGTCGAGTTCGGGCAATACCTTGGCGACGGTGTCAGGAATAGGCACAAACCGTTTTCGCATCGGCTTGGGCAGCGACCGCACCAGAGCGGTCACCAACTCGGTGCGTACGCCCGGAACGTTCCACTCGAAACCCTCCGGGTCGACCTGCCCCAACAGCTCGACCGGGATGGTCACACACACGCCATCGGTCTCACTCGCCGGATCAAACTCATAACTCAGCGCCAACTCGTGAGGCCCCGAAGTCCATGTGGTGGGGAATGCCTCGTCATCGATCTCGGCCGCTTCGGGATCGATCAGATCCTCGACGGCCAGGTGCAGCAGCTCCGGATTCTGCTCGAGGGTTTCGAGCCACCACCGGTCGAAATCCTGAGCCGAGGTGATCCGGGAGCCGATACGGCCATCAAAGAAGTCGTAGAGCCGCTGGTACTCAACGGCGAAGTCCTGACTTCGGGACCGGGCCCCCAACGCCTCGATCTCACCCATCACCTTGGAGTTGTGGTCGATGAAGCGCTTCCGCAGCGGCAGCGCTGAATCCCACTCACCCTCGATCAGGGCGTGATGAATAAACATCTCCCGAGCGATGTCGGTGCGAACCCGGCCGTAGTTCATGCGGCGATCGGCCACTAACGGTAAGCCGAATAGCGTGACCCGCTCGATGGCCATGGCCGTGCCGCGCTCGTCGTCCCACCACGGCTCGCTGTAGGAACGGGTGACCAGATGCTCGGCGGCATCCTCGATCCACTCCGGCTGCACCCGAGCCACGGTGCGGGCAAAGAGCCGGCTGGTTTCCACCAACTCAGCGGCCATTACCCAGGTAGGGCCCTGCTTATAGAGGGTCGAGCCAGGAGCGATAGCAAACCGAGCGTTGCGAGCACCGCGGTAGTCGCTGCCCTCCCCGTCGCGGAAGCCGATCTGCGACAACAGCCCCACCACCAGCGCTTGATGGATGGCGTCGGCGTCGGCCTGGTTGTTCGACGGCACCAGCTTCAACTGCTTGGTCACCCGCACCAACTGGCGGTAGATGTCCTGCCACTCCCGGATGCGGTTGAAGTTCAAGAACTCCTTGCCACACATCCGGCGAAACTGGTTGTTGGATCGATTTCTCCGCTCGGTTTCGAGGTAGTCCCACAGGTCGAGCAAGCTGAGAAAGTCGGAACTCGGATGCTCGAACCGCTGATGAAACTCATCAGCGGTGCCCTTCTTTTCCCGCGGCCGCTCCCGGGGGTCCTGCACCGAAAGGCCGGCGGTGATCACCATGACTTCGTCGAGACAACCCAGGCGATCGGCGGCCACCACCATGGCACCGAAGCGGGGATCGATAGGTAGCTTGGCCAGGCTCCGACCCAGCGGGGTGAGCCAGGCCTTGGTGCCAGCCGCTTCCGGGTCGACGGCCCCCAACTCTTCGAGAAGCGCCACGCCGTCGCGAATGTTGCGGGCATCGGGTGGATCCACGAAGGGGTAGTCGGCGGCGTCGCCGAGGTTCAGCGCCGCCATCTGCAGGATGACCGACGCCAAGTTGGTGCGCTGGATCTCGGGCTCGGTGAACTCGGCCCGGGACTCAAAGTCCTCCTCGCTGAACAGCCGAACACAGATGCCGGGCCCAACCCGGCCGCAACGACCGGCCCTCTGGTTGGCTGAGGCCTGCGACACCGCCTCGATCGGCAGCCGCTGCACCTTGGTGCGGTTGCTGAAGCGGGAGATCCGGGCGGTGCCGGTATCGACCACATAGCGGATGCCGGGAACGGTCAACGAGGTTTCGGCCACGTTGGTGGCCAGCACCACCCGTCGACCCTTGTGAGGTTCGAAGACCCGATGCTGCTCCTTGGCCGACAGGCGGGCGTAGAGGGCGAGGGTCTCGGTGTTGGGGAACTTGGCTTCGGCGATGGCATCGGCTGCGTCGCGAATATCGCGCTCGCCGCTGCAGAACACCAGCACGTCTCCCGGCCCCTCCTTCATCAACTCCCGAACCGCCTCCCGCACCCCCTCGGCCTGGTCGAGGGTGGTGCCGTTGCTTTCATCCTCGAGCGGGCGGTAGCGCATCTCTACCGGATAGGTGCGGCCCGACACCTCGATGATCGGGGCCCCGCCGAAGTGCTCCGAGAACCGTTCGGTGTCGATGGTGGCCGAGGTGATGATGATCTTGAGGTCGGGGCGCTTCGGGAGCAGCTGGTGGAGGTAGCCGAGCAGAAAGTCGATGTTGAGGCTGCGCTCATGGGCTTCGTCGATGATGATGGTGTCGTAGCGACGCAACATGCGATCCCGCTGGATCTCAGCCAACAGAATGCCGTCAGTCATGAGTTTGATTGAGGTATCGGGGCCCACCTGATCGTTGAACCGCACCGTGTAGCCCACCTGGCCACCGAGCTCGGTTCCCAACTCGCTGGCGATGCGGTCGGCCACCGAGCGAGCGGCGATGCGGCGAGGCTGGGTGTGCCCGATCCAGTGGTCGACGCCGCGGCCCAACTCCAAACACATCTTGGGCAGCTGAGTGCTCTTGCCCGAACCGGTCTCACCGGCGATCACCACCACCTGGTTGTTAGCGATGGTCTCCAGGATCTCCTCGCGGCGTTCAGTGATCGGCAGGTCGGCCGGATAGGTGATGGTTGGCGCCTCGTTGGATGGCGTGGGGGTGGGGTCGGTCGGGTCAGACATGGGTTCGGGGTCCGCAGCCTCTCTGGCGGCGACAGTTCAGGATGCCAGCAATCCCGCGGTGGTAGCGAGCACAATCGCAGGAAGGTCACCTTCTGGAAGCGACTCGCCGACTAATGAAAACGCTGGCGTCGCCCCGAGTGGGCGACGCCAGCGAACCCAAACTTGCCCGCGATTTGGTCAGACCCTCAGGACCAGAAACTCTGCTCCACTGGAACGAGTTTGCGGTGATCACGGTCTGGGCCGGTACACCGCCAAATTCCGGCTCGAGGCCCGATGGGCCTGTCCGGCGTCGGGCGAACAGAGGCTCCAGTAGTCTGAGGCGACGCGACCAAAGGGATACTCCGGCATGAGCGAAGTTGTGGTGTTGGCCGAAGACGAAACCAGGGTGGGCGGAGCGATCTCCGAAAGTGGGGTAGAGGTCGATGCCGCCGGGCTCGCGGCCGCCATCGGCTGGGAACTGAAGCCAGAGGGCCTCTGTCGCGATGAAGTCTGCATCCCGGTAAGCGATCCGGCTTCGCTGGCACTGGGTGACGGCTACGATCTCACCGCAGTGGCTAAAGCAATTGGCGCAACCGCATTGGTCGATACCGATCTCGGAGTGGTGGCAGTTTCGCAACCCAAGGCCCAACGCAACGTGGCGGTCCACGACATGATGGCGCCGGAGCTGGTGCTGCCCGACCTCGACGGCAACCAGGTCTCCACCGCCGGTTTCAAGGGTCGCAAGAAGATGCTGGTCGTGTTCGCCAGCTGGTGAGGTTGTGCCCTCGACCTGCCCGGGTGGCAGGCAGTAGCCGACGAACTGGCCGACACCGGCTTCACTCCGATCGCAATCGCGCTTGAGCAGAACGCCGAAGCCGTCGCCGACTTTGTGGACGGCATCACCTACCCGGTGCTGATGGACGCCAACCATCGCGTGACCGAGCTCTACTCCATCACCAACATCCCAACGGTGGTGTGGATCGACGAGAACGACAAGATCGTGCGCCCCAATACCGCAGCGCCCGGCACCGACATCTTTAAGGACTTCACCGGTGTGTCGTGCGAACCCCACATCGAAGCCCTTCGAAACTGGGTAAGAACCGGCGAGGTCGACATCGAACCCGACGCGGCGGCCACCGCGGTTACCGGGCTAAGCGACGATGAGGTTCGGGCCCGACTTCACTACCGGATCGCTCTGCATGCCCGCCGCTCGGGCAATGACGATGCCGCCAAGGCCCACTTCGACACGGCGGCTGGCCTGGCACCGCATGACTTCACCATTCGCCGCTCGGCCATGCCGTTGACCGGCGGTGACCCCTTCGGTGCTGACTTCTTCACCCTTTATGAGGAATGGCAGGCTGGAGGTCGCAAATATGACGGCCTACCCACGCCAACCTAAGCCCAAACTCCCCTGATTTGCTGGGAAAAACGACCGTTCTGTACATTTTCGTAACTTCTCTGTAACTTTTTGGTTGCAGGAGCGTCGGAACTGTGTGGAGGACACCCCTTCTAGCCAGGAGTGTGTCGGTCGTGTCGAAGTCTGAAGCAAAAGCCATAGACAAAAAGCAGGTCCAGGACCTGGGGCAGGATTCACCCGGCCCCAGCGCAGCATTGGTTGGATTCCTGCTGCTCGCCATCGCCGTCGGCACAGTCACCCTCGTGCTGGCCAACACAGCTGGCATCTAGTGTCCCGACCCACAAGAAACATGCTGAGGCCGGTGGGCGACAGTGGCGCATCACCATCGACTTCTTTGTCGACCGTCACCCGGAACGAGTCATCGAGGGCTGGCGGGTGATCGAACCCGAAGTGCTGCTCAGCTTCTACTCAAACATCCACTCGAGCGACAAGTGTTTCGCAGTGCAGGCCGCAGTCCGACTGTTGGCCGAGAACATCGACCCCCACGGACATCCCGACCTGGTGAAGATCCCCGACTGAGTCGTCTCCGACCGAGTCGTTGGCTGGTGACCTGTGCCATAGGTGGGGAAATTCAGTCGCCGAACCGGACGTTTCGCCGTAGACTCGTGAGTCCCAGCGCTTGTGGCTCAATTGGATAGAGCATCTGACTACGGATCAGAAGGTTGGGGGTTCGAGTCCCTCCAAGCGCGCTGAACGAAGCCGCGGCCACCGCCGCGGCTTTGTAGGTTTTAGACCCACGGGTTCGTCCTGTCGGGCGCGCCGGGGCAAATTCGTGCGGTTCAGAGGCCGAATCGGTGTACCATCGGCAACGGTTATAGGAGAGGTGCCGGAGTCTGGCTGATCGGGCTTCCCTGCTAAGGAAGTGACGGCGGCAACGCTGTCCGTGGGTTCGAATCCCACCCTCTCCGCGTCGTTCACTCGCTAGCGCTCACAACATCGTCTGAGGCACCCCGGGGTTCGGGCTAACAGTCGTCGCCAGGAACCTGTCGGGTTCCCTGGCTCCTCTTATGTCGCGCTGCGAACTTTTTCTCGCTTTGCCCCTGTCCCTGGGAACCCGTCGGCCCTGGCGGGCCTTTGGGGTTCCTGCAGCTCGGGCAACTCGCTTGTTCAGCGACGCCAGTGCACCGCCGGCTCGCCGACGCGTTGGGCAACGATGCGATGCGCCGTCAAGTGCAGGAAGGCGCAGTCCTCCGACGAGCTACCGTCCGGCCAGATGATCGCGGGATCGAAGCCGACGGGCTCGGGCACGGCCTTCACTCGCTCCCAGGCGTCCTGGCGTTCGCCGCCGGGGACCCAGTGCGCGGCGGCGTCGATGGCGACAGTGTCGTGCGCTGGATCCCAGTAATGGCAGCTGATCATCGGCTGTGCGGCCAGGTGTGCGACCTTCAGCGACGTTGGGCGAGCCGAGACCAGAGCTGTCGGCAGTTCGGCGTCCCAGAACCAGACCGGGTGCATCAACCTTGTGCGCGGATGGCCGTCTGGCCCCACAGTTGCGACAGAACTCCACACCACTCGTTCGACGATCGGGCGAGCGACCGCCTCGACATCGACCCGCTCCGAGCCTCCCATGTGCACAACCGTAGTTGCGTTGCTGCATTGGCGTCGGGCCTGGCACGCAGCGGAGGTTGTGGGGGAATCGACCTACGGAAATTGCGTTGACTCCCGCGGCGCTTGTGCGTATAACTGAGAGCCCGGCGCTAGCCACGACCTACGTGCACCCGCCGAGACCACCATGGCAATGACCAGTTCTTCAGAACAGAACTCACCGAGTATCGACCGCCAGGTCGATACCAGCGCGCGTCCTGCCTCGTCTCGGTGGTCGGAGCGCAATCCCTCGCCGGCTTCGGGAGTGATGGTCTCGTAAAGAGGACCCGCCACACAACCCTTCCTTCGAAGCCGCCTCTCGCTGAACGAGAGAGCGGCTTTCTTGGTTTTCGACAGCCGGCCATCACCTGTCCCGTCGTCTATCGGCAAAGACACCAGGCCTTCACCCTGGAGAGAGGAGTTCGATTCTCCTGCGGGATGCCAATGCGAGGTAGCTCAGCGGCAGAGCGGGTGGTTGTTACCCACCGACAGCGGAGGTTCGATCCCTCCTCTCGCAGCTTCATTCCGCAGGGCGGATCCGTCGGCCCCCGGGGGGCCTCCTCGACCGCCTCTGCGGACATTTTCTCGGCCGCACTGCTGGCGCAGTGCGACGCTCATCCTTCGCTGCCTCGGTCAACTTTTCGAGGTTCGATCCCTCCTCCAGCAGGTCCATACATACGGCGGTGGTGCTGGGCACCACTTTGGTCTCCAAAACCGATGTTCGGGGTTCGACTCCTCGCCGCCGTGCCAAATCTTGCCCTTGTAGCTCAGTGGACAGAGCAACTGGTTTCGACCCAGGAGGTCAGAGGTTCAACTCCTCTCGAGGGCTCTCATGCTCAGGTAGCTCAATTGTGTAGAGCACTTCCCTGTCGAGGAAGCGGTTGCGGGTTCGAGTCCCGTCCTGGGCGCTGATTCTTGGTGGTGCTGACCGTCCCGCCCGGTTGGGGAGCTCCAAACGGTCTGGGAGATCGACTCAACCAAGCCAACACTGAAACAGATAGTTCGTTGCGAAAAGTCCTCCGCGGCGGATTTCGCTCGGGAACTGGCTGCGAAACTCAGTGTTGATCCCTCGGGAGACCTGGTAGCAACGGGGGATGGGGGACTATCCGGACCAGCATCTCGACCCGGTGGTTGCCGCCACCTATGACGATCGGGAAGCGGACCGGTTCGACCCGGCCCACCTCGATCCGTGTTTGAATCTGCTGGCCGAACTGGCTGAGGACGGCCCTGTGCTGGAGTTGGCCATCGGCACCGGGCGGGTTGCGCTGCCACTTCAGGCTCGGGGCCTTGAAGTGCACGGCATTGACGCGTCGCAGCCGATGGTGGACCAGATGCTGGCCAAACCGGGAGCCGACCGCATCGCCGTAACCATCGGCGACATGACCACCACGGTGGTTGGTAGCGGGTTCTCCCTCGCCTACCTGGTGTTTAACACCATCGGCAACGTCACCAGCCAGGACGGTCAGTTGGCCTGTTTCACCAACGCCCGGGCGCAACTGGCGGCTGGCGGTCGATTTCTCATCGAGGTTGGGGTTCCCAAGTTGGCCTCACTCGCTCCGGGGGAGCGCATCCGGGTATTTGCCCACGAAGAGTCATACGTGGGATTCGACGAATACACCGACCCGGTCAACCAACTCTTCTGGTCCCACCACTGGCTGATCGGCCGCGACGAGGCCAAGCGGGTCTCGGGCCAGTTCCGATGGGTTTGGCCCAGCGAACTGGACCTCATGGCCCGCCTCGCGGGCATGGAGCTCGAACACCGATGGGCCGACTGGAACCGATCCCCCTTTGCTGCCGAGAGTCCAGCCCACGTCTCGGTGTGGCGAGTCGTCTAACGCTGGCCACCACAACCGTCTGCCGTGAAGCAGCCGTTGTTCGACAACCTCTCACCAAGGCGTCAGATCTGTGGCATCCAGGGCCGGTTCGCCGTGGCTGAGACGTGTTGAACCGGGTCCGTCCGAGGTCACGCCAGATGGTGCCGGTTCTGCCTGCGGGTCCCAGATCCGCGGGTCTGTAACACTGTGTTGACCAAAGGTTTTCTGGTCTCACTCGCCCTGTTTTGCGGGCTTCTAACAGTGTTTGTGGACTGGGTCACCTGAACAATATGTTGCGTTTTTGTGACGATGGTGACCATACTCGTCATCTACGTACCAATCAGGTGCCTTGAACCCGGACGTTCTCACCGAAGTGAGCGGCGGGATCAATCCGAGAGGTCGACGTCCAAGCGGAGTTGGACGGCAGGCTGTTGACCGGAGCGACAAGGGCGCCGACCGACGAATCAGCGGTGGATTCTCGGCCTCGGAGGAACCCTCACCAATGCTCACCCGCGTACGCCTGCTCAGCCTCACTGTCGTGATGATGGTGATTCTTAGCAGCTGCACGATGGTCCAGGCACGATCGTTTGCGAGAGCCGCAGCCACGGACTCGCCCGCCCAAGCCAGCACCACAGCCCCATCAGTTACCGCAGCCAAAGCCAAGACGGCAGCAGCGAAGAAGACCGCTGCGGCAGCAAAGAAGACCAACCAGGTCCAATTCGCCCGCCGCGCCGCTCTGCTGAAGCGTCGTCAGATCATGGAACAGACCCGAATCGACCGGGTCCGCGCCGCAAAGGCTCGGGCCGACCGCCGGGCCAAGGCTAAGAAGCAGGCCGAGATCAACGCTGTGTTGCGCTTCCTCACCGCCAAAGCTGAGGAAGAAGCACGAGCCGCCGACCCCTACGGCTACAAGCGAGTCGAGCAGTATGTGAGCGATGCTGGCCTCAAACGGCTGCGCGACTGCGAATCGACCGATCGCTACTGGGTCACCAACCCCAGCGGCAAGTACCGCGGCGCCTACCAGTTCGACTTCCCAACCTGGAACGGCGTGGCCGAGCGCTGGTTTCCCCACCTGGTTGGTGTCGACCCGATCGACGCCCCGCCGGAAGCTCAGGACGCCATGACCCGAGCCCTCTGGTCGGAACGAGGCCGCTTCCCCTGGCCCGAGTGCGGACTACGCGTCTGATTCCACCGGCAAAAGTTTGTACTTTTCCGGGTCAGACCCCGAAAAGTACAAACTTGGTTGACCGAAAGTATTGAAGTTGGGGGCGTTTGGAACCTGAACCCAAACGCCCCCAACTTTTGCATTTTGGTGAGCTACCAGATTGGGGTTACTTGAGCGTTGGGGTGGGTTTGGTGGACCTGCTCGGTGATCTCATCGAGATAGATGGGGTTGGCGACCAACACTGTGGCCGGGTTCAGCTCGGCCAACGCATCCGGTCCGCTGATCTCGTGCGGGGTGCCGGCCACAAAGGTGCCGTGCTTGCGTGGGTTGAGGTCGATGGCGCCGGCCGCGGCGGCATCAGCGTCGACCAGGTTCAGATATGAGGTGCCCTTCGAGCCCGCACCCCACAGCACCACTGGACCCTGCTCCAACGCCAAGCCGAGCTCCGCCCGACACCGATCGATCTGGCTGCGAACCTGATCACCAAAGGCCCGAGCGGCATCCAGCTCCGACGCCGTCGCCGCCACCATCGGTTCGTTCGGTGCCGAGGCATCGCCCCGCGCTTCCACCGATAGAAACTGCTCACCGAAATGGGCCTGCACCGAACTTGGAGCCAACCCGGCCCGCCGACACAACTCCCGCAACGAACTCTGGGTGAAATAGGAGACGTGTTCGTAGATCAGGTCCCACAGCGCCAGATCCCGCACCATCAGGTCGCCGTTGGGCACCTCGTGATACACCACACCCCCTTCGGCCAACGCCGAACCCAACGACCTGGCCACCCCAACCGGATCCTCAAGATGTTCCAACACATGCCGGCTGGTAATCAGCTGGGCCTGCACCGAACCATCGGTCGGAAAGAACTCGGCCCGCATCGTTACCGCCGGGTTCTCGACCGCCGCTACCCGCTCAGCGGAATAGCTCGGGTCGTACCCCCGACCCTCGGCCATGCCGGCCTGCACCAAGAGATCCAGAAAGTCGCCCGAACCGGCACCCAACTCAGCCGCCAACCCGCCAGTCAGACCGTGGCGGGTCACCAGATCCTGCGCGTGGTTGGTGATCCACTCCTGGAATACCGCGGAAAAGTGCAGCGAGTTCTCGTAGCGAGCGTCGTAATCGAGACAGCTCGGATCAAAGCTGGAATTAAACAGGTGACCGCAGCCGACACACAGCTCCAACGCCAACTCGCCCCGAGGCATGGCCTGTGATTCCGAAGCGCTTGCACAGACGGCATTAGGCAAGGTTGGCAGGTTGGCCAGTGTCACCAGCCGTTCAAGCCGGTCCCCGGCACACACCGGACAACGCGACAGGTCACTCATCGACGACTCCCGATTCTCTGCTGACATTCTCTTGCGACATACTCAGGCGACGTGCTGTTCTGACGTTGACGGCTGGTATCCACGGACTGTGGCGCGGAGGGTTGGTTTCGGTCACAGGATTTCTTCACCGTGTTTGGCGATGACTGCTTCGGTTGGAGCGGATTGGGCAGAGACCTGTTGGCCGAGCTCGCCCAGGTAGTTCTGTTCGGCCGAGGTTGATGCCCGCCCCGATTCCAGCTGGCGATGGACGTAGTCGGCCACCAAGGTGGCCGGATCGAGCGTCGAACTCGCACCTATGGCGTCGAGATAGCGGCGACCCAAGCCGCCTGGCTCGCACAACAGTGCCGCGGTCTCGGCCACCGGACGGGCACCGGTGAGGGCGCCGGTCTGGACCAGGAAATGAGCGAGGTCGGCCAGCGGACGCTCCTCCCAGGCTGCATGTTCGAAATCCACCAGCGCCAGGCCCGCAGCGGTGCGGCGAACGTTCCACGGCGCCAGATCTCCATGAGTGAGGAAGCGGCCGTCGACATCGGCCAACCCCACCGCGAGGGCCAGCGCCTCATCCAGCGTCGGTGGTGCACCAACCGAACCGACAGCTCGGGCCACCACCGAGGGTCGACCATTCCACACCCCGGCAAACGCCAGCTCGGGCACCTCAAACCCAACGGTTTGAGCCGTCGACAGGTCTTCGAGGATCCGGCCCTCGTTGATCAGCGATTCGTCATCGGTCCGACCCACCTTGGCCACGGCCACCAACACTCCGGAACTAGCGGCACCGAGTACCACCCGGCCCTCGGTGGAGGAATCCATGGCCACCATCGCACCGACCGACCCTACGCCTGCTGAGGCAAAGAGCCCGGCAGCATCAGGAACCGGCGCCGACACCCGGGCGCCCAAGCCGGCCCGCACTGCAAGCTTTGCTCCCTGACCCGCCACCTTGGCCGCGGTCGACATCGGTTGATACAGCGCCAGCGCGGCCAGACGATCGGGCCCGCCCGTGGCCCGCAGGGCAACCCGGGCTGGAGTACCCGGCACCGAACGCCACACCGGCTCCGACGAACCCACACCGCCAGCCGCCAGGACGGCATTGGATTGGCCGGTGGCTGTGTGGCCCAGCTCGGCCAACAGCTTGTTGACCACTCCGTCGGCGTCGTTGGCTACGGTGTCGATCTCGATAACGGTTCGGCCCGCAGTTGGTGCGATCAACCTCCACGAGGCGAGCTGTCGCTGCACCTCGGCCACGTCGAGCTCCGGTTTCCGAGCGACGATGGCCTCGGCGTCACCCGCCAGAACGGCCACGATGTCGGCCTTCGGCAGCGTTCGACCCAACGTCCGCACCACCCCT
This sequence comes from uncultured Acidimicrobiales bacterium, assembly GCA_937925845.1. Lineage (GTDB taxonomy): Bacteria > Actinomycetota > Acidimicrobiia > Acidimicrobiales > CALAML01 > CALAML01. The sequence continues at coordinate 23,347 of CALAML010000260.1, read as the reverse complement.
TTGGCGGCTGACGGCAAGCGATAGCGCACCGGATCAACCAGATGATCCCACCAGCCCCGCTCCAGGATCACCACCTTGGCTGCAGCCGAACGCCAGGGCCCCACATACCCAAGAACAAAGTCGGCGTACACCGCTCCCACCTTCGCCAACGCAGAGGCCGACGGACGTGACGGCTCACCGTGAGGGTCGGTCACCGGCGACTCCGACCGCTTCCACAACAAGCCCGGTCGGTAGTGGCCGGTCACCACATCGACGGCGTCGTCGGACAGACGCTCAGCCAACATCGCCGCAACCGTTGATTTTCCCGTCCCATCGGGACCGACCAGTAGCACCCGAGCCGTCGGCCGAGTCGAAGGCGTCACTCCGAGGTCACTCCGGCGGAGCCTGGGGCTTCGATGGCGACCCGTCCTTAGCCTGGCTGGCACCCTCACTGGCCTTGTCAGCGCCGTCTTTGGCCCGCTTGGCCGCGGCCGAACCCGACTTTGACTCGGTGAGATCAATTCCGGGCTGGGCCTTATCAGCCTGGGTCTTACCGGCCTGGCGTCGAGCAGCGCGAGCCTGCTGTTTGGTCATGCGGGGTGGCGGCGGGGGCACTGGCGAACGACCGGCATCGGAAGCGGCTGGAGGTGAAGAGTCCGAGGACTTGTCGCCTGATGCCGGAGTGCCTGAAGAGGATGTCGCGCCGCGGGGCTTAGCCGCCGCCTTGTCGTTTTCCGCTTTTGCAGGGGCGGCCTTAGCTGGGCTGGATGGTTTTGCCGACGCTGCGGGCGCAGTCTTCGACTTGGTGGCTGGCTTCTTGGGAACCGCACCCGGCGTGGTGGTCGACGGATCAACCTTTGCTGACTTGGCCGGAGGTGAAGCCGACTTCGCCGGAGCAGCCTTGGCCTTTGGGTTCTGGCCCTTCTGGTTCTGGCCCTTTGGATTCTGGCCCTTTGGATTCTGGCCCTTTGGATTCTGAACCCCTGGCTTCTGAACCCCGGGCTTCTGACCCTTCGGCGCTGCCGCAGCGGGCTTAGCCTTGGAGGCCGGCTTCTTGGGTGGAGCCGCGGCCGCAGCCGCGGGCTTCTGCTCCGCAGGCTTTTGCGCCGCTGGTTTGGCCTGTGTCGGTGATGCGGCTGGAGTTTCGCTATCGGTAGGGGCAACCAGAGGGACGGTTCTGGTGTCCGCGGCAGGATCCGCCTTTGGTGCCGGCGCCGGGGCGGGAGCGGCCTCGGGCTTGCGAACCGTCGTCTCCGGAGGTGGGGCCGGGGGAACATTGGCCGCCGTGCGCGGCGCCGGATCGGACTCATCGGCGCGGGCCGTCTGCTGCACCGCGGCTATAGCGGCTGCGGTGCCCAAACGGGCGGTCGCGCTCGGGTCGGCCGTAGTGGGCTCGGCCGAGGCCTCAACGTCATAGAGGGCCACTGGCGTGGGCACCGGATCATCCGGCTGAATCGGAAGCACTTCGGCATTGGCGGCGCCCGCCACCTCCGCCACCTGACCACGTCGACCACGACCACCGGCTTTGGCGGTCAGCTGCCGGACGTTGCCGTCATCAGCGACTCCGGCCGACTCGGGCGCAGCCACGGGGACCAGCTCCGGCCGATCGGCGCCCCGACGGCGGATCCGGCGGGCCGGAGCAATAGCGGTCTCGGTGCCGGCGGCGCTGTCACGCGAATCGGTCAACACCACACCCAGTGGCCGTGCATCAATCAACGCCAGCGCATCAAAGGCTCGGCGGACCTGCTCCGACTTGGTCTCGCCGGCCCGCACCACCATCAGGGTGAAGTCGGCCAGCGCGGCAATCACGTTGGCGTCGGCGTAACCGATCACCGTGGAGGTATCGATGATGGTGACGTCGTGCTCCACCGCGATTCGACCAAAGACCTGCTTGGCGGTCGGCGAGCTCAAGAGCTCGGCCGGGCTGGCCTCAGGCAAACCGGCCGGAAGCGCATGCAGAACCATGGTTTCGCCCACATCGGAAAGCTGGGTGTCGATCGGAAGCTCGCCTTCGAGAATCTCTGCCAAACCGGTTTCGGGAAGCTGGGGGAAGAACCGGCGCAAGCTCGGATTACGCAGATCGGCGTCAACCAACGCCACCCGCAGACCGATCTGAGAAAGTGTGACCGCGAGGTTGGTAGCCACCACCGACTTGCCCTCGTTGGCACCGGCACTCGTGACCTGCACAATCGGACGGGTCTGATCCCGCAACACGGCCAGGAACGCCGTCCGCAGGTTGCTGTAGGCCTCGGTGGCCGGATCGTCGGGACGGTCGAGGGTGGCGATGGTGGGCGCCGAACCGCCGTAAGGCGGAATCACACCCAGCACAGGCGCACCCTTGGTAAGGCCAGCCAAGCGGCGACTCGAACGAACCGTGTCGTCGAGCGCCTCAAGAGCCAAGGCCACACCCAGAGCCAGAATCGAACCCAACACAAAAGCGAAGGCGGCACCACGCACCGGTCGGGGGCTAACCGGGCTGGCCGGCACGGTCGCCGCCTCACCCAGATCGAGGCCACCGGTCTCGGAAGCGATCAGGAAGTCGAGCTTGTCGATCTGGCCACGGAAGTCGGCCTGCTGGGCCACCCGGGAATTCAGCGAAACCGCTGCGGCCCGGTCGCCCGGGTTCTCGTCGAGCGCCTGCTCCAGCGCAGTGATCCGCTGATCCAGCAGCTCCGACTCGGCCAGCAACTGTCGCCGGGTCACGTTCAAACGCTCAATGCCCTCGGCCTTGCGGAACTCCACAAACGACTGGGCATAGACGTTGGCCGCCACCGCGGCCTCGGCCGGATCAGAGTCACGGGCGGTGATCAGCAACAGGTCCGGTGACTGGGTGCCGAATCGCACGTCGACCTCACGCCGAAGCTGAGCCTCGACGTCGGCCCGAAGGGACTGACTATCCAAGGCGCGGCGCTCCGTCTGCAACGCTCGCCCCAGATCGCGGGTGGGTCGCTCGACCACTACATCGGCCGGCCCCTGCTCCAGGATGATGACCCGGCTCGAGGTTTCATACTGCTTTGTACTGGTCAACGACTGCAGCAACGACGCACCAACCACGACCGCCACAATCAAAACCAACATCTGCCAGCGGCGTCGAACCAAATCGACATAGCGCGCCAAATCGGTGCGTTTCACGCATTTGCTCCCTGTTTACGGCGTTTCCGGTGGGTACCCGATGCCGCCTGTACCGAAGGATACAGCAGGACACCAAGTACGTTTAGACCTGTTCGTCGAGCGGTAGAAATTGCATCAGCCACCGCCGGACCGTCAAGGTGACCGGCCTTCACGGCGATGACCGTGCCGACCAACTCTTCATCGGCCTCGGGGATCAACCCGAAGCGAAGCCCAAGCAGCGGATCCCGAGCCCCAACCGTCATCTCCAGCACCCGGCACAGCTCCTCGCCCTCGGCGGTGCTGACACTCGGGGCATCAACGATCACCATGTGATTGGCACCACGATGGCGAGGCTGACAAGCGGTGGCGACCCGGAGGGCCAGGATCTGGATCTCGGGGTTGTGGGGGGCGACCGGTGTAGTGGTCTGCTGAACCGGCGTACCTTCCGGGCTCAGGGCCACAATCTCATCCCGGGTTACAACCTTGTCCACCAGCAACGATCGAACGGCGACAAAGCCGAGCGCCCACATGGCGCCGATCAACCCGGCGGCAAAGAGCGAACGGGCCAAACCGCGCCCGGGCGCCACCTGCTGAACCGGCACCCCATCGGCGATCACCGAAGCGGCCTCGTTGGCCTGGAACAGGAAGAGGTCGGTACGGATCTGCTCCAGCGCGGTGAAGCGCCGCTCACTGGCATCAGCAGCCTCAGGCGATGTGCCAACCGTGCTGGCATCGAGCTCGGCCTGAAGCTCGTCGACCTTAGCCAGTTGGTCGGCCACCGACGCCTGACGCAACGAGTGGAAGACGTCAAGGAAAGCGGTGCGATACTGCTGGGCCAATCCGGCAACCGACTCGGCGTCGCCCCGTACATCGATCTCGACGTAGCCGGGCTCCACCAACACCGTGAGCGAATGGTCGACATTCGGGTTCCGGTCGACGATGCGGTCGCGCCGCTCGCGGAACGCCTGAGAACGCGACACATCCTCAAGCTGCAGGATGCGGCTGCCCACCTGGAGGCCGCCGGTACGTTCGGCACTCGTTAGGAAGCCTGGCACCGGTTCGGCATCGGCGGTGCGGATCCGGGCAATGGCCTGTTCCACCTCGGGGGCGGTCGACGCAGCAAAGGCGGCACTGCCAATCGAGAGAGCCACCAGGGCCACGATCAAAGCCAGGTTGGTGGCTACCTGTTCGCGGAAGGGGCGACTGGTAGCCTCGAACAGCTCGGGGCCCCCGTCACGGGCCTGGGTATCGGTCAGGGCCAAACCGGTCAGCAAGGCGATCATCAACATGAACGGCGGCTGCTCCAGCCAATCGAACACGTACCCCAGCGGGATCACCATCAGCCATGCGGCCAACGCCGACTGCGCCAGACGGGTGCCGATGCGACGCAGCGTGGTACCGATCCGCCAGCCAAGTACCGACAACGCGGTCAATCCCAAAAACCCGTAGTCGCCAGCCACACCCAACAGCGATGATTGACCCGACGAGAACGAGGAGTCGGCCACAAAGCCGGAACTCGACACCACATCGTCGTAGAAGCGGGTGAGCTTGCCCGGCCCCAAACCAACCTGACGGGCGGCGACCGATGACGATTCCAAAATGGTGGTGAGGTAGCCGAAACGCGAAACCGTTTCCCCCGGCCCAAAGCCGAACGCACCCTGAAGCGGACTCGACGCCAGGTCGTTGGCCAGCGCCACGGTGAGGGCGGGCTTGCCGCCACCGGTATCGCGGGTGCGGTTCAGGGTGTCGATCGTGGTGTCGACCGGCGCAAGGGTAAAGAGCACCAGGGCCACGGCGACAGTGAACAACAGGGCCTGGCCCACCCGCCGACGACTCACCGCATCGTTGTTCCGGGTGGCGATCAGGATGGCCGCGCCCACAAAGGCCACCGGCGCCACCAACATCACCTGCTTGGCGTCAGCCAACGCGCCAATCACCAACACCACCACCGCGATGGCGGCCATGGCGATTCGGCTCTTCATCACCCCGATGGCGGCAAAGAGGCCCACGATCAGCCCGCCGGCCATCACGTGGTGACCGGCACCGGCCTCAAACAAGGTGCCCTTGACCACATCAGGATCGGAACTCGACAGCGATTGGCGAATGGCGATCGGCACCTGAATCACGCAGATCACGGCCATCAACCGCCACAGGATTCGGCGAGCTCCGAGCGACGGTGGGGCAATGATGATGGCGGCGATCAGGAAGAACGGCTCCAGCGTGAGGAGCAGGCCCACCACCAAACGCTCGACCGCGGTTACGTTCACCACCGCCGAGATGGTGATGGCCGCAGCCATGCCACCGATGGCCTGAAGGATGCGCTTGTGTTCGATCGTGCTCTCGCGGTCGCGGGCCAACCAGCTCATCACCGCCGCAGTCAGAGCCACGATGGTGATGCCGAAGTCGGCGAAGTCGAAGGCCTTGGGGGCGATGCCCGAAGTGGTCACCACCCGAGCCAGCCAGGGCGTGGCCACCGCGGTACCCACCAACACCCAGGGTTCGACGCTCAGGGCGATAATCAACAGTGGCGTGAGGGCCAAGGCCAGGGCCACGGTGGCGAACTGGCTGGTGAGGAAACCGATCACGACGGCGCCGATGGCGGCGCCCAGCGCGAGGAGCCAACGCACCGGCAGGTCGGCGCGCGGGGCGTCGAACCGACGAAGGCCCCTCGGGGCCGACAGCGAAGGCAGGCTGGTCACCGCAGCATCACAGAGCCTCGATGTTGATCTCGCCAAAGGCGGCGTCGACATGATGGGCGGCAATCAGAATCGAGCCGGAGCGGGGACCGGACTGATCCACGATCGACAGATCCCAATCGCTGGGCTCGGCGGTGCCCTTGGCAAAGACCTTGAAGCTGTACTCCACGCCCGCAGTTACTTCCTCGGACCGCATCTTGAAGATGTAGGTGGTGCCGAGCTGTGGAGGCAGACGAGGCAGCGTGGCCTCGGCGTCGCGCTCGTTGCCGGTGAGCTGGAGCTGCTGTTCCGGTGGCCACACCCAAAGGGCAAAGGCGCCGAGGGGCCAGTAGCCGGTACGGGGCTGAAGCCCGGTCCAGTCCACATGTCCTCTCCAACCGCCCACCAGATAGATCGACGGGGACCCGGAGTTCTCCTGATAGGCGTTGACGTCGAGCTCCCGCGGCGTGACCTCCACCTCCACCTCGTAGTTGGCCCAGTCCTCCTGGCCCAGCAGGAACACCCGGTCATAGTCGGGCTCGACGGTTACCAGTTCGCCGTCACGGATCTCCCACTTGCCATCGGGAATCTGCACCTGATCGGCCGGGCTCTCATCTTCGTCCCAGGTGATGGTGCGATCGGTGAGCGGGTCGTCGTTGTCCTCGAGGTTGACGTTGATGACCTCGGTCGAGGTGTTGCCAAGGGAGTCGGTCGCCTCCAGCACCACGGTGTTGATGCCGGGTTGGAGATCCTCGAAGGCGATCTCGGCGTTAAAGTCGCCCGGCTCGGCGAGGCGCCGGCCATCCGGACCCACGGTCAACGGCGACGGTGGCTGGTCGTTGAGAGTGAAGGTGAACTCGGCGATGCCGTCACGATCGTCGACGTTGCCCAGCAGGTTGATCCAGGTCTGAGCCCTACCGTCGGCGCCGAAGGTCTGGTCGTTGCCGTACCAAATGTCGAACTGCGGCAGCGGCAACAGGTCCTCGAAGTTGAGGGTTACCTCGGTTCCGTCCTCGATGACGACCCGGTAGGTGGAGCCATCGGCGGTGCCGGTGCCTTCCCAGCCGTCGAAGGAAGCGTTCTCTTCCGCTACGGCCTCGATCGTGAGGGTGTCGCCATCCTGGATGTCTGACAGCGGAGGCGAGACCGTAAACGAGCCTGGCCCGACCACGTTGATCTCCACGCCCGGCCCGCTCAACCCGCCCAGACCGGTCTCGGCAGTGTTGGTAAAGGACGTGACCTCGAAGAAGGCCTCGGGCACCGACGGCGGCATTACCTCACCGTCGACGGTGGACGCCGGCCCCTCAACCGCGCCGGCGCCGATGGCGATTTGGGCCAGATCGAGGGCGAACTCGAAGGTGCCGATCGGGCGGAAGATGGTGCCATCGACCGAATACTCGAAGGACCAGGTTGGGCCCCGACGGGCGGCCCGAAGGATCATCGAGTCGACCGGGCCGCTGACGTTCTCCACCAACCGGACCGATGACTGGCCGTCGCTGGTCTGGACCGCGTTCAGACGAAGCTGGCCATCGAACTCCATTTCAAAGCCAGCCCAGTTTCGGGAGTCGGCCTCGAAGGTGAGACCAGCCCGCTGCCCAGCGACATTCGGAACCTGCAGGAAACGGACATCGACAACAAAGTCCTCGTTGTCGACCGCCTGAGCGATACGGGGGCGATCCAGAACCCCCCACGCCTCTCGAGCCGTGGCCGAAGATGAACGAAGCTGGACCGTGCCGCTTCCCACCTCGATCGAATCGTCGGTGGCAATGTCTACCGGAGTCCACAACGACTCCAGGGCGGTGCCGCCGAAGGTGTCGGAAGAGACCGACGCGGCACTCGGCACATCGGTGAGCGGCGACACGTAGCCGCTGGTGAGGCCAGCGACCTCCGGCTCGTCGCGGTTCTGCATCACGGCCAGCACCAACGCGGCCACCAGCAGCAGCGGCGCAGCGACGGCCAAAACCGTCAGGGACCGCTTCATGAGGTACACCGGTCAGGGTCGAGGCCGATCGTTACCGTCGAATCACCCGTTGTCTCGCCCATTGTCGTGTCGCTGTTCGCAGATCCGCGCCACACAGCTTTCACCCGCACCTCGGTTTGTCTTCCCGCCCAAGACCGCTACTTGCCTAGCAACCTCGGTATGAACTGTCACACCGCCAAACCCGAGAGTAGCGCCTCATATGCGAGCTGAACATGCGGGGTTCCATGAAAACGCCCACAGCGCGGTCGCTCGAGTCGCTTCCGGTCTCTCCAAGGTGATTCCAGGGCGACTTCCGGGTGATTCCGGGGCGATTCCTCCGGGTACCGGCGGCGGCTATACTTCTGTTGGATCAACGCGTGTCCGGACGATCGTTCGGCCCGGGTTGATTGCACCAAAACCACTGCTGCCGACAGTGGTAGATGGCACATAGGCGGTGGTTTCGGCGGAAGCGACCGGCAGCATTACAGAGAAATTGCAGAGAAGCAGCATTCTCAAGGCCAAAAGTGATCGCGGAGACGGGCAGATGGCAACGACGGGGACAAGTATGGGCGTACGCCTGCTTGATGCCCTCAGCGCGCTCGACAGCCGCACCGCAGTCCTGCACGGCGAAGCGGAGATTGCCGGTGGCGCCATCCCCAGTGACATCGACACCGTGGTGGACGCCGTTCCCGACCAGCTGATCGACCGGCTGTTGGAGCAACTCGAAACCGACGGCCAGTCCGGCGGCGAGACCGATCCGTCAGTCATTTTACGATGGCCCTATGACCGACAATCAACCACCTACTTCTTTGCCGACGCCGGCGGAAACCTTGGCGTTCAGCTCGATCTGGTGCACGACCCTGACGGTGCCGGCCGCTACGGCTTTAAGTCCGGAGCACTCTTGGACCGAGCCGAGCCCGGCGCCCGCTGGTGCCGCCTCCACCCGGACGACGAATACCTCTATGTTCTTCGAAAACGACAAGTGAAACGCAGCGAAGCCGAGGTGGCCCGTTTGTTGGCGCGAATCCCGAACGAAGTGCCTGAGCTGGTGAACCGAGCCCATCAGGCCTTTCGACCAGAAGCAGCAACCGCGCTGGAGACGATGCTCACCACCTCGCGCTACACCGATCCGGGCGGCGCAGCGTTCGACCGGCGGATTCGAAACGTGGCCGCCAACCCCGACTACTACCTCCGCCGAGCCCGCGAAGCCGTGGGCTGGTGGGTGGCCATGCCCGACGTCACCCCGGCGGTAGCCGACGAAGCGGTAAAGCCCCTCGTGCCGCTGCTGCCGCGGGTCACCGTCGCCGCCGCAGGTGGTCGAGGATCGGTGGCCAAAGCCAAGGTGGCTCGGAAACGGGCCGGACTCTACATAACCGCAGGTACCGGAGCCGACGCTGGCGCCGATGCCGTGATCCGTGGCGCCCTCGACCCGGCCGACCTCCGTCGACAACTGGTGGGAGCGATGGCCGACGGCGTCCAAGCCCGAAAGAACAACGGAACCCCCCCGATGACCATCTCCGAGACGCCAGGGTCGATCGAACTCGACCAGCCGCAAGCGTCTGACCAGTCCAAACAGCAACCAACCGGCGGGAGCGACCGGCGAGGTTTGGCCATCTTCTACGAAGACGCCTTCGACACCGGTGGCGCCCCGATCGGCTTACAACACCTGATGCGGGCGCTGTCGCCCAGCGAGCCGGTGTTTGTTTACGGCAAAGCCACCACCGCTCAGCCCGATATCGGCAACGCGGTGCGCCGCGAGTACCCCAACCCGGCCAAACTCCCGGCCCTCTTGGAAGAGTGGCTCACCAACGACCGGCCGGTCCGCCTGTTGGTGATCGGCTTCTTCCTGCCCCACAACCCCATCGCGGTGCGGGTGGCCCACAAGCTCGGGGTGCCGGTGGCGCTGCACCCGATGAGTCAGGTGTCGGACGTGATGTTTGAGGATCGCGTGTTCACCCACGGTTGCGATGTGACCGAACTCGAGCAACAGAACGTGAACGCCGAGCGGATGAAGGACCGGGTCGCCGCCCAGGTGAGCCCGATCGCCAAGAAAGTATTCTGTGCCACCGCCGGCAGGTTCATGACCAGCCGCAGCACCCATCTGGCCGCACTCTCCACCGAAGAAGCCCGCCAAGTAAAAGGCCTCTACCCCAAATCCGACCTGGTCTATCTGCCGATGCCGTGGGGCATCGACGTGGCGTCGATCCCTGACGAAGCCCCGGAGCACTTCTACCGCCAGCTCGACAGCGCCAACGACGCAGATGATCCGCAGGGGGACGGCATCGCCAACTTTGTGGTGTGGAGCCGCCTCGACTTCCACTTCAAGGGCCTCGACCGGGCCTTGGCCGGAGCCCGCTGGGCCCACGAGCACCGCAACGGCCAGCCGGGCTTCCGCCTCTACCTCTCCGGCCCCGACTACCGCGGCGGCACCATTGCAGCCCAGTCCTTCATCGACCAACACGGCCTCGGCGAGGTGGTGAAGATCCTCGGGCCGGCCGAGTACGGCGCCGGCTCAAAGGCGCCGCTTCGCGACGCTGAAGCCACCGTGTTGTTGTCGCGCTGGGACGGCTCGCCCCGAACACTGCGTGAAGCGGCCCACTTTGGCACACCGATGCTGGTGACCGAGGAAACCAACTTTGCCGACCTGGTCCGCGACCACGACGCTGGCATTGTGGTCGACGGCGACGACGCCGAGGCGGTCGGACGGGCCCTGCTGTCACTCGCGGAAACCGCCACCAACACCCGGCTGGGCCAAGGGGCCCGAAACCTGGCCGGAGCCTGCAGTTGGCTGGCCATCGGTACCAGCCTTTGCGCCCCCGACGCCCTCGATCTCTCCGGCCAGCCCGGCCGGCCCGGTGGCTCCACCGGCAACTCCAACAACCCCGACCGCGGCACGGCCCACGATCGTGGCTGACAGCCGCCGCAATATGGCGATTGCCGGAGCGCTGATCATCGCGGTCCTCTTTGGCCTCAGCCTGGCGGCGCTGGTCAACGGCTCCAACGACAACGGCCCCGACGGGCCCGGTATCTCCGACACCGGTGAGCTCGCCGACGGCGCGGTCGACGGCGACGACCTGGAAGCCAACGGCTCCGACCAGGCCGATCAAACCGTGACCGGCGACGACGGCAACGCCGAAGACAATGCGGATAGCGGTGAGCCCGAGGGGCCGCTCCTCGACGCGGTGCCGTTGCCCCAGGGAGTGATGAGCGACATCACCAGCTTCGGCGCCGTTGGCGATGGCGTTACCGACGACACCGCCGCCATCCAGACCGCACTCGACCAGGGCCGGCGAATCGATGGCGAGAAGGTCGACGGGGTGCTCTTCGACATCCCCCTCGGGCTCTACTTTCCCCCCGGCGAATACCTGATCACCGAGCCGCTGATCTGGCACGGCTGCTGTGTGACCATCCAGGGCGCGGGCCCGGAGGAGTCCATCCTCAAACTGGCCAACGGCCTCGAACCGTTTTCCGACACCGATAGCCCGGCGGCGGTACTCACCACCCAGGATGGCAATGAGTCGTTCCGCCAACACGTGCGAGACCTCACCATCAACACCGGCACCGACAACCCCGGCGCCATCGCCCTCGACTTCATCGCCAACAACACCGCCTCGGTCGACAACGTGCACCTCGTTTCGGGCGACGGGGCCGGAATGGTGGGCCTCGACATGTCCCGCCAATGGCCCGGCCCGCTCCTGGTGCAGGACGTGACCGTCGACGGGTTCGCCATCGGCATCCGCACCAAACACAACGAGTACGGACCCACCTTCGAGCGCATCACCCTCACCAACCAGACCGAAGCGGCCATGCTGAACGAAGGCAACATCGTGGCGGTGCGCAACCTGGTGAGCGACAACTCGGTGCCGGCGCTGGTCACGAGCGGATCAGCAATCCTGATCGACAGCGAGCTGCGCGGTGGCAACGACAACAACGCGGCCATCGTGAACGATGCGGGCCAGCTGTACCTGCGCAACGTGGTGTCCGACGGCTACCGCGTGACCGCCGCCGACGAAGGCCGGGACGTCGAAGGTCCGATCCGTGAGTACCTCGGTGGTCAACCGCTCGACCTCCACGGCCAAGCCGAGGCGTCGCTCAAACTGGAGATCGAAGACACCCCGAAGCCAACCATCGAACCGGTTGACCGCTGGGCCCGCTACCGACCCGGCGACGCCGGCTTTGACCCCGATGCCTTTCAAGCGGTGCTCGACTCCGGAGCCACCACCGTGGCGGTCGACTTCGGCCGCTACCAGGTGAGCGAACCGATCGAGGTCACCGTCCCCGCCAGCGTCGAACGCCTCGTGGGTTTCTCCGCGGCCATCGACGCCAAAATGCTTTCGGTGATCGTCGACGAATCAGCCGACACCCCCCTGGTGATCGACCAGTTCAACGACGGCATTACCCTCAACCACCGCAGCGACCGCACCGTGGTGCTGAGCCACGGCCGATTCGAATACGTGCCCGGACCCGACGCCGGCACGCTGTTCCTCGAAGACGTACTCACCAGCGGGTTGCAGGTAGTTCCAGGCCAGACGGTCTGGGCCCGGCAGCTGAACGTGGAGGGCTACGTCGAAGGCGAACCGCGGGTGGTGAACGACGGCGGCAACCTCTGGGTGCTCGGCATCAAAACGGAAAAACCCGGCACCGTGGTGCAGACCATCAACGGTGGCCGCACCGAAGTGCTGGGCACGCTGGTGTACCCGGCCACACAGTTCAGCGCCATCGACCTTGAGCAGCCGGCCTTCGAATCGATCGACTCCGACTTCTCGGCGATCTACTCCGTCTCCGACTACGCCCCCAACACCCAGTACCCGGTGCAGGTTCGCGACACTCGCAGCGACGACACCCGGGACCTCACCACCGGAGACGTCGACGGACGCCACATCGCCCTCTATGTCGGCGAGGGAAGATCGGGGTGAGGGCCACCGTCGCCCACACGCTGCCCGACTTCGCCCACGGTGGAGGCCAAACCCTCCTTCGCCGCACCATTGCTGAGCTGACCGACTTCGACCATGTGGTGGTCGGCCGGGCCCATGGCCCGATGATCGAGGAGTTCCGTGACGTTGGCGCCCAGGTGGAGGTTTTTGATCAGGCCACCCCGGTAGCGGTGGCCAAGATGGTCAAAACCATTCGCACCCGTGGCATCGGTTTGGTCCACACCAACAACACCCCGCCCGACCGCCTCTGCGGCCAACTCGGCGCCCTCGCCACCGGCACGCCGGTCATCAATACCTTTCACTCCTTCCCCACAGTCGGGACCGGCGTGGCCAAGGCGGCTCAACGGCTGGTGAACAAGGCGCTGTGCCGGGTCGGACAACCCCGGCTGCTGGCGGTGTCGCAACAGTGCGGGCGGGCCTATGCCGACGTGGTGGATCTCGCCCCCGACACCATCACGGTGGCCTATCCCGGCATCACCGACCAGTTCTTCGAGCCGGCCCCACCCCCCGATCCGCCGCTACCGGCGCCGAGGCAACCTGTCACCGGATTGCCGAGCCCGGTCCGGCTGATCTCGGTCTGTCGCCTCACCAACCGCAAAGGGGTGGGCACGGTCATCGACGCGTTTTCGCGTCTGGTCGAAGGTGAAGCCGGGTCTCACGCAGGTAGCGATGCAGGCTCGGTCGAGCGTTCGGTGGAGAGTCCGGTCGAGCTGTTGATCGCCGGCGATGGCGCGGAACGGGATTGCCTGGAAGCTCAGGTCGACCGACTCAGCCTCGCCAACCAGGTGCACTTTCTCGGCCACCGCGACGACGTCGCCTCCCTCCTGCAGGCCAGCGACGTGTTTGTGACCGCCACCGAAACCGAAGGCTTCGGTATGTCGGTGGTGGAAGCGATGGCCTGCGGACTCCCGGTGGTGGCCATGGAACTGCCGGTGTGGAGCGAGTTCCTCACCACCGACAACGCTCGGGTCGCCAGCACCACCGCCGAATTTGCAGCCCACCTCCACTCGCTTTCCGCCGACGCCGACCTTCGAACCCAGCTGGGTCAACAGGGCGCGCAGGACGCCCAGTCGTTTCGGATCGCGGCCCGAGCCCGAGAGCTGGCCGGCATCTACCGCTCGGTGCTCGACGGCACCGAACCAGCCACCGGAGCAGCGAAGTAGTGGAAGCGGTACAGGGGCGTCGAGCCGGATGGACGCTGGCCGACCAGGCCATCTCCAGCCTCACCAACGTGGCCCTGTCGTTCGCCATCGCCTCCCGTCTTGAACAGGTGCAGTTCGGCGCCTTCGCCGGTGCCTTTATCGCCTACCTCCTGGCCATGGGTGCAGCCCGGGCGCTGCTCACTGAAATCCTCGCCATCCGCTACGCCACCGCCGAGCCCGACACGTTCCGGCGGGTGGCCGCTGGCGCGGTTGGGGCCAGCGCCGTCTTTGGTGTGTTGTCGGGGGCGATCGTGGCCGCGGTCGGCTTCTTTGTGAACCAACCGTTGCAAGGGGCGCTCTACACCATGGTGGTGGCGCTGCCGGGACTGCTGGCTCAGGATGCCTGGCGCTTCGCTTTCTTCGCCCAGGGCAAACCAAAAAACGCGGCCATCAACGATGGCGTCTGGATGGTGAGCCAAGTGGTGTTTGTGGGCATCGTCTTTGCCCTCGGCGGCGCCAACGCGGCCCGACTCATCCTGGCCTGGGGCGCCAGCGCCTGGGCGGCCACGCTCTTTGGTGTGGTGCAGATGGGGGTGATGCCCGACTTCCTCGGCGCCGGCAAATGGGTGCGGGAATCACTCCAGCAGGGCAGCCGCTACCTTAGCGGCGAATGGCTGGCCTCGACCGGTGCTTCGCGTATCACCGAGGTAGTCGCGGGCTTCATCCTGGGCCTCGACGAACTGGCGGCCTACCGCGGCGTGGGCATCGTCGTCGGCCCATTGCTGGTCCTGTTCTCGGGCACTTCGTCGTTCCTGGTGCCAGAAGGAAGCCGCATCTTCGATAGAACCCCCAAGCAACTCCCCGGAGCAATCAACAAAGCGGTGCTGTTGTTGGTCGGGGTATCGCTGGTGGCCATCGTGGCCATGGTGGCGATACCGGACTCACTCGGCGAGCTGCTGTTGGGCGAAACCTGGCCCGACGCATCCAAGCTGGTGCTGTGGGTCGGGCTCACCCTGCCGGCGGCGGCGGTGGTGAACATGAGCGCAGTGGGCTTGCGGGTGATCGCCCAAATGGAACGCAGCCTCAACCTGCGACTGGTCACCACACCGGTTTTGGTGGCTGGCGTGCTGATCGGGGCGCTTTGGGACGGGGCCCGCGGCATGGTGATCCTGTCGGCCATTACCATGACCTACTCGGCGGTGCTGTGGTGGCGAGCCAGTACCCGTGCGGTTACGGAAGCGGTTGAAGCCGCCGTTGCTCAGCCGCCTGTTGATACACCTCCACCAGCCGACGACCCGTCGCAGTCGAGGTGAAGTTCCGGCGGTAGCGGTCGAGACAGGCCGCGCCGGCCTGGTCGACCAGCGAATCGTCCCGAAGCTGTTCAAGCGCAGCGGCCAGACCGGCGACCGTAGGATCAAACCCCAGCGGTCGATCGTGGCGCTCCCCACCAAGGATGGTGGGCATGGCCCCAAGCTCCGACGCAGCCACCGGGAGACCGGCAGCCATCGACTCCACCATCGTGAGGGGGAAACCCTCAAACCAGCGCGACGGGAAGGCCAGCGCCCGGCCGGTCAGCATCTCGTGGCGAACCTCGTCGGGCTCCAGCCAGCCGCGAGCCACCACCGGTGCCGGCGAAGCGCCGTCGGCAGACGCCGCGGCAGCAGCATCCACATCGGCTCGTAGTGGCCCATCGCCGATCACATGCAGTTCCAAGCCCTCGGGCTGAGCCTGAGCCCACGCCTCCAGCAGCAGACCCACACCCTTTTCCTCGGTGAGACGGCCCACAAAGATCACCCGGTTTGAAGCCGACGGCGCCTGCGACCGTGAGCCCGGATCGGCGGCAAAGTTGGGCTTCACCACCAAACGATCCGACGGATAGCCGGCAGTGATGAACTGCTCCCGAGCGAAATCGGTGAGGCAGATGATGGCATCAACATCGTGGTGCCACACTCGACGCTTACGAGCCACGGTGATGGTGGCCGCCGGGGCCAGCGTCTGGGCCCGCGAGTCGCGGTAGCAGGCGTGGACCACGGCACTACGGGCACTTTGATCGACCAAACACTTCGTGCACGGCTCGCCATCGCGAAACAACGAGTACGAAGCGCACACCCCGCGGTAGTTGTGGAGGGTGGCCACGATGGCTGCTCCTTCGGCCCGCATGGCGCCAAAGATCGCGGGCGACAGATGGAACCAGGTGTTGTGCACGTGCACCACCTCGGGCCGCACCGACCGCACCAGCCGAGCCAGCCGTCGAGCCTGGGCCATGTTCCAGGGGGCCCGGGCCAGATCGGCAAGCGTCGGCAGCGTCGCCGACGGGTTGGTCGAACGCTCGATCACCACCTCATGACCCAGCTCCCGAAGCTGCTCGGCCTCAAGCCCCACCACCGTGTCTTCACCACCGGGCTGGAGGTAGTGGTTGTGCACCTGGAGAATCTTCACGCAGACACCTCGTTGGTGGCTTGGTCGCTGCGAGCCATGGCATACCAACGGTTCAGCAACGGTCGCACCTGATCCGATGACCACTCATCGGTGGTGACCCGGGTGCCCTCAACCTGAGCCAGGGCCCGGGCCAGCGCGCCCGGAACATCACCGGAAATCGGCACCGCCACCCCGCCGGTCTCGCCGATGATGGCGGCCGGTCCGGCATAGTCAAGACACACCACCGGCGTGCCGACCATCACCGCCTCCCCCACACTCCACGGCGACGAATCGTGCATCGACGGATGCAACATGGCGTCGGCGGCTGCGACCTCAGCCAGAAGTTCGTCACGAGGAATCCGATCGCGGAACCGAACCCGATCGGCCAACCCCAACCGCACCACCTGATGGCGGGCCTCGTCGGCAAAGGGCCCCTCACCAAACACATCGAGGGTCCAGCGGGCCGCCTCGGGTCGAGCCAAGGCCTCCAGCGCCAAGCGCAACCCTTTCCACGCCAACAACCGACCGGCAAACACCGCCCGATAGGGGCGCTCGGCGCCGGTCTCGCCTGACGCGACAACACCCCCGGTGCTTGCCTCAAGCTCGGCGGTATCGATGGCCACGTTCGGGCGCACCTCAAGGCGGTGGGCATGGGGTTCGAAACGATCCCGAACCACCCCGTTGAGGGCCACCGTCACGTCGGCCCGCTCCGCCACCCGCTGACCAAACCCACGGCGCAACACCCCGAGCAGCACCGTCCGACCCATCTCGGCCACCTTGTCCTTTGGCGACAGCCATCGGTAGAGCGAACGAGGCATGGCCTGCGAGCCACCAACCGGACCCCACACAGAGGGAAGCCCGCCAACACCAACCACCGATGCCGGCATCGAATCTGACGCCCAGGTGAGGTGGTGCACCACGTCAAAGTCTTGAGTAGCCGCCAAGGCGTTCGCTCGGCGTCGCGCCAGGGCCTGCCAAAGCATGTAGTAGGCGCGATGACCGCGGAGCCCCTTCTTCCAAAACCGGGCCCACGGCGGCAAGTCGACATAGACCGGATGCAACGACAGTCCATGTTGGACCGCGATAGCCGCCTCGATGGCCGGGCCGTTGTTCTCGCGCGTCAACACCCACACCTCATGGTCGAGGGCGGCCAACGATGCCCACATCCACCCGACACCGTCCTCGGAGCCGCCGCCCGGCTCGCAGGAATAGGCCGACATCAGCACCCGAAGGCGTTTGTGATCGAGCTCGGACATCAACTTCCGATAGTACGGGGTTGGGTGCGTTGCCACCTATCGCTGATCCGGCGCAACAACATGGCGAACCGGGATGAGAAGCCCGGCTCCGCAGGCTTAGCCGTAACGAACCGGTTCGCCCGCTGGTTCAGTGTCGGTGAGGCGCGGGTTCCACAGCCCGCTGTACTGGGCGAGAATCCGAGCGACAAAACGCGGGTTCAACACCAGATACCGGTGCCAGAGTCGCCTGGGGTCGGTCAGCAACCGCTGGAACCACTGCAAGCCCGACTTCTGCACCCACTCCGGTGGTTCGGTCTTGATCTCGGCCAGGTATTCGAACGCCGCCCCGCAGGCCAGCATCGGCAGGCCAACGTCTTTGGCCATCTCCGATACGAAGATCTCCTGGCGGGGACAACCGAGGCCCACGAACACTACGTCGGTTCCGCTAGCGCGAATGCGGGCTACGAGAGCGTCCCGCTCGGCGGCATCGAGGGTGCGGAACTGAGACGCCTCGCTGCGGATCATGAGGTCCGGATGCTTTTCCTCAATCTTGCGGGTGAGCTCACCAAGAATCTCTTCGGTGCCACCAAAGAGGTATATAGCCAGACCCTTCTCAGCAGCCTGAGCGACGGTCTGACGCATCAGGTTTGGCCCGTACACGCGATCAGCCAACTTGATGCCGTGGAGCCATCGCAGAGCCCAGCGCACCGGCTGACCGTCGGGCGTCACCAGGTCGAGTCCGTTCAACCGCCCGCGATGCACCGGATCATCGACCCCGGTCATCACGCCATGGACGGCCAAGGCACTCACGCTCAACGGCTCATTGGCCACCGCCGCGTCGATAATGCGCTCCACCGTGTAGTCGTAGTCGACCGCGTGGACCCGAACTCCGGCGATGTTGCAACCACCTTCGTTTTTCACCGTGCCACCTTCCTTTCGGGTCCCGCTACGGGGTCCAGTTGGTGGTGTTGGACGCGTGAATTTCTTTGAGGATGCCAGGGACATCTTGGGTGAGGCCCCATTCCGGGTAATCACGTTCGAAGGCGCCGTTGTCGCTGACCCACCAGAGATGATCACCCGTGCGGTTCGTGTCATCGTAGGTCCACCGCAGTTCACGACCGCTGATCTGCTGGCACAACTCGATCGCCTCGAGCACCGAGCAGTGCGACGTACGGCCACCACCGATGTTGTAGACCGCAGCCGGCTTTGGATCCTTCACATAGAAGGTAAAAGCCGAGATGAGATCGGAGGAATGGATCGCGTCGCGAACCTGCTTGCCCTTGTAGCCAAAGACCGTATAGGGCCGGCCGGTCATGGTGCAGCGCATCAGGTAGGCGAGGAAGCCGTGCAATTCCGAAGCGGAATGTGAGCCGCCGGTAAGGGTGCCACCACGGAAACAGACCGTCGGCATGTCGAAGGAGCGGCCGTACTCCTGGACCATGACGTCGGCGGCCACCTTCGACGCTCCAAAGATGGAGTGGAGGCTGGCGTCGATCGACATGTCCTCGCGAATGCCGGGGTGATAGGTGTGGTCGAAGGGCACCTCGTAGCGGGTCTCCATCTCCTGCAACGGCAAGGAGTTGGCGGCGTCGCCGTAGACCTTGTTGGTGCTGCAGAACACAAACGGAGCCTCGGGGCAGTGCTGGCGGGTCGCCTCCAGCATGGCCAGCGTGCCGCCGGCGTTGATGTCGAAATCGGTAAAGGGTTCTCGTGCGGCCCAGTCATGCGACGGTTGCGCCGCGGTATGGATCACCGCGGAGACCGCAGAGCCGAACTTGGCGAAGATGCTGTTCACCGCGTCTCGGTCACGGATGTCGCAGTGATGGTGTTCATAGGTTGAACCCAACTCCGCCACCAGGCGTCGAACATTCCACGCGGTGGAGCCATCTTCGCCGAAGAAGACTTTCCGCATGTCGTTATCGATGCCCACCACGTGATAGCCGAGCGACGCAAACTTCGTCGCCGCTTCAGAGCCGATCAGCCCACCGGACCCGCTCACAACTACAACACTCATTTTTTGGATTCCCGCCTTCGTTCTCTTCCCAGAGCCACACGCCCACGCAACAGGTGCCGGTAGGCGACCAGACCGATGATGGCTCGGCCCTGATAGTAGCGCAGACGATGAAGCGGGAACGTCGGGATCAAACTATTCAACCGGGGAGGTATCCCCACTTTTGCGCTTTGGACCGAGCGCGCCGGGTGCCGGGCGGTGCGCCGGAGGTGACGCTTTTGTCGCAGGGGTGCACTCAGACCACATCAGCAACAGCCTGACGCGCTGGCTCGCGCGCTGCTCTCGGTTGGTGCCGCTTCTCTTCTCAGTCGGTGAGATAGAGTTCTTGGCCGGAGATGAAGTCTTCACAGACATCAGCGGGGATGGTGCGCCAGCCCGGCTCGTCGGTGATGTTTGAGGTTTGACTGCGGTGGGCGTTCACCGCGGCCCGCTTTGCGGTTCTGAACCGATCGGTGTCTACCGCAACCACGGTCCGGGTCCGACCGATCTGGCGCATAAAGGCAACCGGTCGAGTCAGGAGCTGGGCACACATGCGCGGCACGCTGGCGTCGGGATCAACCCAGGCCTCGGGCTTCCAGAACCAGATCAAATAGGACAGCACCTGACAGTCGACCAAGTGGCCGGCTTCAGTGGCGGCCTCGACCGCAGCCCGGGCGGCATCGTGGACGGTGCGATGATCCCGATGGGCGTCCTGACGAGACGGAATCAACAGCTGGTTGGGCGCAACCTCGCGCACCAACTTGCCGATTTGGCGCACGACATCGTCGTAACTCTCCGGGACGTGACCATCTTCGAAGCCGAGCAGACGAACATCTTCGGGACCCACCCCGAGGGCGGCCGCAGCATCCAGGAGTTCCGCAGCCCGAAGCTCCGCCAACTCCGCAGGCTTAATTGTTTCTGAGTTGTGAGAGTTGCGGCCGTCGGTAACCACCACCACCGTGACCGGCAGCCCCTGGCTGGTCTTTCGGGCGATCGTGCCGCCACAACCGAGGGACTCGTCATCGGGGTGAGGGGCGATGACCATCAGCGAACCGGTGTCGAAGATGATGTTGCCGTCACGGGCGTTGCGTTGCAGCCACCTGGTGCCGACCGAAGACAACGACCTGATTGCACGCTGCGCTATCGGCGACCGAGCCGCCCTGCGCGCCAACACCGATGAATTAACCGATTGATCCATATTGCCTTTTGGATTCAACCCCGCCAGGGGTGTGGTCGGGGCTTGCCCCCATTCTTCCCACCCCCAATCTACCCCTCAGTCGCGCTTCACCCAAGGCATTGAAGATGGGTGGATTTGCCCGTGGTGCTCGTATCGAATCCCCGGGCCGAGGCTTACGTTGTTGCCCCGTGGTTCACCGCCGACCGTAGGCTCCCAGCGACGGCGCCCGGGTGCCGTCGCAGAGGGGTCTGTCTCTCGGCGGTCTTCCGCTGCCAGACTCGTAGGGTGATTCTCCTTCTTGACCAGATCAGGCGGTGGCGAGCCGGCTTGGCCCTCGTTGTGCTTCTCGCGGTAGTCGCCGTTGGCTGTGGGGATGATGGAGGTGAGGAGGCCGGCGAGGGCGACCGCGCTGGTGAGACGGCGGAAGAGCCGCAGGCCCGGGTCGCGATCGAAGACCAACCCGGTGATGTCGAGGCGACAGGAGCGCTGCGGGATGTATCCGGTCTCGTCTGCGAGGCGGAGGGAAGCGAGTGGGTGGCCACCGGGCAGGTCACCAACCCCACGGATGCGGCGGCGACCTACCGAATCTTCATCTCGTTTCTTGACGCCGACCGGGACACGGTAGGAGTGGTTCAGACCACCGTTGATGATGTGCCAAGCGGCGAACCGGTGGACTGGTCGGCTCGTCTCGACCTCTCCAGCGACGATTTGGAGTGCGTCCTACGCGTCGAGAGATTCGTTGCTGAATAGGCGTCCAAGGTAGTAGCGGCGCTACAAAGTGTTCGGAATCCTGTTCAAAATTGGCGCGGATCTGACTAGTCCCCTTGCATTTTGGGTGATACGGCCGACATGGCCGTATGGCCCTTTCCCCTCTAGGGCGGCGTCGGCGATCCCGCTTTGCCGTCCTGTTGCTCGCAACCGTTGCCCTGGTGGCGGCGCAACTCGCATGGATTCCCGCCGCTGACTCGTATCAACTGGTCGGTCCAAACGGCACGACCCCATGGAGTGGAGGTGGTGCGGCCGCATCGGCGACCTACCCCTCTGGGCTCGACATCGATGTAACCACCACCGACGACACCAGCATCGACCTGCTGAACGACACCCTTGCTTCGCGTGGGGCACAAAACGCCATGTTCGACCCGCAGATCGCCCGGTTCACCCCGAGCCTCCGCATCCTTACTTCCGCCGCGGACTGCCCCACCGAGACCGGAGTCTGCGCCGATCGGGGCACCATCACCGTCACCTTCAGCCAGCCGGTGCAGGATCCGGTTTTCTACATCGCCGGTTGGGGTGGCAACAGCCGTCAGAGTGACTTCTCTGGCGTCGTGCGCTCGACCGTCTTCCACCCCCAGTTGACGATCGCGTCGAGCAACCCGCCCGGGGCCAGCTTTGGCTCGGTATCCGGCGGCGCAACCAATATGACACTCGCCGGCTCCACGTTGACCACCGTCGATCCCGAAACCTGGGTCAACTGTGAGACCACCAACGCGTCGGTGGGGGCGACTGCGGTCGCTGGATGTGGCAGCGTGCGGATCGACGGCACCATCACATCAATAACCCTCGACGTCGACCTGCGGATCACAGAAGTGATCGGCGGCGGCGTGACGAGCCTCGCCACGGCGTCCGACGCCTGGGTGTTCGGGGTATCGGTCGACGAAGACTTCGGTGACGCTCCGGCCAGCTACGACGGTGCTCTCGCGGCCAGTCATGTGGTTGGCGACCTGAGCATCGGATCCACGGTCACGGTCGACAACTCGACCATCGTGAACCACTCGACCGTCACGCCGAGCCCCAACGCCAGTGCGATGGCCGATGGTGATGCCGACGATGTTCTTGTCCTTCCACCGCTGACGGTCGAGGCCATTGGCTCGGTGTACAACGTGCCTGTGCCCCTGAGCGGCGCGTCCAAGGCGGGACAGGTCTGTGGCTTTATCGACTGGAACGTCAACGGGACCTTCGAGGTGGGTGAGCGAGCCTGCGCGCCGTTCGCCGCGGGCGCCACGTCGGTCACCCTTCCGTTCACCGTGCCCGCCACCGCCACCGCGGGCCCGACGTTCCTGCGAGTTCGGGCGGCCTATACTGCAGCCGATGTCCTCAGCCCGACCGGCCTTGCCGACTCCGGTGAAGTTGAGGATCACAAGCTGCACGTCAAGCCGGTGGTGAGGATCGACAAGGCTGTAGTCCCCGCGAGCGATACCGGCACCTTCGACCTGGAGGTAGACGGAACCGCATCTGCCACCGGCGTCGGCGACGGTGGCACCACCAACAGCGTGACGGTGTACCACACCGATGGACCGGACGTTACGACCGGCACCGACATCTCCACCAGCGCGGTGACCGTGACCCTGAGCGAATCGGGAGCGGGCGGAACCAGCCTGGCCGACTACACCACCACCTACGCCTGTCAGGACGCCACCGGTGCGTCCGTCGGTTCTGGGACCGGGACCACGGTCGACGTCACGCTGCCCCAGCAGGAGGTCAACGCGGGCCCAACCCAGGACATCACCTGCCGCTTCACCAACACGCTGGTTCCCAAGCCAGAAATCACCTTGGTCAAGACCGGTTCGTTGGCGGATACCGATGGTGATGGGGTTGATTCTGAAGGTGATGTGATCACCTACACGTTTGTGGTGGAGAACACCGGCAACGTGGTGTTGGATCCGGTTTCCGTCTCTGACCCTTTGCCGGGGCTGTCGGCGATTTCGTGTCCCGCGGCCTCGTTGGAC
>CALAML010000259.1 GCA_937925845.1 uncultured Acidimicrobiales bacterium | reverse complement strand
CGGCTTGACGACGGGGCCGACACATACCACGATCGGCAACTTGGCCAGGCGAGGCGCGAGTCGGCCCGTGGCCTCCGACCCGCCGAGCCCTGGCCAACCAAGAAGGCAGCTCCCAGATGACATCACCCGTCACCCTTGCCGGTGACGGCATCGCCCGCTATGTCGAACTCGTCATTGACGGTGATGCGGTTCGCCATCGGCGCCACCGTTCCCGACGCCCAGGTGGAGCGAGCGGTTCGCATCACCCGCTTCTAGTTGACCGACGTGGAGGGCACTCGCTACGGCTCCGATAAGTCGGCTGTTAGATCCCGGTTGGCAGCCGAAGGAGGACTGATGCTCGTGCTCGATGGTGCGCACGGCGAGTCCGAATCGCCCAACCTGCCCGGCTAGGAGCTGTATGCGGCCGAATCCTCGGCTGGCGGCCTATCGCGATCCGACCCGACCGCTTGACCAATCGGCCCGCCGCCAATATTGTGCCTGTTTTACCCGCACAAGTTTAAGACGCATGCTGAACGCCCCGGGCCCGTGAAAGAGGGAAGATGAAGAAGCTGTTCGCCTCCTTTGGGCGTCTGGTCACACAGCGGCCAGCGCTCGCGCTAGCAGTTCTTGGCGCGGTGACTGCGGTGTTGACCTTCGGCATGACACTCGTCGGCCCCCAGGCTGGTAACGATGCCTTCCTGCCCGCAGATAGCGAGGTTGCCGACGCCGCCGACACCCTCAGCGAATCGTTCCCCGACTCGGCCGGCCTGACCGGCGTGACCGTTCTGCATCGCGGTGAGTTCCTGACGCCCGAAGGTCTCGATCAGATCGATCAGGTCGTGGCCGCCAGCATCGCTGACCCTGCAGTGGCCAACCGGCTGGCGTTGACTGATCCGGTGGTGTCGATCGCTGGCGCGTTCAAGCAAGTGCTTGGCGTCGACGACCTGTCGTCGATCAACCAGGAACAGATCGATGCCATCGCCGCCAACCCGGAGTTTGCCACCCTGTTGGAGCGCCTCAGCGGGGAGGCTGACGGCGAACCCCTCGCCATTTCGAGCATCCGGTTGCGTCAACTCGGAGACGCTGATGGCCTGGAGGACGCCGAGCTGGCTATCGCCGATCGAGTCGAGGCCGTCGACGGACCACTCTCGGTCCGCAGCCTTTCCGGAGCCACCATCAACCAGGAGTCGGCCGAATCGTCTTCGTCATCGATGTCGATCCTGATGCTGATCTCGCTGGTGGTTATCGCAGTGTTGCTGTTCGTGTTCTTTCGGAGCGGATCCGACCTGGCGCTGTCGTTGGCCGGGCTCGCCATCACGATCGTGGGAACGCTCGGCTTTCAGGGCCTTGTCGGCCCGGACGGGCTCGGCCTAATCGGCCTACCCAACTCAATCACCACGATGGTGCCGATCATGCTCGTCGGCCTGGTGGTGGACTACTCCATCCAGACCGTCTCCCACTATCGGGAGATGCGCGCCGAGGGCCAGATGGTCGTCGATGCCGCAAGCCACGCGCTCGGCGGTGTGATGTTGCCCCTCGGCCTCGCCGGTGGCACCACCATCATCAGCTTTCTAACCAACCTGACCTCGTCGATCCCGGCCAACGGTGACTTCGGCATCGTTGCCGCCTTCGGTGTGTTCTTCGGCTTGTTCACGATGCTCACCCTGCTGCCCGCAGCGCGGACGATCCTCGACCAACGTCGGGAGAGCAAAGGCACCCTCGGCGAGCCGCGACTGATGGGCGATGCCATCCCCGGTGCCGGTGCCCTCGTGGAACGGATCGGCCGGTTCGTAGCCACTAAACCAATGGTGGTGCTAGCAGTGGCCGGGGTGCTCACCGTCGTGCTCGGTAGCGCGGCAACCCAGATCAGCACCGAGTTCAACTCCAACGATTTCCTTCCCTCCGGCGGCGACTCGGTTACCGACATCGAAGCCCTCGAAGAGGCGCTCGGCGGTCAAACCGAAGTGGTTACCGCGCTGATCGAAGCCGAGCTCACCGATGACCGAACACTGCGCAACCTCCTCGAGGTCACCGAAGCCTTTGGCGACGAGCTGTCCCGACCCACCGGGGCCGCGGGCGACATCACCCTGTCATTGGGCTCGCTCTTCCAGGACTGGGTAACCGACAGCGGGGAGCCCGACGACAACTTCGAGCCCGAATTGATCACCATGCTGGAGGGCGTCGACCAGGGGCTGACCGTCGATGCGGACGGCGTCCAAGACGTGCTCGACCGGTTGGAGGAGCTCGACCCGGTCGGCTTCGCGCAAGTGGCGGTGAACAATCCGGACGGCCCCGACCTCACCCTGGTGCAGTTCAACGGGCTCACCGGCGACCAGGACCGAACTCAGGCGATGGTCGATGATCTCGAGGGGCTCTGGTATGGCGATCGCGACCAGATCACCGCGTCATCAGGCGAGATCGTCAGCCTTGAAGTCACCAGCGCCATGACCGACGGCCAAACCACCTCGATCGCCATCACCATCGTCGCGGCACTTATCGTACTGATGATCTTCTTCGGGGTTACCGAGTTCCGGCCGATGCTGGCGGTCATCGCCGTTGGGCCGATCCTCCTGGTGCTGTTGTGGGTGCTGGGCTCGATGACGTTCTTTGGCATCCCGTACAACGTCGTGACCGCCTTGATCACCGCCCTGTCGATCGGGATCGGTGTCGACTACACCATCCACGTAATTCATCGATTCACCGAGGAACTCGAGAGCGGCAAGTCCGTACTCGAAGCCACGACCACCACCTTGGGCACAACCGGCTCGGCGCTCATCGGTTCGGCGATCACCACCGCCCTGGCTTTTGCCGTCCTCCTGTTTAGCCCCCTGGTGCCGTTCCAACAGTTCGGCCTGGTCACCGGTATCACGATCCTCTATGCCCTCATCGCCTCGATCGTGATCGTGCCGCCCATGCTGGTGGTCTGGGCCGCCTACCACCAGTGGCGGGCCGGAATGAACCACTAATGAACCCACCAACCCGCAGCCGGCGACTCGCCGTTCGGCGCCGGCAACCGACATCGGGCCATATTGCGCACGCGCTAGCGACCTTGCCTATTGGCTCATCGACTCTTCTCCGAGGTCACCACCTATGAACCGATCGGCAACCAAGCCGTCGCCGCTCCCTCTCCTGCTCGCAGTATTGGCTGGGCTGGCACTGGCACTTGCTTCATGTGGTGGGAGCGCTACCGCCGACTTGTCGGCCCAGGACGAGGAAGGATCAACCGTCGACGCCCCCAGTCCTGACACTAGCGACGGAACCGCGAGCAGCGAGACCAGCGCGGTTGAGGCCACCAACTCGGGCGAGGCCGAGGATGCAACGGCGGCGGAACCGGCACAACCAGAACCGGGGCCCGACCCCCAAGTCTCGGCCGACGACATACCACTGGCCACCACGCCCCCCGGTGGCTACGGCACCACCATGCCGCCCCCCATACTCGCCGACTGCACCGAGCCACTCAGCAGCGACGCCGCCGACTTGCGGGGCATGTGGCAGATCGTTGGGCCAGAGACCGACGGTGACGTTGTTCCGGTCGGCGGGGTGCAGCGAGTCGAGCAGTGCGGCAATCGCCTGGTGATTACCAGCGGCGGCGTCATTCACGATATGCGGGTGGACGGCACCCTCGAGAACGGTGTCAACGATGTCGCCGCCAGCGACTTCACCACCCCCGTCCGAGTGGCGGCATCCTGGGAAGACAACGTGCATATTCTTCGACCCGAGGGCCTACCGATCGAGGTCACACGGCATCTTGACGGCGACCAGCTCATCTGGCGCTACTTCAACTTCGCTGCCCGTCTCGACCGCATCGGCCCACCGGAGATGGACCCACCGGCATCGTCGAGCCGACCCGAAGCGGGCTGAGGCGCACCGGCCGACGTTCCCACCACTCGATCAGCCGTGGCCGGATCGCTCCCGATGGCTTCGCGAAGCCCCTCGAGAACCCCGAGGTGATACGCCCAACCCAGCGGACCACCGGCCCCGAGCACGATTCCGACCTTCACTGCTTCGCCTTCGCTCTCGGACAGACGGGTCCCGCGCCAACCAGGGTTGCCTCAGACGGCCTAGACAGCCTCGAATCCCGAATAACGTACGCCGGTGAGCTTGGCCATCCGATCGTCCCACGTGGCCAGGTCGTTCTTGTTGAACTTGCTGAGATGATCGTGACCACAGGCCCGGGCCATCACCTCCATCAACTCGGTCGACGCTCCAAAGAACGTCGCCAACCGCTGACTGGCGGCCTCGACATCCAGGCGCGCCCGCAACTCGGGCTTCTGGGTGGCGATGCCGGCCGGGCAGTTGTTGGAGTTGCACATTCGAGCGGCGACACAACCCACCGCCTGCATCGCCGAGTTCGAAAGGGCCACACCATCGGCGCCAAGAGCGAGCGCCTTCACAAAGTCGATCGGCACCCGAAGGCCCCCGGTCGCGATCAGCGTGACCCGGCCGCTCGCACCCTGTTCGTCGAGGAACCGCCGAGCCCGAGCCAGGGCGGGAATGGTGGGCACGCTGATGTGATTGCGGAAGATCTCGGGCGCCGCGCCGGTACCGCCGCCGCGGCCGTCGAGGATGATGTAGTCAACGCCTGCATCTAGAGCGAAGCCCATGTCGGCCTCGATGTGGTTGGCGCTCAGCTTCATGCCGATGGGGATACCGCCGGTCACCTCACGGACCCGATCGCCGAACCGGCGGAAGTCGTCGGCGCTGTTCATATCCGGAAACGTGGACGGCGAAATGGCCGCTTCGCCTTCGGGGATTTGGCGAACCTCGGAGATCTTGCCGACGTTCTTGGTCCCGGGCAGGTGACCGCCGGTTCCGGTCTTGGCCCCCTGGCCGCCTTTGAAGTGAAAGGCCTGCACCAACTCGAGCAGCTCCTCTCGGTAACCGAACTGAGCGCTGGCCAACTCATAGAAGTAGCGACTGTTGGCCTGCTGCTCCTCCGGGAGCATGCCGCCCTCGCCGGAACAGATGCCGGTCCCGGCCAACTCAGCCCCGGTGGCCAGGGCCACCTTGGCCTCCTCGGACAACGCCCCAAAGCTCATATCAGAGACGAAGAGGGGGATCTTCAACGCGAGCGGCTTGGCCGCCTCCGGACCAATGACGAGTTCGGTGCCCACCTCAACGTCGTCCAGCAGTGGTTTGGTCGCCATCTGGGCGGCCATGATCTGCAGATCGTCCCAGTGGGGCAGATCCTTGCGGGGCACGCCCATAGAAGCCATGGGGCCGTGGTGGCCGAACTTCGACAGGCCGTCGCGAGCCAGCTCATGAATGAAGGCAACCGTCGGTTCTTCCGGCGTGGCCCGAGCAGCCGGAGCGCCACCGTCGCCCACCACGACCGGCGCTTCGGCGACCTCATCCCCTGCACCATTGATCGACACCGGGGTGCCGTCGGTGCCGACAAGCTCGTCGCCAAACTGGGCGTGGGTTCCGTCACAATACGGGGGCGTGCCGGTGCGTTTGCACGCACACAGAAACACCTCGCCGTCAGCGTCGGGCGAAAAGGCGACGGGGGTGAACTCGGTACCGACATGAGACCCGTCACAGAAGGGTTGATTCTGCGACTGGCCGCACGCACACCAATGCTGTTCTTCTCCAGCACTGAGGTTGACTGCTATTGGCGAGTTGCCAGCGATGATCGGGTTAGACATTGGGTTCTCCTAGGTCGATTCGGCAGATGTTGTTGTTGTTGGATTCAGCCGGTGATCCGGCCGACAATCGTTTCTGTGCGGGGCTCTCCGTCCACCGGGATCGCGGCAAGCACGGTTTCGTTCTTGAAGTCGATGATCTGAGCAAGCAGTCCCATTTCGTCATCGATCCACGAGATGAAATACAACCCCTCACGCAGCCGGGTGACGCTGACGATCTCGCTCAGGTCCCCTCGGGCGACACTTGAGTGCCGCACATCGTGGTCAAAGGTGTTGGTGAAGGACCAACCGTTGTCGTAGGTGTAGCTGATGCTCCGACCGTCGAGGTCGGCAACTGCTTCGGTTGGTCCTGAGTCTTCGGTGGTCACTGCTCGGTCTCCTCCATTTGGCGACTGGTGTTGGACACAGCCATTAAGCGATGTCGGCCGGAGTGAGGTCGACCCCGACGACAAAGTTGTACGCCTCAACAACAAGTTGAATGACGACGTCCAGGTCGTCGGTGGTCTCTGGTGTGAAGACCATGGCCACACCGCCCCAGAACCCGGCGCGCTCCACCCACGGATGCCGTTCGCCCCACTGACGCTCTTCGACCTCGATCGCTCGCTCGACTGGGAGCCAGAGATGCAAGCTGCCATCGGGATGAATATGGGCGAATTCGCTGCTACCGGAGATCACATCGAGCCGCTCAACGTCAAGATCGTCGACCAACATCAAACCCCTCGCGCCCGGCAGAGAACGATCCGATGGCGCGTCAACTACACCGGGAAGCTGAAAGACCCGACGGCGCAACTCGGCATCAACTGCGGCGACGGGTGAGGCTTCGAGCTGTACATGAGGCACCGAGCCCGAGGTCTGGCGGGCAGGCCCATCGCGCTGAGGCAAGGCCGATAGCTCAGTCACTCCCGCTCCTGTGACGTCAGCGGCGGGCGAAGTGGTGCTCACCTCCGGACCGCTGGCATCCGTGTCCTCGTCGGTTGCCGCCGTCGTCGAACTTGGGTTGATCGTCGAAGTTGGGGCTTCGGCGGTGTCGTCTCCGGACCCACCACACGCTGATGCCACCACGGCAACAATCAGAACGCCAACAACGGCCGACCGGCCTCCCGGCCCACGCTTCCAGACGGAAAGTTCTCGGCGATCATTGCTACACGGAGCATCTTGAGGGGAGCTGGCGTAACATCGGCGGTGCCGATCACCGACCCGAGGTACCAGTGTTGCAGGCCCCGGGCCCACGATTTCAGCTGGCTCGAAACTCCGTTTGGCAAAGATCCATTTAAGAAACATATTGTATCGCAAACTACAGTCTGTTCCGTAACTGATCAAGGCCTTGATCCTCCGCAGCCACCGCCATCGCGACCGAGCCCGTAGCGTCCTCCACCATGAAGCAACCCAGCAGCAACCCAGCGTCGGAGAACCCCCGTACCCGACGCGTACGGGAGCTGATGCTGACGACCGCGGTTGAGATCCTGCTGGAGAGCGGTGCTCACCAGGTGACGGCGGCGCGCATCGCCGAACAAGCTGACGTGGCCCGCACCACCGTGTATCGCCAATGGCCTGACCAGCGGAGCCTCCTCCTCGCCACGATCGAATCCCTGACCGCGTCCCACCAGTTTGACCCTCCACGCGGTCCGATCGATGACGACATCCGGACCGCGCTCGAGCAGCTCCGTACCCGACTCGTGATCCGCCAAGTCCGCGAAGTCTTCGGAGCGCTCGCTGGCCAGGCCGCCCACGATGAAGCGTTTCGAGACGCCCAGCGACTCTTTGTTACCCAACTCACTCAGCCGCTGGTCGCAGTTTTTGATGCCGCGGTCGAGCGCGGTGATATCGACGCCTCCACCGATTGGGAATTCGAGGCCACCCTCCTCGCCAGCCCGCTGCTGCATCACTACTTGGCCCTGCACGAAGAGATCAGTGACCGACTGATCGATGCAGTCACGGAACGATGGCTCGCCGCTAACCTCTGAACTTCGTCAGGGACTTCGCAGTGGCACCGCCGCACAAAAGCGACCGACACAGCACGATCAGTTCAGATCGCCGGCGGTGGATGCGATTGGGAACAGTCTCCTAGGACACCTCCTAGGCGAAGTGGCTTTGGTCGGTGGGGCGGAAGAACCACCACGGCCAGTAGGGAATCTCCCAAACGTTCAGATAGGTGTGGGCATCAACCACGACCTGACCGCCAAGCAGACCTCGTAGCCACTTCTCGCCGGGCACGGTCTGCGGACTACCACCGAGCGGGGTCGTCGACGGCTCATCAATCTGCTTCGACATGCTCCGACCGTACCCCGAGCGTCGAGCAGCGAGAACAGGAGCGGTTCAGCTTGAACACGATGTCGGTGTGCACGACGCCAGGTGCTGGTGTCGATTTGAGAAGCGATTTGAGCCCGCCCGCAATTACAGACGGCTTATGCGGTTCGCCGTAGTCGAAAGATCGGGATCTCGCGCTCGACACCGGCCTGGTAGTCGCCGAAGCGGGGCATGGCGGCGACCATCGCTTCGAAAACGCGGGCCCGCTCCTCGCCCTCGGTCACCTGCGCCGTCGCCCCGAACCGTTCACTACCCACCTCGAGTTCCACCGCAGGGTTGGCGACCAGGTTGAAATACCAGGCCGGATGTGTGGGCTCCCCGCCGGCCGACGCCATCACGATGAAGTCATCGCCGTCAGCGAAGAAGGTGAGCGGTGTGGTGAGCTGGCGGCCGCTTCGGGCGCCGGTCATGGTCATCAACAACGTCGGGTTGCCAGCCAAGGGCCCATCGGCCAGCTCGCCGGCATTGGCCCGAAACTGCTCGACCACACCAGCGTTGAACTCGAGCACCTGTTCGTTGGTCATTCCCATCATGGTTGTCCGCCTCCAGCGCCGGTGTGTGGTTCGTGGGCATCGTATGTCAACCGTGGCGCCATCAGAGTTGTCGAATGGCGGGGCAAACGCGGGTGAGCCCGAGCGACTGTCGCTCGGGCTCACCCTTTCTGACTCTTGGTGTCTTGGCGGGACTCGCCTTAGAGGGTCACACCCGCAGAAGGGCCACAGTTCTTGGCGCTGGAGCTGGCGTTGCCGTTTTTGGTGATGACCCGGTACTTGTACGTGCCGCTCCGGACGCCGCTGTTCACCCACGAGGTAGCGGGATCGGTACGACCGGCCCAGAACCAGGCGCCACCATTGCGTTGGCGTTGCACCACGAACCGGGTGGCGTTATCGCCGGGGGCACGGGTCCAAGTAATCCTGATAGAGCCGTTTGACGCCTTGGTCGCCCAACAGGAAACGACGGTCCTGGGAGCCGCGCTGCTGCTTCCAAGCGTCACCCCGTTGGTTGGTCCGCAGGTCCGCGGTGCTGAGCTGCCAGCTGAGTTTCGGGCCGTGACTGTGTAGCGGTAGGTGCCCGGACGGATACCCGAGTCAAAGAAGCTGTTAATGGGAGAGAAGGCCCCATCGTTGCTCAGACCGGCCCAGAAGAAGGGGCCGCCGTTCCGGGACCGACGCACCACAAAGTCCTGCACTCTCGCCGCAGAGCCAATGCTCAAACGAACGCTGCTGGCCGAGGTGACATCGACGAAGCAGGAACTCGGCGTGGCAGGCGCCTGCTCGGCACGCAAAACGATCGGGCTGGGGTTGCAGCTGACCCGTCGCGATGTTTCGTTGGGCGGAGCAGCAGTTGAGCTGACCAGGAAGCGGTAGCTCGTTCCGGGAGTCCCGGTTCTGAAGTCCAGGCTGAGACCGCTCGGAAAATCCAGGACATTGGCCGGCTGGTTGCCAGTGGCAATAAAGACGACGAACGAGGTTCCCTCGTCGTTGGGATCCCGGACCCAGGAGACGCGAAGATCATCGCCAACTTGGACCACCGAGCAGGAGACGGGGGCGACCACGTTGACGATCGGCGCCGGAGGATCGAAACAGTTCCGAGCCGGAGAACGGGTGCCATCCGCACTGACGGCAAAGACCCGGAAGCGATAGCGCGAGATCGGCAGGGGGGTGCTGGCCTGGAACTCAGTAGATACGCCATCGGTGATGCGCCCGGCCCAGAACCAGGTCCCGTTGTCGAGGGAGCGCTCAAACACAAAGCGATCAACATTGGGGTCGTCGAAGTTTGGCTCGACAAAGAAGAAGGTCAAGTTGTCGTTGATCGGAGTTGACCCGCAGCCCAACGGTTGTAATGGAGCCGTTTGGGCAGATGCCGGCGACAAACCAACCCCCAAGCCCAATGCGGTGCCTAAACACGCAAAGAGCGCGCCAAGCAGAAAGCGGAAAGAAAGACGTCTCATAGGAACTCCAGCCACGGGTTAGGTGTAACAGGGCGAGTTTCGACACCCGACAAGGGGTTCGATTCGGCCCAAAGCGCTTCGGTTAGCGCCCGACCGGAAGGTATAGCGGGCCACTCAAGAGTGTCCAGCGACACCATTGGGGAGGCCTCCCCAGTGCGCCAGCTGAGGATCGGGACCTACTATCGAGCGATTGTGCGCCCAGCATGTTCGGAACGACGGGATACGAGCGGCCTTGTCTAGTTCCGAGCAAGCCCAGAGGCCACCGAGGGGTGGTATTGACAGGACCAAAAATGCCGGGGAACCTTCACTAGGTGGATGGTGGTGGTGGGAATCGGCAATACCGATCGGAACTTCGTTACGAAGCCGTGAAAGCTGGGCTTCAGCCATGACCGAGCCCAAGAGCACGCTGCTTGGGCCCGGGCATCAGGTGGGACCGTTCGTGATCGATTCCGAAATCGGCGCGGGCGGAGGCGGCACCGTCTACAAGGCGATATCGACGACCGGCGAAACCGTTGCCCTGAAGGTGCTGCACGAGCACCTGGCCAAGAACCCAACGGCCCGAGCCCGAATCACTCGGGAAGTGCGGCTGGCCTCCCAACTCCACTCAACCCACACGGTCCAGGTGCTCGATGCCGACACCACCGCCGAACGGCCGTGGATGGCGATGGAACTCGTCGTTGGGTCGACCGTTGAACAGGCCATGCCCCTCGACCGACCAGAGGCCCTCACCATCGGTCTGGGACTGCTCGACTGCCTGGCCGCGATGCACCGAGCCGGCGTGATCCACCGCGATCTCAAACCCAGCAACGTGATCGTGGCCGATGGTGAACCAATCCTGATCGACTTCGGCGTGGCGGCCGAAAACGACGCCACCCGACTCACCGTCAGCGGGCAAGTGGTTGGAACGGTGGCCTACATGGCGCCCGAGCAACTGCTTGGACGCGAGGTCACCAGCAAGACCGACGTATGGTCATGGGGCTCGATGATGGCAGCGGCCACCACCACAGGAGCGGTGCCGTTCACCGGGACGAACGCGCCGTCGGTTATGCGAGCCATCATCGACGAGTCCCCCAACCTCGCCGGAGTACCGGATTGGATTCGACCGGTATGTGCGTCCTGCCTCCACAAGGACCCGCAGGATCGGCCTACGGTCGACGAGGCCAGAGCCGCACTGATCGCCAGCTACGAAGCGATCGACCACAATCGTGCCAGCCCGGTTGAGCAGGCGGACGAGGACCGCGACGCTTCCCACCTCCCTGCAGGTGCCGACACCGCGCTCTCACCGAGCACCACCTCCCGACGGCGGGCCGCCGCAGTTGCCGCCGTTGCTGCGCTCGCATTGTTGGTTGGCGGCGGCCTTTGGTGGCTCAACGACCGAGGCGACAGCCAGGTCCAGCGAGCAACCGAGGATGACGGAGCCACAGCGGATCCTGAGGCGGCCACCGCGCCCGTGACCGACCCGACGAACCTGAACAGCGGACAAGAGGCTCCGTCGGCGGTCGACCGCGGCTGCGAAGTCGGTCAGTCCCCAACTGCGGCACAACGGGTGCAGCGCCTCGACCTGGACGTCCTCACGGGAATCACCATTTCCGACAGCACGGTTCCCGTCAGCTGCCGAATGGATGTGGTCTACGAGGGTCACTCGAGCCCGGTCCGCGCCGTAGCCGAACTACCCGACGGGCGCCTTCTTTCGGGAGGAGCGCAGGGTGAGGTGCGGATATGGAGCCCCGCAAACCCCACCGAGTCCGTGTCGTTTACCCAGCACCAGACCGGCATCACCGACGTGGTCGTGCTGAACAATCCGACCCAGGTGGTATCGAGCGACCAGGACGGAGTTATCCACCTGTGGACTCCGGGGGCCGCTACTCCGGAGGCGGTAGCGGAAGTGTCGGCCGGATCGGCGGTGTGGGATCTGGAAGTTCTCGATGGCCAACGATTGGCAGTGGGGCTTGAAGAAGAGCTGGCCATCTACTCGCTGCCTGACCTGGTCAAGATCGAGGAACGATTCGAACAGAACCATCGATTCACTGCTATCGCCCAGTTGTCGGACGGCAGAATAATCACCGGCGACTCCAACAGCACCATCAGGCTCTGGGCCAACAATGCCACCCATCTGCGCACCCTCAACACGGCCGCGCCGGTCACCGATCTTCTTTCTCTCGAAGACGGCCACTTCGCCGTCACCCTCAAGAACGTCGGTGGAGTACAGATCTGGGTGTCGCCGCCGGAGGATGATCCTTCAGGGCCCACAGGCATCGTCGACGAACTCCAAGGCGTGTCACGGGCCGGATTCAACGATCTGGCCCTGCTCGACGATGGACGACTGGCGGCAGGCGGAGACGACCGAACCATTAGAATCTGGGACCTGGACGAACCAAGCCAACCGGCCGAGACGCTCTACGGAAACCTCGGGCGGGTGCCCCGAGTCCTGGCGCTGGCCGACGGAAGAATCGCATCCGGAGGTGGCGACCACAAGGTTCGCATCTTCGACCCGACAGGCGACGAAGTCGATGGGCTGAGCAACCCACACGAGGCCTCGGTGCTCGACATCGCCCTTTTGGACGATGGAACCATCGCCAGCGTGTCGGAGGACGGCACCATTCGTTTCTGGGATCGTGACGATCTGGCGGCCCCGGTTGATGTTCTGACCCACGACAGCCAGGCCGGCTTCCGACGGATAATCCAGTTGGACAATGGCGACCTGGTGACCGGCGGATACGACAACTTTGCCGGTCTATGGCCCCAAGGAGGCCCGACCGACTTTGGTGTTCCCGACTCGCCGCCCCAACGAATCGGCGGGTTCTATTCGTTGATCGAACTCCGTGACGGAACCATCCTTACCGGAGGCGAGTTCGGCGGCATCCGGGTCTGGGACCGCGGACTCAGCGAAGACTCCCTTGTTGAGTTCCCGCGCCATCACGGCACCAATATCGTTAATGCCGCAGTCCAGCTGCCCGATGGGCTGGTGGTCACCGCCGGTGAGGACGGCCGGATACTGAAGTGGGACCCGACCGACCCTGCGGCTTCCGCGATCGAGATCGGCTCCCACGATGGCGCGGTTAGCGCCCTCATCCGGTTGGACGACGGTCGACTCGTGAGCGGTGGTCGAGACCGACTCGTCAAGGTTTGGGAGGATGCCGACGGTGGCGCCAGCGTGAACCTCGAGGCTCACCGTGCCGAAATCGAAGACCTGCTCGCACTCGACGATGGGCGAATCGCCTCGACCGCGTTCGACGGCACCCTACGGATCTGGGACATCTCGAACTTGTCCGACCAGTCCGGCCAGTCAAACCAGGATGCTGAATTCACCACGTCGAAGCTCGGCCTGCCTGGGCGAATGGCCAAACTCGAAGCCGATACCATCCTGGTCGCCCTCGGCGACGGCTGGATCGTGGTCAACATCGACGAACCCGATCGTTGATAGCTGACCCGATCCTTGGAGCGAGGCGCTGACGGGCCGCACGGGAGTTAGCAGGGCTGGGTCTGGCTGGTTGGCCGGGCTGGAATCTGTTCGACCGGACCCTGGGCCACCATGGTCTGGCCGCTTCGGTAGTCCTCGATGAGCTGATGGCCGTTGGCACACTCGACCAGCGCCCGAGGTCCGTGATCGGTGTTGCCAAACCACAGCATCGAGGACCTCCCAAGCAGGAACCGCTTCTGACAGATGGGACAATCAACAACGTTCATAGCTCTACTCTGACGATGTCTACCCTAAAGTAAAAGCGATGGTTACTAACTGATTTGCTAAAGTGTTACTTAATGATTGGCGGTCCCCATCAAGGACGGCCGACTAAGCAATCAGGAGCCACCGTCTTGAACCTGCAGCAACTGAAGATGCTTCGTGAGGTGGCAACCCTGGGCACCATCTCGGCGGCGGCTTCGTCACTCAACTTCACCCCCTCGGCGGTGTCACAACAGTTGGCCTCGCTGGAAAAGTCGACCGGTGTCGACGTTCTGGAGCGGGTCGGCCGCAATGTTCGACTCACCGATGCGGGCCGGGAACTGGTCCGCCACGCCGACGAACTTCTCAACCGGATGGAAGCGGCGCAGTCGGCAATCGAGCGGGTCAACGACGAGGTCACCGGCACGCTTGAGGTTGCCGTCTACGAGTCTGTGGCCGGCACCCTGTTGCCGCCACTGCTACTCGATCTGAGCGCGCGTTACCCCGACCTGGTGGTGCGCTCCCGCCAGACCGACCCCGATCGAGCCATCGAAATGCTCCAACGAGGCGAACTCGACCTTGCCTTCGTTCATGACCACCCCGGAGTGGACCAGCCGGTCGACGCCGGCATCGACCGGGTCCAACTCATCGACGATCGCTTCCACGTGGTGGTCGACCGCAATCACCCCCTGAGTTCGCGAGCCACCGTCGAACTCACCGACCTGACCGAGGAGCGCTTCATCGGGTCATCGTCAGACGACAGCTGTGGCCGCTTTCTCTTTGATGCCTGCCACCGATCCGGGTTCGTGCCCGACGTGGCTCACGAACTCAACGACTACCCCACCGAACTTCGACTGGTCGCCGTTGGCCAGGGGGTCGGCCTGGTCCCCGACCTCGCGATGCAGAACCTGCCCGACGAAGTTGCGGTCCTCACCCTGGAGCCGCCCCTCTACCGAGTGGTCGGCCTGGCCTTTCGCACCAGCAGCGCCGAACGACCGGCCATCACCGCGTTCTGCGACGCGGCCAAACGTATTGCCGCCACCCGCACCTAGTGGTTCGAGCCACCAGAGATCTCCCGACGCAACCGGCCGAACGGCTACTGATCCAGGACGGTCCTAGGCCATGGCGGCTTTGGCCACCTCGCCCAGGAGGCCGATGCGTTCGGTCTTGTGGCCGTTGCCGGGCAGGTTGATGGTCATGCCGTCGAGGCCAGCGTCCATCGACGCCTTCAGCTGCTCGCCGACGGTGTCGGGATCGCCGTAGATCAGGATTCCCTTCACCATCTCCATCACGTCGCTGTTCCAGCCCTTCACCTCGGCCACCTCGGCGAGGTCGGCCTCGGCCTCCTCCATCGTGGGGGCAACCATCGCCATGGTGAGCCGGGTCACCTCAATCTCGGAGCGGTCCCGGCCGAGCCGTTCACAGTGGGCTGCCAACGCATCGAGCTTGCGGGGGATCTCTTCAATCGAGCAGGTCAGGTTCGACTCATCGGCGTACTGGGCCACCATCCGCAACGTCTTCTTCTCACCACTACCGCCGATCATGATCGGGATTTGCGAGATCGGTGCCGGGAAGTTCATGGCGTCGGCAACCTTGTAATGCTTGCCGTCCAGGCTCACCTTTTCGCCCCGAAGCATCGGGATGATGATCTGCAGCGCCTCTTCGAGCTTTTCAAAGCGATCGGTGAAAGTACCGAACTCGTAGCCGAGCGAGTCGTGTTCCAACTCGAACCAACCCGACCCGATGGCGAGCGTGGCTCGGCCGTTCGACACGTGGTCGAGAGCGGTGATGGTCTTGGCCAACAGGGTGGGGTGACGGTAGGTGTTGCCGGTAACCAGCGACGACAGACGCACCGTCTCGGTGTTCTGGGCCAGCGCCGACAGGAGGGTGTAGCACTCGAACATCGGCTCATCGGGAGTACCGATGCCGGGCAGCTGGTAGAAGTGGTCCATCACAAAGACCCGATCGAAACCGGCCGCTTCAGCAGCCTGGGCCTGAGCCACCACGTTGGCGAAGATGTTGTCGCCAGCCGGAGCAGGGTAGGTGAAGTTTGGGATCTGGTAGCCGAGCCGGGTCATAGGAGTCTCCTCAGGGTCAACCTGACAGGTTGTCTCATTTTCGTCAGGC
>CALAML010000258.1 GCA_937925845.1 uncultured Acidimicrobiales bacterium | reverse complement strand
TCAAAGGCAGCAAAGTCGGACACCAGCTCAGGGTAATCCGCAGCCGGTCATCACGAGAACGACGACCAGCGATCGATCCGGGCGTGGGCGTGCCAGTGGTCGGGAATGGTTCGGCGCACCTCATCGATCCGCCACGCGGTGTCCCCAAACACCTCCTCAGCGGCCTCGGTGAGGCGCTGCTTCATATGGGCCAGTTCGTCGGCGGAAGGTTCGGTGCCATGATGGCGCCACACCACCATCGGATCGTCGCAGGAGTCGCATTCGGCCACCCAACAGGTGTCGTCGCGATGAAACCAGCGGGTGAACTCCGCGGCCTCACACAGCTCGCAGCTCGGTGACACCGCCGGATCGCTCATGAGCTCAGCCGGCGTCGAGGGCGTGACGGAAACGACCGACCAAGTCGGCCGCCCCAGAGGTGCCGCCGCCTTCGAGCAGCACCCGCACCAACGCCGAGCCAACAACCACACCGTCGGCCACCGTCGACACTTCGGCGGCCTGTTCCGGCGTGGACACGCCAACACCAACCAGCACCGGCTTGTCGGTGAGCGGCTTCACCCGGGCCGCCAACTCCAGGGCCGAACGGGCCAACTCGGAGCGCTCGCCGGTGATACCCACCAGCCCCACCGAGTACACAAACCCCCGGCACCGGTTGATCACCTGCGGCAGTCGGTCATCGGGAGCGGTCGGCGCCACCAACATGATGGTTTCGATATCGGCCTCGTCGGCGGCCGCGGCCCAGTCGCCGCTCTCCTCGAGCGGGAGGTCGGGCAGGATGGCTCCGGACACACCGGCCTGGGCCAACGACGCAGCAAACCGGGCATCGCCGGCCCGAAAGACCAGGTTGTAGTAGGTCATGATCGCCAGCGGCACCCCGGCGTCGATTTCGGCAAGAGCGTCAAGCACCGCCGGCGGATCGGTCCCGGCTGCCAGCGCCCGATCAGAGGCCTCCTGAATCACCGGTCCGTCCATCACCGGGTCGGAGAAGGGCAGGCCGATCTCGATGGCGTCGGCTCCGGCATCGGCAACGGCCCGAACGATGTCGGTCCAGTCCGGGGAGATGCCCGCGGTCACATACGGCACCAGCAGCTTGGCGCCAGCCTCCCTACGCTCACGCAGCTTGGCTTCAATGGCCCCGATCGTGGCCGGCGCATCGGCGACCGGGGTGGGCGCTGCCGACCGCTCGGTGGCCGTCATCCGAGGATCCCCTGCACCTGCTCCACGTCCTTGTCGCCACGACCCGAAAGGTTCAACAACACCGTTTTGCCGGCCAGCGCCTCGCGGTCACGCATCACCCAGGCCAACGCATGCGACGGCTCCAACGCCGGGATGATGCCCTCGGTTCGAGACAGCAACTGGAAGGCATCAAGCACCTCAGCATCGGTGACCTGTTCGTAACGGGCCCGCCCGATCGCAGCCAGATGGGCGTGCTCGGGACCGACGCCGGGATAGTCGAGACCAGCCGAGATGGACTCGGCCTCCAGCACCTGGCCGAACTCGTCCTGCATCAGGTAGGACTTCGAGCCGTGCACCACACCCGGTACCGCTCGACCGACCGCAGCGCCGCCCGCTGGCTCCACCCCCACCAACTCGGTATCGGTGTCGGCGAAGCCCACAAAGAGGCCGGCGGCGTTCGAACCGCCGCCGACACAGGCGGTGGCCACATCAGGATCGCCGCCGGTCATCTCCCGGCACTGCTCGCGGGCTTCATCACCGATCACCCGGTGAAACTCACGCACCATAAACGGATACGGATGGGGACCCATCACCGACCCGAGGCAGTAGTGGGTTTCCTCCACCTCGGCCACCCAGGCCCGCATCGCCTCGTTCACCGCATCCTTCAGGGTGCGGGACCCGGACAGCGCCGGGCGAACCTCGGCGCCCAGCAGCTTCATGCGGAACACGTTCAGCGCCTGGCGCTCCATGTCGACCTCGCCCATGTACACCAGGCACTCCATGCCCATCAGCGCCGCCGCAGTGGCCGTGGCCACACCGTGCTGGCCGGCACCGGTCTCGGCGATCAACCGGGTCTTGCCCATGTGCTTAGCCAACAGCGCCTGGCCCAGCACGTTGTTGATCTTGTGGGAGCCGGTGTGGTTCAGATCCTCCCGCTTCAACAGCAGGGTCAGACCGAGCTCCTCGGAGATGCGATCGGCGCGGGTCAGCATCGATGGCCGTCCGGCGTAGGTACGCAACAGGGTTTCGAACTCGCCGCGGAAGCCTTCATCGAGCCACTTCTCGCGGAAGGCCCGCTCCAGTTCGGCACAGGCCGGCACCAGCGTCTCGGGCACAAAGCGGCCACCGAACTCGCCGAACCGACCAGTTGGCCCGGGGTCGCCCATCACAGTGTCAACTTTCGACACAGTCTCGGCCTGTGGCACATCGGTGTCTGTCACGGTTCTCCCTTATCAAGCCAGCAAGTGGCGTTGCTACACCCCACCACGAAACGGCGGAGAATCTCCAGTC
Source organism: uncultured Acidimicrobiales bacterium (assembly GCA_937925845.1). Classification (GTDB taxonomy): domain Bacteria; phylum Actinomycetota; class Acidimicrobiia; order Acidimicrobiales; family CALAML01; genus CALAML01. The sequence goes on along the minus strand of CALAML010000258.1, from coordinate 3,344 downwards.
GAATACGCAGTCGAATCGGCGGTGTGGGAAATGACACACCGCCAGAACGCGGCAAACGACGTCAGCTATTCGTTCCACCAATCGAACGGTGGCGGCTCGTCGGTCGAGTAGGCGGCCGCCGCTACTTCATCGCCGGCAGCCTTGGCCGCCTTGATAAACGCCGTCACCTTCCGGGCATCCTTGCGACCGGGCGACTCCTCCACCCCCGTGGCTACATCCACCCCGAAGGGCCGCACCCGCCGAATGGCCTCGCCCACGTTGTCGGGGTGCAGACCACCGGCCAGCAACAAGCGGTTCCGAGCCGGAAAGTCGGCCACCGCCGACCAGTCGAAGACCTCACCGGAGCCGGGGGTGGCCCCTTCCACCAGGGCCAATTCGGCCCCATAGGTGGCGAAGTTGTTCAGCGCCGGCTCGCCGGCCACAAACGATTTGATGGTCATCGGCACCATCGACCGCACCCACTGGGAGTCCTCGGGCGACTCCGAACCGTGGAGCTGGGCCGCCCGCAGGCCAACGTCATGCACCGTGTCGACCACCTTCTGGCGGTCGGCGTTGCGGAATACTCCAACGGTCACCACATCGGTCGGCAGCCGCGACACGATCTCACGAGCAGTGCGCGCGCTCACATGGCGCTTGGATTCGACCGAGAAGATGAACCCGAGGGCGTCGGCCCCCATAGCCACCGCCAGCAGCGCGTCGTCCTCGTTGGTGATGCCGCAGATCTTTACGAACACGCCTCAAACGTAGTGCGTCCCGGCTCTGAGAACCCGCCAATTGATACCGTGACCCCTGTGGCCACCTACCTCGACAAAATTCTGGCGGACCATCGGGCTGCGGCAGCCGCCGACACCCGGGCCCTCGATCGCCTGATCGAACAGGCCAGCGACCAGCCACCCACCCGAGGCTTTGCTGACCGACTCCGAGCCAGGGCCACCAATGGCATTGCGGTGATCGCCGAAGTGAAGCGCCGCTCCCCCTCCAAAGGCGATCTTTTCGCTGATCTCGACCCGATCGAAGTGGCCCGCCAATACGAGGCGGGTGGCGCCAGCGCCATGTCGGTACTCACTGATCAGGACTACTTCGGTGGGTCACCAGCCGACCTCGAGGCGGCCCGATCCGCGGTGCAACTCCCGGTGATACGCAAGGACTTCACCGTCGCCGCCGCCGACGTTTGTGATGCCCGCATCATGGGTGCCGACGCCATCCTGTTGATCGCCGCTGCCCTCGACGACGCAGAGATGGCCGACTTCGCGGCCCTGGCCACCCAACTCGGCCTCGATGCGCTGGTCGAGATCCATGACGAAGCCGAACTCGAGCGGGCCCAAGCCATCGATGCCGCGGTGATCGGGGTGAACCAGCGGGATCTCGTGACCTTCGAGGTGGATACCGACCGGGCCCGCCGAATGGCACCCCTGATTCCCGACTCCGCCGTCGCCGTCGCCGAAAGCGGAGTGTCCGGGCCAGCCGATGCCAAGCTGCTCGCCGAAGCCGGATACAGCGCCATCCTGGTTGGCGAGTCGTTGGTGACCTCGGGCGACCCGGCCGCGGCAGTGACGGCGCTGATCGAGGCCAGTCGGGGTTAGCGGCGGTCCCGGGCTCGGGAGCTGGCCATGCTGTAGAAGGCCAGCATCAGGTAGGCCACCACCGAGAAGAAGATCCCGAAGGCGCCGAGCACCGCCAACGGGCCGAGGGAAATCAACAAACCGAAGGCCATCAGCAGCACTCCACCCACAAACAGAGCCGGCGGAATCATGGTGGCCAGGTTGGCCGCCCCACCGGTGCCGGCCCGGGTCGCCGGTCCAGGACTGGAAATCCAGGCACCCTCGCCCTTGGTCCAGTACGGGTCGTTCGGGTCGTGCACCCAGTCCCGTTCGCGGGAGTAGTCGGCCTTGAAGTTGGCCGACCGGGCGGAGCCGGCGCCACCCGCCCCGCCGCTTCGGGCCGACCCGTTGCGATCGAACGCGGCCCGCCGCTTCGGATCCGACACCAGCGCCCACGCAGCATTGATCTCCTGCATCTTGCGCTCGGCTGCATCCCGCTTGGCTTCGGGCTGGGAATCGGGATGGTGCTTGCGGGCCAGCTTCAGATAGGCCCGCCGCAGATCGGGGTCGGACACACCCTTCGACACGCCGAGCACGGCATAGGGGTCAGCGGCCATCAGCGCTGATCAGCCCGCCGGTTCCAGGTCGCTCAGATGTACTTCGCCAGCTGCGGTCTGCACCACACCGGTGGGCACGGTGCGATGGACCACGGCCAGCCCCTCCCAGGCGCCGGCCTCGCCGCCGGCTGCCGAAGAAGCGGTCACCGAGGTGATCGAACCCTTGTCCTCACCGTCGACCAGAATGGGAGTGGAGCGCTCGGGCGCCGCGCCCGAGCCCGATACCCGCACCAGTCGCCGGGGTGCGGAACCACCCCGCGACGCCATCCGGGCCACCAGCTCCTGACCGACGTAACAGCCCTTGGTAAAGCTCACCGAGCGCTGAACAAAATCGTCACCGAACTCGGCCGGGATGCTGTCGGAGGTGATTTCGGCCCCAACCTGGGGCCGGCCCACACCCACCCGCTGAGCTTCGAGCGCAGCCTCGTCCAGCGCCGCCAGCTCACCAAGGCCCAGCGAATCGGCCGAGCCCAGCGTCGGGGCATGAAGCACGTCGAAGCCGGCTTCACCGGGCCAACCCAAATCGGCCACTACCAGCTCGGCACCGGCCCGCGCGTCGACATCGCCGCGATGGCTATCGGCAGCGGCGCCCCGAACCGAAGTCATGGCCCAGTCGAGCGGTTCGATCTCACAATCGGTACGCAGCTTGAAGCGGTTGAGCCGGGTGGCGATGGCCTCGCCGGCCCCGCTGTCGGTATCGAGCAGCACCGCATCGGCAGCCAGGCGGGTGACCCGCATCCAGGCGTCGACCCGCCCCTTCGGACTCAACAGCAACGACCACGCCGAAGCCCCCTCGGCCAGCGCCTCGATGTCCTGCGACAGCTGACCCTGAAGAAACGACATCGCATCGGGTCCGCTCACCCGAATGACGTCGCGAGCGACCGAGACCACCCCGGTCGGTCCAGCCTGATTGTCAGCGGTCATCGCCAGCTCCCTTATGGTCGTCGGTGGTCGTCGGAGCCGCTTCGCTTTAGTCGCTCCTGGGTCATCTTACGGGCACCGGGGATGGCGGTCAGCAGCGCCCGGGCCTTGTTCTCACATTCCAGGTGCTCGTGAGCCGGCTCGCTGTCAACCACGATTCCGGCGCCGGCCTGCACCGCGGCCACGCCGTTGGTCACAAACATGGTGCGGATCGCCAGCGCGGTGTCGATGTTTCCGGAGAAGTCGATGTAGCCGACCACCCCGG
>CALAML010000257.1 GCA_937925845.1 uncultured Acidimicrobiales bacterium | reverse complement strand
GGTGAAGGGTTGGCCGACCCGGCCCAGCACCGTGGTGCCGGAGGTGATTTGGCCATCGGGGCTGATCTTGAAGTTCAGCACTCGTCCGCTTCGGCCTGGCGCTGAGGTGATGTCGACCTCGCTGTCCCAGACTGGGTTCACCTCGAACACCTTGATGGTGGCCTGCAGATGGGGCTCGTCCGCATGTGGGTTGGGGTTGGCAAGGACCGAGGTCTTCCAGCCCGGATGAATGATCGAATCGTCTCCGATGTAGGCCGGTGCCTCCCGGGCCCATACCCAACCCGGCTTGGCCAGCGATAGCTCCGCCCTGAAGTCCAGGCCGCTGATTTCGTTCCTGACGCCGGTCCGCTCGATCTTGCGGATCTCCACGGTGGTGGAAGCCGGAATCGGATCCGGCGTCACCTCGTCGGTGATCACTCGGAAGAACATTCGAGCAATATGAGGGCCGGTGTTCCCAGTAGTGCTGATCACCTGGCCGTTGGCGCTACCAATCCGACGGTTGTCGTGGAAGATCTGACCGTTTTCGATACTCAGCTTGAGCGCTTTGTCGTCATTCTGGGTGATGTCGTAGACGTCGTCGCTGAAGGTCTCGTCGTCGAGCAGGTTCATGGTCACGTTGACCCGTTGGCTCGAAACCGTGCGGATCGAGTTGTGCCACCCCCGACTCCGGGGATGGATGATGTTCTCATCCTGGATGTGGCGCATCGTCTTGCGACGAACGTTGCCGGCCTCGGCCGCCATCGTGATGTTGCCTTTGAAGTCCGCATTCCGCTCGCCGAAGAGCTTGACGACCCTGGTCACCTCAAAGGTGAGTGTCTGGTCGGTGACCTCCGGTGCCGGGTCGGACACCTCGCCGAGCACCGTGAAGGTGAGCTCGGCGGCGCTGTTGGTTCGGCCGGAGACAGTGATTGGCCGGCCAACCCGGCCCAGCTCAACCAGCGTCGGGTGGCTCTGGCCTCCAATCGGGAAGCGGGCCTCGCTCACTATCCCAGTGTTCATATCGGTAACGAGGTTCAAATGCCTCGCACCACCGAAGGGCGCCAGATCGACGTCCCTGCGACCCAGGGCCATGCCAATGCTGCTGGCGACGATGCCATCCTCGGGAACTACATTCGAGTGGATCCAGTTCGGGTTGAAGCGATCGTTGTCGTCGAGTCGAAACAGCTCGCTGTGGAAGTGGTTCTCTGCGTCACGGGTGAAGTGGCTTCGGCCATGCCACGACTCGATGGTCGCCCGCAAGGGATCGTCACCGTCGAGGCTGGAACCCTTCATTTCAACCTTGTCGATCCGGAGCGACATCGGCGCCCGGGTTAGCGACTCGCGGGTTACTTTGAAGGCCTGGCGATCGAAATCGCTGTCCTGACCTTCGACATTGATTTTTTCATCGAGGCTGCCGAGCTCCGTCACGTCACCACCGAAGGGGTACTCGGAGGTGCGGAACACTTTTGCGGTGGCGAGGTCGATCCGGATCGGAAGATCTCGGTGGAGTTCGCCGGCCGCCGGGTTGATGTCGGCCCGGTCCGCCTGCTCGCCAGGGTCACGGGTGCCGCCACAGTGAATCCGTCCGAACACTGAGCTGTTGGCTGACGGTGCGAACATTTTGGTGATCCGAACGTCGCGGCTGACGTCCTCGAAAGCGCCGATGCGATCGCCGGACCGAAGCTCCACCGTGGGTTCATCGCACTCGGACGTAGAGCCGGAGGGATGATCGAGGAGTTCAACGTTTACCTCTACCGGGCCAATCAGGGGTAGCGGAAACTGGGGCAGGTAGTTGGGGAGGGACCCCGGCGGGATTTGGAAGATTGGTCGGTCGCCAATCAGGGGCGACTTGGGCGACTGCGGCGCGGCGTGTGCCGGCAGGGCCAGCGATGACAGCACCGTGAGAGCGGTGAGAATTGCGATTGCGAGTTTCTTGCACGGCGTAGACATCGAACGTCCTCCATCGGGTAGGTGATGGTTCAATTCGATGCGAGAACGGCATTCACGTCTGTTACTTGGCCGACAGTTGGTCAAGTTCAGGCGCCAAAACCCGAAATGTCGGAAGAAAACGACAAACTCTGTCGCAAATTTCCGACATTTCGGGCGGTTTGGTTAGGAGGGGGTGGTGTCGAGGGCTTGGTTGAGCATCACCAGGGCCAGGCCGCCGCGGATGGTCCAGCCGATGGTTCGGAACCAGTTGGTGGTGATCAACTGATCCACGAGATCGGGCCGGCCGCCGTCGGCCACCAACCGTCCGTGAAACGGGCCGAAGAACAATCCGGTCGATACCCACATCACGGCCAGGACTACCCCGGCGACCAACGCCAGTGATTTCGACACACCTCCCGGCGGGTTGAGCCATAAGAGCAGCGCGACCAGAACCTCGAGAGGAGCAAAGAGGGCGAGGGCAAAGACAATGCGGGTCGAGTGAGTGGTGACGTAGTCGACTAATTCTCCCGGCCCGACCGAACGAAACGCCGGATACACCACCAGCTGCACCATCCACATCACCCCGACCATGGCCAACGTGGCTCCGGTGTGGCTCAACAGCAGGAACCGCTCAGACATCGGATCTGTTGCGGGTCAGCATGCGGGATTTGCTCACCAGCGGTTTCTAACAGATCGGTGCCGCTTCATCCCAGCTCTACAAGCGGCTGCGCTGGCGGTGATCGCAACGCCAGGGAGTCTGACCCGGTTCCCCCGACCTGCCGAGGTGTCGGCTGGGCGACAGACCCTGGCGGCAGGCGTTTCTACGATCGCATTGCGACTCACCACGAGTCGCTTCAACGACACCATCAACGGGAAAGGGAAGAACCATGATGGGTTTCAACGGGAGCGGAAAGCTCCACAAAGCACTAACCGCCGCCGGTCTTGGAGTCATGCTCCTCGCCAGCGCCTGTCGTCCGGCCGATGTGGCTGGCGACGACATCGTCATCACCGTCGACGACTACGCCCGCGCCGAAATCACCATCGGCGAAGTCACCACCCGAAGCCTGGCCGACGCGGTCGATGCCGGAGACTTCTTCGACGACTGGCAGCCCGATGACGAATGGGAGAACGGTCGAGCGGCATGGCAGACCACACTGGTGCCCTACTTCGACGATGCTTTCGCCGACGAGGTGGAGGACATCCTGGTGGCCTGTGACACCGGACCGTGCGACTTCCTCTTCGAGGACTGGGACATTGTTGGCGCAAACTTCCGAAGCGGGAGCCATGACGGGCCAGCAGCACCCCACGTGCTTGATGCTCTGCGCGGCATCCACAACGCCAACGCCGGAGGCAGCGGCGGGTTCTGCCTGCACTTCGTGATCGACAAGAGCACCGACATGGCCGACTCCCAATGGGGCGCCCATCACTGGGTGCTCGAAGACGGCATCTTCAAGAACCCGGTGTTCAAGGTCGAGGCCCTGAACCACTGGGATCAACGATGCGGTGAAGGCAACCCGGTGCGCTAACCAAACCCAAGCAGTCACACACCTACTTCCCACAAAAAGCACTTCGGTCCGGGCGAAACATCGCCCGGACCGATTCGCGTTCTGCCGGGGATGGTCAGCCGGTGGTGTCGGGGGTGATGGGGCTGTGGACGGTGGCCAACTCTTCGGCTTCGCCGGCCTCGATGGCTTCGAGGACGTGCATGGCGATGTCGGCCACCTTCACCTCGTCCTCTTCCTTGCCGTGACCCTTAATGCCGTCGTCCATCATGATGTAACAGAACGGGCAGGCGGTGGCGACGCGGCTGGCGCCGGTGTTGATCAACTCCAACGAACGCTCATCGTTCACCTTGGTACCGATCGTCTCTTCCATCCACATGCGGGCACCACCGGCACCACAGCACATGCCCTGGGTGCCGTTGCGGGTGGCCTCAACCACCTCGACGCCACCGATCGAAGCCACCACACTGCGGGGGCTGAGGTAGACGTCGTTGTGACGACCGAGGTAGCAGCTGTCGTGGTAGACGATGCGCTCTTCGAGCTTGGCGCTCTTCATATCGAGCTTGCCTTCGTCGATCATGTGCTCCAACAGCTGGCTGTGATGGATCACGTCGTAGTTGCCACCGAGCTGCGGGTACTCGTTCAACATGGTGTTGAAGCAGTGGGGGCACTGGGTGATGATCTTCTTCACGCCCATGGCGTTCATGGTCTCGATGTTCTGCATGGCGAGCATCTGGAAGATGTACTCGTTGCCGGAACGGCGAGCCGGGTCGCCGGTGCACATCTCGGCCGGGCCAAGAATCGAGAAGCTGAGGCCGGCACGGCGCATCAGCTTGGCCATGGCCTGGCTCACCTTCTTGTTCTTGTCGTCGAACGAGCCGGCACAACCAACCCAGTAGAGGTACTCGCTCTCAAGCGGATCGCCGCCGTCAAGCACCGGAATGTCGGAGAAGTCCTTGGCCCAGTCGGCCCGGTCACCCTGGCTGATACCCCACGGGTTACCCGAGTTCTCCATCGACCGGTAGGCGTTGCCCAATTCGGTCGGGAAGTCCGACTCCATCAGCGACAGGTAACGGCGCATATCGAGGATCTTGTCGAGAATCTCGATGTTGACCGGGCAGATCTCATCGCAAGCCCGGCACGAGGTGCAGCTCCACACCTCTTCACTGCTGACCCGCTCGAAGATCGAGTTGGCCTCGATGGTGATGTCGGGGTCGACACCGATCGGAGGCGACACTTGCGGATCGCCGGTGGCGGCCATGACCTCGCCGGTCTTGAGCACAATCTCGCGAGGGTCGAGCGGCTTGCCGGTGGCGTGGGCCGGGCACACGCTGGTGCAACGACCACACATGGTGCAGGAATCGGTGTCGAGCAGCTGCTTCCAGGTGAAGTCCTCCACCGTGGCCGCGCCGAAGCTCTCCAGGTCGGCCTCCATCAGGTTGGGCATGGCCCGCATCGCACCCTTGGGCCGATCCTTGTCGGAAAGCCACATGTTGAGCGGCGAGGTG
>CALAML010000256.1 GCA_937925845.1 uncultured Acidimicrobiales bacterium | reverse complement strand
CGACCTGACCCACTCAGACTGGTCCGCAGTATCTGGCTCAGCGGCCAGACAAACAGCGCACCGAGAAAGAGGATTGGCACGGCGGCGGTCAACGCGAACCCAAGCTTCCTGAGCCAGTCGCGTCGGTCCGGTGACGGCGCGGCCAACGGGATCGATCCCGCTGGCCGCGCCGACGAAGTCATGGCGTCCGCCAGAACCGGGCTGGGCCGAGGGCCCCATCAGAACCGAGGAGCGTCATCGCAGAACGATCTCGACCCACCGATCGGTCCAGTCGGCCCGGTTTTCCTCGATCTCTTCCGGACTGAGCGACCGTGGGTTGTCGATGGCTACACCGTGCTCAAGGAACGATTCGGGGAGCTCGACGGTGGAGTTCACGGGCTCAACAAACATGTTGAGGGGAATGTCGGATTGGAAAGTATCCGACAACATGAAGTCGATCAGCTGCTGGGCGCCAGCCTCGTTCTCGGTGCCGTCAAGGATCCCGGCGAATTCAATCTGGCGGAAGCAGCTGTCGGTGAGAACGCCGGTTGGCGGCGAATCGATCGGCTCTTCGGCAAAGACCACCTCGGCAACCGGGCTCGATGCGTACGACGTGACCAGTGAACGCTCGCCACCGCCCGCCACGAAGTCCCCGTAGTAGGCGTCGGACCAGCCGGCGGTGACGGTCATCCCGCCATCGCGCAGCTCCTCCCAATACTGTTCCCAACCCGGATCGCCGAACTCTTCGATGGTGGCCAGGAGGAAAGCGAAGCCGGGCGACGAACTCTCGGGGTTCTGGGTTACAAACGAGCTGGCAAACTCAGGTTTGGTCAGGTCGGCCAGCGATTCGGGAGCGACGCCACCCGGGAGTGAATCGGTCCAGTAGTTCACGCACACGTCGCCAACGTCGATTGGGGTGACTCGGTATTCGTCGTCGAGTTCGAACTCATCGGGGACCACAGCCAGTGTTGGCGACTCGTAGGGCAGGAAGACGTTGGCATCGAGACCGCGTTGCAGGAAGGTGTTGTCGATGCCGAACAACACATCGCCCTCTGGCGCTCCGGCGCTAAGGATGGCTTTGGCCACCAGTTCTCCGGCGTCGCCTCCGGCGAGTTGGGTTACCTCGATCCCGGTCTGTTCGGTGAACGCTTCAAGAGTCCCGTCGCTCACTGCGAACGAGTCATGGGTCAACAGGGTGAGTGATTCGGTGTCCGCGTCATCGGAGTCATCGGCGTTCTCATCGGCACTGTCGCCGTCCGAAGCATCCCCAGAGGCACCTTCTTGAGAAGCATCATCTTCGGAAGCAGTGTCGTCATCCTCCGCGTCGTTCTCATTGGCCGAATCTTCTGAGGATTCGACTTCGGGCGACTCATCCGGCGTAGCCGTGTCGCCGGAGGCCTGGTTGCCATCGCCTCCGCCACTGGTGTCGCCGCACGCCGCAGCCATCAGAGCGGCCACCGCAACAACGGCGACCAAACGCGTGATCGAACGTAGAAACTTCATGGTTCTCCCTTCGCTGGCATTACCCAGATCAGGTCGGCGGGTCGATGACGCTCTCGGTCATCCTCTCAGCCCAGTTGCCTGAGCTCCCCGGTTGGTTAGGTGGCTCCAGCATAGACCGATGCCAAGCCCACAATGCAACGAATTCACCACGCCAATACCCGCATTACCCGTTGTCGGTTTGGCAACAGTTGTGAGTACTCGATCGAAGCGGGAATCATTTTCCATACGCTCTGGTTACCTTTTGTGGTCGGAGGCGGACTTCCCCAAGCCCGATCGCCTCAAACAACATCGGCCGACACATGGACACATGCCCGGCCACAGATCGGAGACGCCGTGAGCACCGTAGATGTAACTCTTGACCAATTTGAAGGCACCGTCGACCAGGACGGAATCGTAATGGTCGACTTCTGGGCTGAATGGTGTGGTCCGTGCAAGTCGTTTGCACCCGTGTACGAAGCAGCAGCCGAGCGTCACGACGAAGTCGTGTTTGCCAAGGTCGATACCGAGGCCGAGCAGCAGCTGGCTGGCATGGTGGGCATCCAGTCGATTCCCACGATCATGGTGTTCCGAGATGGTGTCCCCCTCTTTCGCCAAGCGGGCGCCCTTCCGGCCGACGCCATCGATGATCTGATCAGCCAGGCTTCCGCCCTTGATATGGAAGTGGTCCGCAAGGAGATGGCCGAGGCAGAACAAAGCCACGACCACGGCGACCACGAGCACGGCCCCAACTGCAACCACTAAGCAGGAAGCCTCCGCAGTAACGCCTGCTGAGACAGCTGCCCCCCATCAGATCAAAGCTGTTCCGAAACGCCTGACCAGAGCCGAGTTGTGCCGGCTCTGGTCAGTTGCGCGTCCAGGCATCAAACAAACACACCCGACAAGATTTGTGACCCTAGGTGTAGTGCCCTGGGAGGTTGTTTCTGCGGCACCAGGCGTCGCAGATCTTGGTGCGATGGTCAGCCGCGGTTGCCGACCCTGGCTTTTGGCGCTGGGGGAATGGCCATCCGGTTGGCGCTGGTGCGAAGACCAGCGAGCAGCATGTTGCGGGTCTGCGCCGGTTCGATCAGGTCATCGATGCTGAGACCGGACGCAGACCGATAGCCGGAGGCCAGCTCGGCCTCCCGAAGCTCGGCTCGCCCGGCCGCATCGGCATGGGTGGCCTCATCGGCGCCGCGGGAAGGCATGGCTCCGAACGTAACGCCGGGATAGGCCAGGTTGAGCGTCTGGCCATCGAACGGGTTCATCGCCATGGCGCTGCTGCCGAAGCCGTAGGCCTTTCGGAGGGTGAGTTGCAGCTTCGGCACCGTCGCCCGGTGTTGGGCGGCAAACATTCGTCCGGCGTGGCGAAGTATCCCGGAACGCTCGGCGGTAGACCCAGCCATGACGCCCGGGTTGTCGGTCAGAAACACAAGAGGCAGGTGAAAAGAGTCGGCGAAGCGGATGAAGTCGCCCGCCTTCTCGGCCGCTTCGGCGTCGATCGTGCCTGCTCGAACCATCGGCTGGTTGGCTACGAGCGCCACACTGCGACCACCGAGACGGGCGAGACCGGTGAGGAGGGAGGCGCCGAACTCGGGCTGCACTTCGAACCAGCTGCCGCGGTCAACAACGGTTGCGATGACTGCGGTCATGTCGTAAGCCTGGCGGGGGTTTCTCGGGATGAGCGCGGTGAGTTCGGGGGTCTCTCGACTTCCAGCGTCCGCGTTGTCGATATCAACCGGCCCGGATGGCGGATGCTCCCAGGCTGAGTTGGGCAGGTAGGTAAGCCATCGCCGGATCTGGGCCAGGGCGTCGGTGTCATCGGTGGCCCGGTTGTGCACCACCCCGCTTCGCAGAGCCACCTCGGGACCACCAAGTTCCTGGGGTGTGAGGTCCTCGCCGATAGACGCTTTCACCAGCGGTGGTCCGGCGGTGAAGATCGACGCGGCCCCGGTCATCACGGTGAAGTCCGACAGCGGCGCGCTCAGCGCCCCGTGTCCGGCCGACGGACCCAGAACTGCGGTGGCCATCGGCACATATCCTGAAGCCTCGGCCTGGGCTTGAAGGTCGTTGGGACCGCGTTTCGATGGCGGATCTCCCGGTCGGGGCGGGCGGTGCCCCGCACCTTCCAGCAGCAAAATGAGCGGCATCCGTTCCTGAAGTGCCAGTTCGGCCAGCCGGTAACGTTTTGATGCTGCGCCCATGCCGATTGAGCCGCCCGCCACGGTGAAGTCTTCGGCCCCCACTGCCACTGGTCGGCCATCGATCGTGGCTACTCCGGCCACGAACGCATCGGCGGGGAGCGGGCCAGCCAGCACGCCGATCTCAACGAATGTGTCGTCATCGGTCAGCACGTCGACGCGGGCCCGGGCATCGAGTTGGCCACGAGCGGCGCGCTTGGCCAGCTTCGCCTCGCCGCCCATCGACCGGCCCTCGGCCCGCCGGGCGGCTAGATCGTCAAGAACCGGCTCCCAACCTTCGTCCGATGTGGTCACGAGGTCGGGTCGAGTCCGGCAACACCTGCAACTTGTGGGGGCCGAGCGAAGACCTCTTCCATCATCGGCAGAAAGGTCTCCAGTGGTTCGCTGGCGTACGCAGGATCGAAACAGTTCTGGTCGTACTCGGCACAAAAGTGTTTGCAGGCATCGAAGTGGGGCGACGCCCGATACCGGTCCCGGGCGTCGCGGTCGCCGCCCAAATGGTGGAAGTAGTAGTAGCCCTGGAAGATCCCGTGGTGTTTGACCACCCAATGGGTTTGCTCGTCGACGTACGGCGCCAGCATGGCCGCGGCCGCCTCGCTGTGGTTGTCGGGGGCAAAGACGTCGGCCACGTCGTGGAGCAACGCACCCACAACCAGATCGATTCGTTCTTCGGCCCGCAGGGCCCGGGTGGCCGACTGCAGCGAGTGCTCGTAGCGATCCACCTGGTAGCCAAGCTTGGGTCCTTGAAGCATCCGAAGCAAGCCGGCCAGGTTGTCAACAAGTGAGCCGCGGGCGTGATCTTCAAAAAGCGGGGCGAGGCGTTCGTAGTCTGCCTTCGTCCCCTCTTCCATTCGAGTCCAGGTCACTTCGGTCATGGGTCAAGTGTATGGCCGCTCAACGCCGGGTGCCGCTAGCAGCGTTGAAGATCACCGGTGTACGCCGGGGCGCCAGGCACCGATAGTCTCAAGCCATGCTGGATTTCGAAGCAACGGCCGAGATCGATGCCCCACCGGAAGAAGTTTGGCGGGTGCTGGTCGACGTCGCCGGATACCCGAACTGGAGCTCGGGAGTCACCGCGGTGAAGGGAACGCTGGTTGAGGGTGGTCAGCTAACGATCCATACCGAAATCAGCCCCGATCGCGAGTTTAAGGTGAAGGTGGCCGAGCTCACTCGCGACGAGCGGATGGTCTGGCAGTCGGGCATGCCCTTTGGGCTGTTCCGGGCTGGTCGGGCCTTCAACCTCACGTTGATCGACGACAACCGCACCTACTTTCAAACCCGGGAAGTGTTCTCGGGCCGCCTCCTGCCGGTCTTCAAACGCAAGATTCCGGATCTCAATCCATCCCTGCGAAAGTTCGCCGAGGGCCTCAAGGCCGAGACCGAGCAACGGCGCCGAGGCTGAACCACCTTGGGTCGCCCGCACGCCGCCCTGCGCTCGAAGGCATGGCGTTCTGCACCCCCGAGAAAAATGGCCTCCTGATAGCTGCCTGCGTGATCGCCTTGTTTGCCACGCAAGGGCCAGCTCTTTCCCCGGCGAGCGCGCAGACTGCCTCCCTGGACGGTACGTCTTGGAACCTGCGCAGTTTCGAGGGTCGGATCTTCAGCACCCCGCTCGTCAAGCGAAACGTCACCCTTCAGTTCTCCGGCAACCGGGTCAACGGATTTGCCGGATGCAACACCTACTTCGGAGGTGCTCGCGCCAACGGCGCTCAACTGAACCTCGGCCCGATCAGCACCACTCGAATCAGTTGCGGAACTCGGTTGAACCGGTCCGAGTCGCAATACCTCCGAGCATTGGACGCAACCACCTCCTTTCAGGTACGCCAAAGTGGAAACCGCCTTGTGCTGACCATCGGCAACCAGGGAAGGATGACCTTCAACCGCGCTGGTTCGCAGGGCTCAGCTGGTGATTCGCTCGCCGGCACTTCGTGGAGGTTGCGCAGCGCTGAGGGTCCGATTTTCAGTAGTCGGGTCATCAAGCGAAACGTCACCCTTGACTTCACCCGCAACCGCGTCAGCGGATTCTCCGGCTGCAACACCTACTTCGGAGGCTTCACCACAAACGCCAATCAATTGGACATCGGCACTCTTGGGGCAACCCGCATCCTGTGTGGGACCAATCTGGCACAGTCAGAGATCCAGTTCACCCGGGCTCTGAGTCGGGCAACGTCATTCGATATCCGCCGAAACGGAACCCGCCTTGTGTTGGACCTCGGCGGCCAGGGAAAGATGACCTTCAACGCCGCTTGAGTCACTAAGCAGCACCAATTTCAATACCTCGTTTATGGCCACCGAGTGGTTTCTCACCAGCGAAAGCTGATGAGCGACTGCTCGGTGGCCATTCGTGCTCACACCCGCGAGTGTCAGCTGAGGCCACGATCAAAGGTTGATCGAGACAGAGATCTCGCCTTTGGCGCGACCCGCTCTCGGTGTCGTAAGGCGGCCTGGATCGTCAGCGCTCGTCCTGTCACCGCAGCCGGCCCGGTCTTATCCAGCTAGCGCGTTCGGGAGACTAGAGCACGGTGGCGCAGGACTTGTCCTGGTCGCGGCCGGGACCGCCATTGCACCGGTCGCCGCGCCCGAGTCCTCCGATCAACACGTCGTTGCCGTCGGCGCCGTGGAGCCGGTCGGCACCTTTGGCGCCGAGTAGCCGGTCGGCGCCGGGGCCGCCTCGCACGCGATCGTTGCCGTCGCCGCCGAAGGCTTTGTCGTTTCCGTCTCCGCCGGAGATCCAGTCGTTGGCTGAACCGCCCCAGAGTGTGTCGCGTCCCGGTCCGCCCTCAAGGCGGTCGGTTCCGGCGTTGCCGTAGATTCGGTCGTTGCCTCGGCCACCCTGGATCTTGTCGCGCTCGCCATCACCTCGGAGTACGTCGTTGCCGCTGCCGCCGAGGATCAGGTCGGCTCCCGGGCCGCCTCGAATATTGTCTCGACCGCGCTCGCCCAGAATGGTGTCTCTACCGGCGCCGCCGTTGATGCGGTCGTTTCCGGCCCCGGCGCAGATCACGTCGTTGCCAGCCAGGCCATTGATGGTGTCGTCTCCGGTGCCGGTACTAATCACATCGCGCCCGGGCGTGCCCTCGATAACGTCGTCGCCTGCGGTGCCGCGAATTGTGACGGCCAGCCCTCTACACGTTGCCTTGGGGCGGCCGGCTTCACCGGTTGGAGCTGGAGCCGAGGGAGTCTGGCCTTCGTCCTTGGACTTGTCTGGTGCGCGGTCGTCGGCGGCAACGGTGGAGGCGCTGGATGCGTCGCCGTTGTTGTAGCTGCCTGGGCTCCCGCCCGCTGCTTGGGAACCGACCCAGTCGACGGTCGGGCCATCGGAGCCATCGAGTCGCTGGAGCGACCGGCCGGACTCAATAACACCGCTGGGCCAGGGGCTGGAATCGGAGTAGGTCACCCGGTCGATCACGCGGTCTCGGCGATCGAGGAGGGTAAGCGTCTCACCGCCGTTCTTCAGGCCACCATCAAATTCGGCAACCACCACCCGCTTGCCGGCGAGCGCTCCGGATTCGGTTAGCTCGGCGATATCGCTGGTGAGCACGAGATAGTCGAAGGGTCGAATGACCGATCCACCGGGCAGGTCACCGTCCACGCCATCGAGGCGATAGTCGGAGATGTCGATGGCGGCCCCGGTCGGGTTGTAGAGCTCCACGTACTCCGCCATGCCATCGGCCGGATCAGCGAGAATTTCGTTGATCAGTATCCGGGCCCGACCGGTGGCCGAACTCGGAACGCGGCCCTCCACCCGGAACGCTTCTCGGCGAGCCGCCACTCCGTTGTCAAAGGCAATCTGGTTATCCCGGGGGCTGGAACGTCCCTGCCACTTGGCCAGTTCCGATTCGATATCGGCATCCATCCGCTGGAGCAGCTTGGCGTGGCGATTTTCGAGACGCTGTCCACCGAGCGGGCCGTCGAGCAGCGTCCGCACCCTGCGCCAGTACATCTCCCGGAACTCGTCGACCTGCCAGAAGGCATCAAACAGGTCGTCGCCCACGCAGCCGAGTTCAACCATCGGGTCCCATTGGCAGTTGGCCAGGTTGAGACCAAAGGTGAGGCCGACGTCCCACGGGTAGAGGCTCCACCGGTCGGTGTGGTCGGCGTCATGAAACACGTAGAAGTTGTGGCTGAGTTGGTCGTCGTGGCCGGTGACGGCACTTACCGCCAAGTAGTTCACGATATTGGCCACATCGAAATTCTCGAACAGGAAGTTGGCCTTGTCATCGCTTTGGTGGGCGTTGAGGCGTTCGGCCATGGCCACCATCGGGTCGAGCGTTCCGCCTTTGGGTTCTTTGACCTCAAAGCCTCGGTCGGGGAAGTCCCAGCCGCCCTCGTTGGCCCGGTAGAACGCTCCGCCATCGAGCCCAGCCGATTTGCGCCAGTCGGCATCGAGCTTCTCCTGGAAGAAGTACAGGCCGAAGAACTCGCCTCCCTGATGCACCCGGATCACGTCGCTGGCTACCTCGGGGAAGCCGGCCTGTTCGAAGACCCACCAAGTGGCGAGGGCCCGACCCCATGTCCAATCGCCCCACTCCGCCTGGAGGGCAAACTGGTCGACGGGGTGATCGACAACCTCGGGCACGCTGATGGTGTGGCCCTCGGGTAGCTCAATCTCAAAACTTTGCTTGGCGAAGTTGAGTCGACCGAACTCTCCACCACGGATTCGGACCCGGGCGTTGTCAACCACCTGGTCGCCATAGGCAACCACGGTCGGATACATCTTGTTGGTGAGACGATCCTCGCGGTTCATCGTCTCGAAGTCGCCGGGCTTCATGAACCACTGAATGGTCGGCAGGCCCTTCTCCGCCGCCGGATCCTTGACGACGTAGCCAAAGAAATTGCGGGTGTCGCTCTGGCGCGGCGCAGTTCGGCTGGCGTCGGAATCAGTCACTCGGTAGCGCACCAGCTCACCAGCGGTCTGCGCAGGGATGGTGGCGGTGAACACCGACCCGTTGGCCTGCATCGCAACCTGACGGCGGGGCCCGTAGCCCACGCGATAGATCAGCGTGGCTTCCGAGGCTCCTGGAACCCGGGCCGAGATCGTTACCGGCTGTTTTGGTCCGGGCCGTTTGGGCGTGTTGGTCACATCGGTGATGGGTTTCTCAGGTGCCGGGGTCGCCGAGTTTCGAGCTGCCGGCGTAGGACCATCGGCTGAGGCGGCCCAGTTGCTGCCGACGTTGTTGTCGGACCGAAGGCGGACAAGCTCGAGCGACGAGCCTTTGCCATCCGCAGCGCGGGGCCAGGCGCCAGCATCGGCATAGGTGACTTCGTCGATGATGTCGTCGTTGGTGTTTCGCAGGCGGATGGTATCGCCGCCGTTGGAGAGGTTGCCTTTCCAGTCGCCGACGGCCTTCACGCCGTAGGTAGCCTCCGCCGCGTCTGCGTCTTTGGCAACGATCACATAACCGCCTGCGGCGATGGTTCCTTCAAGGTCGGCCTTTACGCCCTTACTGAGTCGGTAGCCATCCAGCTTGACCGGGTCCGGGCTCGGGTTAAAGAGCTCGATGAATTCGAGGTCGTCGGCCTTCACTTCGCCCTTGGCGGCTGAGTCGGCCGGGTGATAGTGGATCTCGGAGATCACCAGGTTGGTGCGGGCCTGGGCCGGCACGCTTGTGGCCAAGGCGATCGTGAGCATCACCACTACCAGGGCCAGCAGCGCTACCAGCGAGCCAACGTTTCGGCCTTGCCGCAGCGACCCATGGACGGGACTGTCAACCGGCCCTGCTGCGGTTTGGGAAAGGTGGGGGTGATTGGGGGGAGAAATTTTGGCGCTCCGTCGTTGCATCGACAAACGTCCTTGTCATCGATCAGGCTCAGGTCGAGCCGCCGCCAGCGGGCGTATCAGGGCGAACCTACCGGTGTGGCACCGCAGTGTTGCGGAGCCACATGGATTCCACGCCGAACCAGCGCCCACCGTTACAGTTCGATGTCACTGAGTGGTGACGGATTTGATGACACACGTTCGGTCCCCCTTCCTCGCCACCCGCTGTGCCTACTATTCGCACGGCTAGCACCCTGCTTGTCGTGAGGCGGACGCAGTTCGCCAGCGCAAGCTGCTGATTCGCTTAGGTCCACTCGGCTGAATCAGTGAACGGTGACTGGTCTGCCTGCCCGTCCCTTGTCTGGAAGCCATGCCGAGTAGTCGCTCAGCAGAATCGGTGCTGCCTTCGGGTTTCGCGCCCTATGTCCCGCCGGTGGTAGGCGTCCCCGCCGACCCGACCGGCCGAAACAGGACGATCAACAGCATCGTTTCCAAAATCGATCCCCGACCGTTGAGCGCGTTCGACTCGGTTCGTCTCAGCGACCGGGTCGAGACCAAGACCGTGATGGACCCGACCCAGGCCGCCAACTGGCTCAGCGAGATCGCCGGAGATCTGGTCATTCTTGAACACCAGGGCCGACGGGTTCAGGACTACCGCAACTTCTACTTCGATAACCCGAACCTCGATTTCTTCCGCGCCCATCACAACCGCCGCGGCAGTCGTTCGAAGGTTCGGTTCCGCAGCTACGGTCCGAATGGGCCGACGGCTTTTGAGGTCAAGCACAAGAACCACAAAGGCCGGTCGGTGAAGTTCCGGGCCATGGCCGAGCCGAACCAGCGCGAGCTTGGGCCCACGGAGCGGGCGCTGATCGTCAACAACATTGATGTCGACCCCACAACCCTTCGACCGGTGGTGGTGATCGGCTACCGCCGGATCCTGCTGGCCAACCCGGATCTGACCGAGCGGATCACCGTCGACCTTTCGTTGCAGTGCCGGAGCCGTCAGCGCCATGTCAGCTTTGCTCCGGCGGTCATTATCGAGATGAAGCAGCAACAGCTCGACCGCTCCTCACCGGCATTCGAAGCGCTGCGCTCTGTCGGTGCCCGACCGGGATCGTTTTCGAAGTACTGCGCCGGCGTCGCCACCTGTGTGGCCGGCGTCCGGATGAACCGCTTTAAAGCGGTCCTTCGCCAGACCCCACCAACTGATCTGTACCCAAATCTGCACCCCGAGCGCCGTGTCGCCCGGGGTTTGACCTCGCACCGGCATGGACTGAGCCAAGCGATTGAGGCGTGTTGATATGAACCCGATGACTGAACTCTTCGCTTCCGGAGGGACGATGCCCAGTGTGTTGGCGATGGGCGACGGCCTGAACTTCGGCATGCTCCTCGCCAGCCTGGCCGTCGATTTGGTTGCGGTGGCCTTGATCATGACACTCGGCTACTACCGGGCCCAGCGCAACGCCGGTTACCTCTTCACCCTGATCCTGGTGAACGTTCTCGTCTTCCTTGTGACCCACCTGATGCTGGTAGCCGACCTGAGCGCTGGGGTGGGCTTTGGCATGTTTGCCCTGTTCGGCATCATGCGGTTTCGAACTGCGACCCTGCCAATTCTCGAGATGACCTATCTCTTTACCGCGATCGTCGTGGCGGTAATCAACGGCGTGTCGGTGGAGTTGCTCGAGGCCTGGGAGCTCGTGTTGATCAACACCATCGCCGTCACCACAGTGATCGCACTGTCTGGCTGGGCCCAGACGCGGCCCCGAACCCTCACCATGCTCTATGACCGGATCGAGAACCTTCCGCCGCAACGTCGCCCCGAGCTGATTGCCGATTTGCGAGAGCGCTCCGGTGAAGCGGTCATCGACGTGTCGGTGGTTCGGGTCAACCTCTTAAACGACACCGCCGAACTCTCGGTCACGGTTGAAACGGTGAACGACGACACCCGCTCCGATGCCATCGATCTTCGGTCGATCCGAGCTCGGGCCTCCGAAAAGGCATCACGATCCAACAGCGGTCTTGGGCCCAACGAAGGTGATGCCGGCCATGGGCATCGCGATACCGGCTCCCTGACCAACGGTGTCTCGGATGGGGACCTTTCGTTACACGACCAGGACAGTTGGCTCGACGAGGAAACCCTCGCCCGACCAGCCAGCAGAATCCGCCCGGTCGACTCCGCGCCTCCAGCTCCGACCAACGGTTCAACGACAACCAACGGCACCGAACCAGCCACCGATCAGACCCCGGTCGGAATCCCACGCCCCCACCTCGCCGAGCCACCAACCCCCGATCCACTTCAGGCAATAAACACCCAAGCATTCACCAGCACCGGCAACAACCTCGACACCCAAGCCGAGGACCCGGTCGAGCCCAACACTGGCGCCAAACGCCCCAAGCGCATCCTCGACTGGACCGTAGGCAACCAATAACCCCGTCGCCAAACCCCAGTCCAAGTCACCTCCGAGGTGAACCCCATTCACCTCAAAGGACGTGCTTGCTCGAGGACTTCACCTCCAAGGTCCACCTCCAAGGTGAACCACATTCACCTCGAAGGACAAACTCGCTCAAAGACTTCACCTCGGAGGTGAACCATATTCACCTTGGAGGTCGGTCTTATACGGCTTGGGTTGGCACTGCGCCCGCTTCGTGGAGGCGTTCGCCGAGGCGCTCGGAAAGGTGTCGGAGTTGGTGGCCGGGCACCCTGGGGTAGAGGTGATGCTCGAGGTGGTAGCTCAGGCCGCATCCGAAGCGGGACACCACCACACCACGGAACGTCTTGGTGCCCTGGAGGACATCTCGACCGGGATCGCGGTGCACCAGCTTCACCCCGACCAACGGAAACAGCCAGCTGCCCATCACCGTGGCCGCGATGTAGACCCCGAAGACTGGGAATCGCAATGCGAGCAGCACACCACTGAGGATGGCGACCTGGGCCCACATCCCCTCGGCGATGACCCAACGACGCACATTGGGTCGGTTCCGCATGACCCAGCAAGCCAGGTAGTGCTTGCAGAACAGGCCCTCCCCCAACGTTCGCAGGTTGCCATAGCGGTCGACGTAGCCCTCCGGGTCAGCTGACGTGTGCAGCTTGCGATGGTGCACTTGATGGGTCGCTTGCAGCGTGTGCCCGCTTTCCAGAATCAGGCCACCCATAAGTGCAAGCAACACCCCATGCAGTCGCTCCGGTAAACCCAACGTCTTATGCAGCAGGTCGTGTAGCGCAGCACCGGTGGTCAGGTAGATGATGGGGATCACCACCAAAGCAAGGGGCCAGAGGCCGATGTGAAAGACGAACGCGTACAGCGCAACAAACAGTACTGGCCTCGTCAACACAAAGACCCTTGTCCAGGCTGAGGTTTCGAGCAGATCTGCGCCGAGTTCGCTCAACGGAGGCAGACCGAGACGCTTCGGATAGGCCAAGTCGGTGTTCGCCGGCTCGGCTTCTCCGGCCATGGCGATACGACGGGCCATCCGATCGTTCGGATGCACCGTAAGAAATTCGATCAGTCGCTCGAATCCACCTGCTGGCATAACGCTGTATCGACCAGTACTCACCTGGGCTTGAAGCGGGGTCAGTCGAGTGGTTGGGGGAACCAAAGTTCACCTCCGAGGTCCACCTCCGAGGTGAATCGAGGTGCGAGGTCCACCTTGGAGGTCCACCTCCGAGGTGAATCACACTTGGCTGCGGGATCAGTCGAGTGGTTGGAGGGGCTGGCAGCGGTCGAGGACAGCGGTGAGGGCTTCGACCTCGGTTGCTTGGAAGGCGAGGCTCCAGCGGTCCTTGACCGCTATCCAACGAAGGGCGAAGCTGCACTGGCGTTCCGCTACCGGGGGCAACCACTCCTGCGGGGGTCGATCCGCTTTCGACTGGTTGATTCGACGTTCGACCACCGCCAGACCGACCGATCGGGCCCATCGGTCGTTGGCCAACTCGATTCGCTCCTCCGCCGAGAGTCGCCATGCCCCTGCTCGATGGGCCTCGGCCAGAGCCACAACATGGTCGATATCGGCCACGTTCGGATCGCTAAACCGGAGCCCGGTGTACGGGTCGATCCACTCCCCCGACACCACCTCGCAACCGTTGGCCGACATCTTCGCCTCGCTGATGCTCTGTCCCGCGAGCACCTCGGTGCGGGTGTCGCGGCAGTCGCCGTCCAGGTCGGCCCATCCCCTGGGCATGTAGTCGGCCCGGCGATACGGCGGTGATGGTTCCCACTCCCGAACCACTACCGCCCCGCGGAGCGACGCCAGACCCTGCTCGAGTTCGGATTCGGTAACGGTCACGTCGAACCGGGTTGGCTCCGGTCGATCCCGCAGACCCAGCATCACCAGCACTGCGGCCAGCGCCACCAGCGCGCCAGCGAGGATGCGGGCCTTAAGGCCCGTCCCCAACTTTGGTAGGAGGGCTCGGAGACCGGACAATGGCGATCCGCCTGGATCGGCCCCCGGCCGGGGCTTGGTTGCGGTCGAGCGGGTCCGACCCCTGGAATGAGCCCGGTCCGAGGGGCTGATGCCAACTCTCTCGGCACCGTCTCGAAGGTCGATGTCGATGTCGCGGCCCCGCCGACTGGCCAGCCGGGATCGCTCTTGCTGGGCTCGACGGCCACGACTTTTCGCCACTCGTGTGGCATCAGATTGTGGCCCGGTCATACTTCCTGGACAGCCCTGGGATTCACTAGCGGATCAGTACCGCCGCTTTTGCGCCAGTACGGCGCCCCCAACCAAAGGGCTGCGAGCACAAAGCCGACCATGGCGACGGAGGCCGCGAAGTACGCGGGAAAGCGACCGGCCTCACCATAGAGCCAGCCGATAACGATGGCCGTGATCCCACCGGTGAGGGCTTGGCCCGCCCCGATGATTCCCTGGGCTCCAGCCTGGCGGTGCTCAGGCACAATCATGGCCACCGCCACCCCGGAACTGGCGATGGTGAGACCGTCGGTGATGGCATGGATCAAGGCGATGCTGAAGATCCAGGTGCCGGAGGGCACGAGGCCATAGATCGTAAGAAACGCCGCGCCGGCGAAGATACCGGCTGCACCTACTTGGAACGGGCCGGCCCGCTCGGCCAGTCGGCCCCCGCTTGGACCCAGCAAAACGAGAGGAACGGCGAAGAGGGTAATGCCAAGGTTCGACATCCATGGCGGGGTGCCAAGATCGAAGTGGACCACATCCCAGAGGGCATCGAAAGCACCGATCATCAGGAACGCCGCCGACGCCAAGAGCACGGCGCCCATCACCACCCGATCGGTGAGGAGGTCGACGGCGAGTCGCTGGGTCGTGTGGCTGCCGCCAAGCTCGGGGCCGCCGGCCGCTCGGTCATAGCCGTCGTCGATTCGGTACTGCATCGTCCAGGCCAAACAGGCCAGTACCGCGCCGGTCACCACCAGGAACGGAGCGGAAAGTCCGAACGGTCCAACCAGAACCGCGGAGATCGCGGGACCGGCGGCGAAGCCGAACACGTCGGCCGAAAGCAGCCGACCGAGGTTGCTTCCGATGTTCTCCGGGTCGGACAAGATCACGACTCGGCGGACCGCGGGCAGAGTCGCCCCGATCCCGATACCGGAGATGAGCCGGCCGGCCAGGAGAATCGTGAGGTCGGTACCGAAAGCCAACATCAGGGTTCCGACCACGTTGGCGGCGATGCCAGCCATGATCAGGCGACGAGCTCGGCCTCGATCGGCGAGTGGAGCCAGAAATATCTGGGCGACAAAGGCGGAGAGAAACCCAAGCCCGATCAGCCACCCGACATCCGCTTCGCTCAGCCCATAGGCCTCGCGGAAGTCGGCCACGATCGTAAACAACACGCCATAACCGGCCGCCAGTGCCGAAGAAAGCGCGCTGAACGCCCAAATGGATCCTCGGCGGTCTGACACTGGTCCAAAGTCTAGCGAGCATCACTCTCGCAATGCCTACGGGTTACCCCTGCCTATGCGTTACCCATGCCCATGCATGACCTGTGACCTATGCATTACCTGTACCTCTGCAACACCTGTGCATTACCTATGTACAGGCTCAGAAATGGGCTCCAAGCTGGGGTTTTGGAGTCGTGACAGCGCGACGCTTGTCGCCATTGCATCTGTCGACATCACATCGTTAGCGGCGCAGCCACTGGGGGCCTGTGATAAAAATGGAACGTAGCGCACATCGAAGAACCCTGAGAGTATCGATGGTTTGCGCTGCACGCCGGTTGGTGACCCCCTCTCCGTCGGTGGCTGGAATACAGAAGAACAGGCTGGTGTCCCCCGTGTTGCTCCCTCGACGTTCGCGTCCCCATGTCCGCGCTCAGCGCGCTGATACTCAAGCCTCCGGTCGTGCCGGCAGCCTTCTCTTGGCGATCGCACTTGCGCTTCTCGTTGGGTTGGCGGCAACGACGAGCCCCGCCGGGGCTCAGGGCGTCGACGACGAATTCCGGGCCGGGCCCGACTTCATCTGGGATCTCCAGACCCCGGACCCCGCCCCAACCCATACCGCCAACCTGCGGGCCCTGGTTTATGACCTCGAGGAGCACAACGGTCGGGTCTATGCAGCTGGGAAATTCCTCGAAGCCCGGTCGCCGCAGGGCACGGTGGTGTCCCGCCCGTACGTAGCCGCCTTTGATGTCGCCACCGGCGCCCTCGACCCGGGCTTTGCCCCGGTGCTCGACGCTCCGGCCTATTCCCTTGATGTGGCGCCGAATGGCCAGCTGGTGGTGGGCGGTGAATTCACCGGCGGCATGGTGCTGCTCAATCCGGTGACCGGTGCCCGCAACACCAGCTTTAACCCGAACTTCGACAACACCTGGGGTCGACCCTCGGTTTGGGATCTTGAAGTGGTCGGGAATTCGATCTTTGCCGGTGGAAGTTTCAACCGGGTGGGCGGCACCGTTCGTGCCAACCTGGCCAAGGTCAGCGTGCCGAATGGAGCGTTGGATAGCGCCTGGGCGCCGACGGCGGTCGGCATCGACGACGGTACCCGCGGCTCCGGCGACAGCTGGGTGATGGGCATCGCCGTCGATACCGCGCGGGCTCGGGTGTATGTGGCTGGTCGATTCGATTCGATCAATAGTCTCGATGGAACCGACAACTTCGTGGTGCTTGATCCAACCAACGGCCAGCTTGTCCCTGGCCTGCCTCAGAGCGATCCGGTGTTTGCCTACAACCACGATGACTGTGCGCCGGACGATCCGGGATGCTGGCAGATCGACAACTGGTACTACGACGTTCAGTTCGAAGGGAATCGGGTCTACCTCGGTGGCCAGGCCCACACCACGATCCGGATGGATGCCAACCTTTCGGTGCTTGATGGCATCTTCACCAACCGGGGTCTCGGCGACGTGTCTTCCGGCGGCGACACCCAGGTGATTTTTGTGGGCGCCAACACGGTGTGGTCCGGCTGCCATTGTTGGGGATCCGTTGGCTGGTACGACCGCCTCGATTCCGAGATGTTTGGTGGTGAATACCGCGAGGTCGTGACCGAGTTCGCCACAATCGACAACCAGTCGGCTCGTGGCCTGGTCGGCGTCGACAAGACCACGGGCCAGCTCACCCCGCAGGTGTTCGACCTGACTGGCCAGTCCGGTGCCTGGGCCATTCTTGAAGACTCTTATGGGCGGCTGTGGTCTGGCGGACAGTACCTGAGCGGGGGCGGTCGCACCCTGAACGGGCTGGCCCGCTTCACTCCCGCAGGCGGTCTGGCTCCGTTGGCCCCGGCCTCGTGTACCGCCTCCGTGGTGAACGGCAATGTGCGTATCAACTGGGTGCGGTCATCAAACGACCTGGCGTCGAAGTTTGTGGTGCGGCGCAACCGCAACGCCGGCTCCCTTTTCTGGGCTGGTCAAGCTGCGGCCCCCGCCACCAGTTGGGTCGACACCAGGGCTGCGGCCGGTGCCAGCTACGGATACACGGTCGAAACCGTTTCCGGCAATGACCGCTCCGGCAGAACAACCTGCACCCCGAACCCGATCGTGGTCACAAACGGTGGCACCGCTCCCGTCGCGCCGGCGAACTGTTCGGCCGCGGTAGTGAACGGCAACGTACGGGTCTCGTGGACTCGAGCGGCTGGCGACAACGCCACCGCCTTTGTGATTCGCCGGGCCCGCAACGGTGGCACCTTCTGGTGGGCCGGTCGCACCAACGCCCCGGCCACCACCTGGACCGACACCAACGCCGCCGTCGGAGCCAGCTACGGCTACACCGTGGAAACCCTGGCTGGTAGCCAACGATCGACGGCCGTGACCTGCACCCCGAATCCGATCGTGGTGAGCGGCGCCGGCGCCGTTCGTCCCGCCAACTGTTCGGTGTCGATCGTAAACGGCAACATTCGGGTCACCTGGACCCGGGCCGCTGGTGACGCAGGCACGTCGATGGTGGTGCGCCGCTCCCGCAACGGCGGCGCCTTCTTCTGGGCCAACCGCACTAACGCTCCGGCCACCACCTGGACCGACACCAACGTGGCCGCCGGATCGGACTACCGCTACACGGTCGAATCCCGACTGGGCAACACGTCGTCGGCCACCCGAACCTGCACCCCCAACCCCATCACGCCATAACCCACCCTGAGTTAGGCCGGCGCGGAGACTTTGAACTGGACCGGCTCGAAGGTCGTGACGCCAGGGCCGGAAGATCTTGACCTGGACCGGCCCGGAGATTCAGACCTTGACTGGGACCGACTCGAAAGATCCGGACCCTTGACTGGGGCTGGCGGGCCAGGTTCGGAATCGGATCGAGCTTGGGCTCAGTTGCGTGCTTCGACGACGAAGCAGGCGGTGGTGGCGGTGCTGCCACCGATGTTGAGGGTGGCGGCCCGGCGGGCGCCGTCAACCTGGTAGCCGCCGGCCTGGCCCGACACCTGCTTGGTGGCGTCGAGCAGCATCCGGGCTCCGGTGGCACCGACGGGGTGACCGCCACCGATCAGCCCGCCGCTCGGGTTCATCGGCATCGATCCGTCGCGTTCGAGAACACCTGATTCGATGGCCTTCCAGCTTTCCCCCGGTGCGGTGATGCCGAAGTGGTCGATGGCCAGGTACTCCGACGGGGTCATACAGTCGTGGGTTTCGATCAGGTCAAGGTCGTCGGTGCCATCGATTCCGGCGCGATCCATGGCATCGGTGATGGCTTGGCGAACGTGGGGCATCACGTAGGGTTCGTGGGCGGAACGTTCGAGCTTTTGTTCGAGACCCAGTCCAACGGTGGCGTGGCCCCAACCAGCGATTTGTGAGCCGCCACCCGGAACCCGGTCGCCGTGTTCGGCCAACCAACGGTCCGAAACCAGCACCACCCCAACTGCGCCGTCGGTGATCTGGGTGCAGTCGTTGCGTCGCAATCGACCGTGGACCACCGGGTTGGCGTGGTCGTCCTCGCCGAAGCTGTCCGAGCTGAGCTGCCAGGCTCGGGTTTGAGCGTTGGGGTTGTCCTTGGCATTACGAAGGTTCAGTTCGCCAATGGCCCGTAGGTGGGCATCGTCGATCCCGAACCGGGTGTCGTACTCGTCCGCGATCCGGTCGAAGGCGAAGGGCCAGAAGAAGTCGACTCCCTCGGTTTCTTCCCCGACCCAGGCCGCCGCCCGTTGCAGCGCTGCCGCTTCGGGACCGGGCACAGACTTTTCCTGTTCCACCCCGAGCACAAGTACACAGTCGTACCGGCCGGCCTCGATCTCGGCCATAGCCATCAGGGTGGCCATCGACGACGACGCACATGCCGCCTCGTGGCGCATGGCTGGCACACCCCAGAGTTCCGGCACTACCGAAGCGGGCATGGCGCCGAGGTGGCCTTGACCGTTGTAGAGCTGTCCGAAGGCGTTGCCCACGTGGATGCTTTCGATCTCGCTGGCATCAACCTTCGCTTCTCCAAGCGTGGCCGAGATCGTCTCGGCTACCAGGTCCGAAACCGTTCCGCCGGTCTTGGCCAGGTTGGTGGCGAAGTCGCTCTGCCATCCGCCGAGCATCGTCACTCGTGAAGCCTGTGATGTCGCCAAGAAGTCCACCCCTGTCGCAAGTTGTTACCGGCCGAAGGCTGGTCGTGGTTCTATGCTAACGACCGTGTGTCGTCGCCACCCACGTTCAGGGTTTGCCGGCGCCCTCACCGTGCCAAATCCGATAGCGAGTCAACAACGATCAAGGTGGAGAAATGCAGGTTGAAGTGGTGGCGACGGCGGAGTCGGGACTGGCTCCCGATGACACCCACCCGTATCGCAGCGGTGTGTGGAAGCCGCAGCAGCGGCAGTTCAACGCTTGGGATCTGGAGGTCGAGGGAGCGATCCCCGACGACCTCAACGGGGTCTATCTTCGCAACACCGAAACGGCGTTGTTTGAGCCGATAAAGCGCTACCACCCCTTCGACGGCGACGGGCTCCTCCACTCGATCTCCTTCGCCAACGGTGAGGCCCGTTACGCCTCCCGGTTTGTCGAAACCGACGGCTTTTTGGCTGAGCAGGACGCAAAGCGCAGCCTTTGGGCCGGGATTGCGGAGCATCCGTCGAATGCCATCGCCGAGGAAGGTTGGGGCGCCCGCACCAACATGAAGGACAACGCCAGCACCGACGTGATCGTGCATCGGGGTCGGGCCCTGGCCAGCTTCTACCAGTGCGGTGAGCTCTAC
>CALAML010000255.1 GCA_937925845.1 uncultured Acidimicrobiales bacterium | reverse complement strand
ACCTGGGTCAGGTTCGACGTCCACATGTCGTGAATCGCCTTAGCCATGCGGAATTCAGATAGGACACTCCGCGGCGCTCTGATCCAACCCAGCCGCAACCCGGGCCAGAGTGTCTTCGACAGCGAGTCGACGACGATCAGCGATGCGTCGGGCCGTTCGGCGACCAGCGGTTTGGGCACCACCCCATCGAAGGCCAACCGTGCGGCCACCCTGTCCTCGATCACGGGCACGCGGTACTCGGCCGAGATCTGGGCCACCTCGGTTCGTCGTCGCGGCGAGAGCCTGCTGGCCGTGGGGTTGTGATGGTGGGGGTTGAGGGCGATGGCTGCGGGCCGAAACCGTTCCACCGCTGATCGAAGTTCGGCGGTGTCGATGCCGTTGGCGTCGACAGCCACGCCGATGGCCCGCCCTCCGAGGCGACTGATGCTGTCGGTGATGCCCGGCCAGGTGGTGGCTTCGACCAGCACAACATCGCCCGGCCGACACAACACGCTGAGGGTGAGCGACATCGCCTGCTGAGCCCCGCTGGTTACCGCGATCTCATCGGGGTCGGTGGCCAGCCCGTTGTCGGTGTAGTAGCGGGCCAGCTTCTCCCGCAGTGCCGGCGTGCCTTCAGGGTCCATACTCCCGTCGAGCGCCAACTCGCTGGCAAGGATGCGCTGGACCGTCGCTTCAACCTCCGGCAGCATCGCCGGGCACGCCTTGGTGAGGTCGCACGGCTCCTGGTCGGATTGAAAGAGGGAACGGGCTCGGAAGAGGGCCGGGTTCTGGTTGGGCGGCGTCGGTCCTTGGATCTGCGAACCACTCCCCTGGCGGCTCTTGACCGAGCCCCGTTGACGAAGCAGGTCGAGGCTCGACACCACGGTGCTTCGCGACACGGCGAGGGCGCTGGCCAACTCTCGCTCCGGGGGAAGCCTGGTCCCGTCTCGAAGGTCGGCGGATTCGATCAATTCGTCGATGCGGTCGGCCAGGCGACGGTAGAGAGGTCCACGGCCGGACGTCCACGATCCGCCCAGCATCTCGGAGAAGGCAGAAGGGTCCAATTTTTGCGGATTGGCTCTTGTTTGGGTGGCCATGGCCCTTCACAGTAGGCGCATGCATACCACTTTGTCACGCAAACATCGCCTCTTGCAGTCCAAAAGAGCCAATCCACCTACCAATACCAAATCGATTCAGACCAATTCTGCGAAATCGAAGTCCAATCAACGGTTTGTGCAGGGGCTGGCCGAGTTGCTTGGCCAGTTCGGCCCGGGCGAACTGCAGGCCCATCGGCTCGGTCTTGTGGCCTTGCTGAATGAGATCATCGAGTCGACCGGCGCCGCCTGCGGCCCGCTCGACTCCGACACAAAGGTCGTCGTACTCCAACGGGTCGCAGGACAACTCGCCAACCAGGCGTCGCGCTGAGTGGCTCGACCTTCGGCGACGGGGCAACTTCTAGGGTCAGGTCCGCAGTTGCTCGTGGAAGGCCAACATGTCGGCCTGAAAGATGTTCGGTTCGTCACCCACGCCACCGATCGATGCACCCTTGACCGCCCAGCCTCGCTTGGCCGCAGCCACAAAGACGTCCCAGTCGGTGAGTGCCGGGTCGGGGGTGCCGGTCGTCGGGTCGATCATGGCGCCGTCGTTGGCCACCATGACCGTCGGGGCGTTCGGGGCAATGGCGGCATCAGCCAGCAGCGACGGTTGCTCCAGCCGGTCGAAGCTGTGCATCGCCGCTTCAACGATTCGGATCGAGGCGTCGGCTCCGCCGGCCCGCATGGCGTTGATCTGACCCTGGGCTTCCTGCACCGAGCACCACTCGTCGCGCTCGCCGATGATGGCCCGCACCCGGGTAGGTCCGACCGATGGATCGAGGAACTGCTGACCACACCAGGGGTAGACGGCATAGGTCGCCGCCAATCCATGGTCCGCTCCGAGGATGGGGTCGGCCAAACGCCGACAGCTGGCCATTAACACTGCAGCCCCACCCCGACTGTGCCCCTGGGCCGCAATCCTGGCCGCATCAACCTCCGGTCGTTGGGCCAGTTCGCGAACCGCGGCCAACACGTCGAAGGCGCTGGCCGCGAAGCTGTAGGCAGTCTGGTTCTCGTAGGTTGAGGCCACCGCTCGGGCGCCAAAGGGGTCGAGCACAAACACCACAAAACCATGCTCCACCAGAGTCTCGGCGTGCCGCTCATGGTTGGGGCCCACCCCGAGGCTGCCCGGCACCACGATCACCGTCGGGCGACCGGACCCATCGCCGGCACCGGCCTCTGCCGGCGGCACAAAGAGTTTGCCGTCGATCTCAACCGGTTCGCAGCCATCGGGGTCGGTGATGGCCTGGTGGTAGTTGATCGGGTTGGCGCTGCGGATGGCCAGATTTTCACCCAAGACTCCAGCGTAGGAAACCTCTTCGTCGCAGTACCGGGTTGTTCGAGCATCAGCCATGACCCCACCGTACTCATCCGGGCCACACTCATCCGGGCCACACTCATCCGGGCCACACTCATCCGGGCCGCACTCATCTGGCCGAGTCCAGGCGCCGGCTCCC
>CALAML010000254.1 GCA_937925845.1 uncultured Acidimicrobiales bacterium | reverse complement strand
GCGGTTGTCCCAGATGGCGAGGGTGCCCGGCTGCCACTGGAACCGGACCTGAAAGTTTGGCGCCTGCACGTGGGCCAACAGTAGGTCGAGGATCTTGCTGCTTTCGGCCTCGCTCAAGCCATCGATGCGGGTGGTGAAGTTTCCGTTCACAAACAGGGCCTTGCGACCGGTCTTGGGATGGGTCCGCACCACCGGATGATGACTCGGCGGATACTGCCGGCGCATCTCCCCAAGATCGGCATTGGAATTTCCGCCAGCGATGGCGATCTCCAACATCTTCGACAGATCGTGGGTGGCGGTCAGCCCATCGAGAAACTCCCGCATCGGCTCACTCAAGGCATCAAAGGCCTTGTACATATTCGACCAACACGTATCGCCACCAACCGGCGGCAACTGCACCGCCTGCAACATGGTGTAGCTCGGCGGCTCGGCCCGAAACGAGTTGTCGCTGTGCCAGGCATCGGCCCCCTCACCCTCGGGCGACTCCTGATCCAGCACCGTCATCTCGGGCTCATCGGGATGCTTCGGGCCAAAGGGCGCCACGTCGATCCCGCCCAACATCCGAGCCACCCGCAACTGATGCGCCGGCTCCAGATGCTGGCCCGGCAGGAACACCACCAGGTGTTCGAAGATCACTTCCTCAACCGCAGCCATGTCGGCCTCGGAAGCACCGGCCAGGCTGACGCCCTCGATGATGGCGCCGGTCGCGGCGGTGAGGGGAGTGACGTTCATGGCTGAGTCACCGTTACGTCGATGCCGATCGTGGGGAGATAGTCGACCAGATGATCGGCGATCTGATCCCCAAGACCGGCGGGCAGCGTCTCGGCCACATGAGGAGCCCCGGCCCGACGCAACATCGGATCGAGCCGCTCCCGAATCTGGCCCAGCACCCACGGCACCACCGGCCCATGCGCGGCCACATCAAAACCCACCAGCGTGTTGGTGCCGGCCGCCTTATCCACATAGTGATAGTGGGGATCGTCATCGAAGGCATCAAAGCGGATGTACTCGTGATCATCGGTCACGCTCTCGATGTGGATCGACAGTCCCTCATCGGTGAAGCCACCCTCGGGCGAGTGCTCCTCGATCTCAGCCAAATCGTCACCCTCATAGGCCGCCTCCAGCGCCTCAGGATCGACCACCCGGTACTCCACCCCGATCCGTAACGGCGCGGCATCGAAGTAGACGGTGTGATCCGGATCGGGTGGCACCGGTTGCACGTTGTAGGTCTGGCCAAGCATCAGGAGTTCTCCGGTGTGAGTGATGAAGGTGGTGACGGCTTCGTCGGTGGAGCAGGGAGTCGAGTGAAAACGGACCGGGCGGTGGTGGAGGTGAGCGCAGAAAGTACGTCGGCGTCCAAACCAGCCTCGCGCAGCTGGCGGGAGGCCTGCATGTGCCCCGTAGTGGGAAAGCCGCTCCCGTAGAGCACCCGATGCCGGCCCTCGCCCGAAAGGAAGGCCAACAACTCGTCGCTCCAGCGCTTCGGCGGCCAGGTGGCGGTGCCCAGGTAGACATTGGGGAACCGGCGCACCATCTCGATGGTCTCGGCGGTCCATGGCGCACCGGTATGCGACAACAGGAACCGCACCGACGGAAAGGCGGCGGCCGGTTCGGCGATGCCGCTCGGATGTCCACACTCATGGGGAAAGTTGCCGCCCGACGCCCCGGCCTGCATTACAAACGGCACATCCAACTCGGCACAGAGGGCATAGTGCGGCGTGAAATCGGGATGATCAAAACGCCGATCCCAGCTGTGGGTGTGATTGTGCAAGCCAACACACCACGGCTCGGCCAACATGGCCCGGGCCCGCTCCACCCCAGCCGCCCCCTGGGTCGGGTCAACGCTCCACAGCCCGACAAACCGTCCGGGATAGGTGGCCGCCAACTCGGCGATCTCTTCCGGTCGAGAGGCCACGTGTTCAAAGGAGTCGACGTCCAACGCCTCATGTTGATCGGCGGCCACAAGAATCACCGTGGCGAACCCGGCCTGGTCGAGACGCTCCACCATGGCTGGCGGGTCGGCGAACTCATCACCATCTCGGTAGACCTTGAGACTCAAACCCTGATTCTCGATGGCCTGTTGCCAAAACGCCTGACGATCGGGAGTGAAGGCATTACACCAGTAGTCGACGGCATCAACCAACATTGACCCGCCCCCTACCGGTCGTCGGCGAAGCGGACCAGCTTGGCCGCGGTGCCGAACCCGGTGCGGTCGTCGAGCTCGCCGGCGGCCACCACTTCCACGCCGATACGCACGCCGACCTTGTCCTTCAACGCGGCCTCCACCTGGGCGGCTAGCTCCCCGGCGTTGGCTTGCCCGTCACCAACCACCGACACGGTGATCTCGTCACGATCGTTCTGGCGATAGGCCCGTACAAAATAGTCATCGGCCACGCCTGGCACTTCGGTGGCGATGGCCCCCAGTGCTTCGGGCCATACGTTTACGCCCCGCAGCTTCACCATGTTGTCGCCCCGACCGGCAAAGGGCGCCATCTTGCGCAACCAACTGCCGCACTCGCATCGCTCCCGCGGATACAGCGTGGAGAGATCCATGATGTTGTAGCGAAACTGGGGGCTCCCGGTCTTGTAGAGCTCGGTGATGCAGATGGCCCCCTGCTCACCGTCGGGCAACAGCTCGCCGGTGTCGACATCAACGATCTCCACCACATAGGCGTCTTCAAAGATGTGCAACCCGTTCTTGGCCGGGCACTCCACCGACACCCACTGCACCTCATGAAAGCCATAACTATCGAGCACCGGA
>CALAML010000253.1 GCA_937925845.1 uncultured Acidimicrobiales bacterium | reverse complement strand
CATCTCGCCTGTTGCCGGACGCCTGGCCGACCGGATCGGCCACCGCTGGATCTTGGCCGTCGGCAGCCTGAGTTGCGCCGTCGCCTACCTCTCCTATCCGTTCCTGCTCGACGAGCAAGCGACGGTGTGGACCCGGTTTGTGCCGATGTCGCTCTTTGTCGGCTTCGGGGTCGGGGCCACGATCGCCACCTGGTCCAGCGCCGGCCTGGCCGACATTTCGCCAGCCCGATTTGGCACCGCCAACGCCACCCTTCGAACCACGCAACAGGTCTTCTACGCGCTTGGAATCTCGGTGGTGGTGGCGATCCTCGCCAACGTGTCGATCGATCCACAGGTCGCGGCGTTCCGGCGAGCCTGGATCTTCGTCGGCCTGGCCTACGCCGGCGCCGGGCTGGTAGTCGCCACCACCTTCCCCTCAGGCTCCAGCGACGACCGAGCCCAGTCGGCCTAAGACCAGCCCCACGACTCAGACCGAAATGTCGGAAGAAAACGACAAACTTTGTCGCATTTTTCCGACATTTCGGGCCGTCCGGGCTTTCGGGGAGGCGTTAGGCGATCTGGTCGAGGGCGGTGACGAAGGTGGCGACGGTTCGATCGACGTTGTGCAGCTTGTCCAAGCCGAAGAGACCGAGACGGAAGGTGGAGAAGTCGTCGCCCTCGTTGCACTGCAGGGGAACTCCGGCGGCGATTTGAATACCGGCGGCGGCGAACTTTGATCCGTTGCGAATATCGGGGTCGTCGGTGTAGCTCACCACCACCCCGGGCGCCTCGAAGCCAGCCCCAGCAACCGATACAAACCCCCGCTCGGCCAACGCAGCCCTGATTCCGGCACCAAGATCAATCTGTTCCTGCTTCACCTTGTCGAAGCCATAGGCCCGGGTCTCTTCCATCACGTCACGGAAACTGATCAGAGCATCGGTGGGCATGGTGGCGTGATAGGCGTGACCACCACCTTCGTAGGCGGCCATGATCTGAGCCCACTTGCCCAGATCGCAGGCGAAGCTGGAGCTCGCGGTTTCGGCCAAGAGCCCTTGGGCGCGCTCGCTCATCATCACCAAGCCGGCACATGGCGAACCGCTCCATCCCTTTTGCGGCGCACTCACCAACACGTCGACACCGGTCGCCGCCATGTCGACCCATACCGTGCCCGAGGCGATGCAGTCGAGCACAAAGATGCCACCCGCCGCATGGGTGGCTTCGGCCACTGCGGTGATGTAGTCGTCGGGGAGCATCATGCCGGCTGAAGTTTCCACGTGGGGGGCAAAGACCACGTCAGGCTTTTCCTCGGCGATCGTGGCCACCACCTCGTCGATGGGACACGGAGCGAAGGGTTCGGCCGGCCCCTCGGTAGCTCGACGGGCCATCAACACCGTCGAAGAAGCCGGGATGGAGCCGGCGTCGAAGATCTGGGTCCACCGGTAGCTGAACCAGCCGTTGCGCAGCACCAGCGTGTTCTTATTGGTCGCGAACTGGCGAGCCACCGCCTCCATGCCGAAAGTGCCACTACCGGGAACGACGGCGACCGCGGCGGCCCGATACACCTCCTTCAGCGTGGTCGAGATGTCCCGCATCGCCCGCTGGAACGATTGGGACATGTGGTTGACGGCACGATCGGTGTACACCACCGAGTATTCGAGGAGACCGTCGGGATCGACATCAGGTAACAGACCAGGCATGCGCGGAGCTTAGTGGTGCGGCCCGAGCCTGGTCACCCCGGGCGCCCGGCGCGCGGCGCAGGCTTCTGGCCCGGGTTGGCGCTAGCTCGCCGACGTCTCGGCGTCGGGGAGCGGGTTGTTAGAAGCGCAGCACCCGGTGTCGCTCGCTGGTGTCGTCGGGGGAGGCGGTATCGACCAGATCAACATCGGGAGCGGTGATGTCGATCGACGCGCCGGACGGTTCGCTCGAGCGGCGGGTCGGCCCCAACCCCACCGAAACCGAACCCGGCTCCGTTGAGGCAACGGAGGCGGGGGCGTCCATCGGGGTGATCAACGACTGAGACCGTCGGCGACCGATCACCCGGGTGTCGCCCCGAGCCACCTGGATACCTCTCAGGACCCGGCGCCGCGTGCCCTTGATGCCTTGGACCCGAGCCAACCGGGCCAGGTACCTCGCCTGGCGAGCCACCCACCGGGGATGCCGGAGTCGGGCCCGAAGCCAGCGACTCTGGACATCGCGCATAAAGAACTCGAGGTCTTCACGGGTCAGATGGTCATAGCTGATCACCGACGTGCTGTAGCCATCGAGTTGATCCCAACGATCCAAAACCAGGCTGCCCTCGGCTTTCAGCTGATCGTAGAAGCGAGTGCCAGGAACCGGAGTCGCCATCGAAATCTGAATCGAATCGATATCGAGCTCACAGGCAAAGTTGAAAGTGCGCTCCAGCGATTCCTTGGTTTCGCCGGCGAGACCAACCACCACCGTCATGTGGGTCTTCACGCCGAGCCGCCGAGCCATGTCGACCAATGGGGCAATGTTCGAAACCTTCAGCGGCTTGTCGGTCTGGCGCAGCACCTCAGCGTCGGCGGAATCGAGACCGAACTTGATCCCGATACAGCCGGCATCAGCCATGATCTCAAGCAGCCCATCGTTCAAGGCGATGGCATCGGCCAGCACCGACCACTTGATATCGACATTGCGGCGCTTGATCTCGGCGCAGAAGTCCTTCACGAAGCCCCGGTGGGCGGTGAAGTTGTCGTCGTCGAAGTAGATCTCGCGGGCGCCATAACGGTCCTTCAGCTCCACCATCTCGTCGACCACATCGGCCACATCACGACGGCGATGCCGACCGTCGTCGTAGAGCACCTGCACCCATACGCAGAAGTTGCACCGGTAGGGACAACCCCGGGTGGCGTGCATGTCGAAGGTGGGTTTCAGCTGGTTGAAGCCATCGTGATAGGCGCCCATGTCGGTATCGAACCAGGCTGGAAACAGGTGCCGGGCCGGGCGGGGCAACACATCAAGATCCTCCACCGGGTCGGCCAGGCCGTCCGCCGGAACCAGCGCGCCCGAGTCGTTGCGGGTTGCGACGCCGTTGACCGATGAAACATCGCGGCCGTCACGCAGCGCCTCCAGCAAGCCGAGGACTCCCCACTCAAACTCGCCCATCACCGCATGGTCGACCGCGGGACACCGGTCGAAGGTGTCGATGGTCTCAGCGCTCACATGTTCACCGATCAACACGTTCACGGCACCGGTTTCCCTGGCGATCCACTCCAGATGGTCGGCGGTGTCGTCGATCATCAGCGCGTTCGGTTGCATCACGACTACGTCGGGTTTTACCTGGGCGATCCGGGTTCGAAACTCCTCGTCGGAAAGGTTCAGCGGCACCGCGTCAACGGCAAAGACCGTGAAGCCGGCCTCCTCGGCCAGCGCCGCGGCATATCCGAGGAACATGGGAAACATGGCGAAGCGGGGTCGGTCGTCGGTGTGTTTCAGCAGCGACCACGGGAACCGAATACCGGCGCCCATCATGTAGCGCTCCATCCCATCGCCGATCGGGCGACGGCAGGCCGGGTTGGCAAAGACAACTCTCATCGTGGTGCTCCGGAGGTTGGGGAAGCCATGGTGGTGTTTGAGGCGCCGGCGGTCACCGGGCCCGCGGTGATGCGACTGGTTGACTCGCGGTGAATATCGAGGTCGGAGCCCCAAGGTCGGGTGTCGTCAGGGTCAGTGGCCCGGCCACCAACCGGCGTCGGCTCGACGCGGCCGACCCCCTGGCGGAGTGCCCGAAGGAAGCTGATTGACCCCAGGGTGTAGCGGGTGCGGGTCTCCGGCTCGCGCACAAACCGATACAACCAGTCCAGGCCGATCCGATTGATCCACCGCGGGGCGTGACGCCGGGCCTGGGCCCACACCTTCAACGAGCCGGCACCGCAGTGGAACACCACGGCATGGTCACAGTATTCGGCGGCGATCTCGGCGATCTGTTCCGACTTCGGCGAGCTGGCCCCGATCAACACGATGTTGACGCCTCGATGTTCACGAAGAAAACCCTCGACTTCGGAGGCCGCGGCAAAACCGTCGAGCGAGCCGGCCATTTCGAGATCCGGACGGGCTGCGGCGATGGCACCGGCGGCCCGTTCGATCAGGTGCTTCTCGATGCCGATGGCGACCATCGAACCCTGAAAGCTGGGAAGGCCCAGCAGATGATCGAGCAGTCGATGGGCGGGCAAACGCTCAACCGGAATCCCCCGACCCCGCAGCACCAGCGAGGTGCCCACCCCATCCACACAGGTGAAGTCGGCGCGCTGCAGGTGCTGACGAACCGCTGGCTTGAGGCTGGCCACCGACACGACATGGGGGTTGACGTAGCCGATCACCAGCGGCTGGGTGGTTAGCGCCTGCGAGGTCAGTGCGTCCGATGGGTTTGGGGAGGGTATGGACGTCTTCGTTGCCGCCCGCAGGTGAGCATCTACGGCACTCGTGATGGCGGTGAGTGAGCCCGGAGTGAATTCGATCGGTCCCAGTCGAAGGCGTGCTGCGGTGCCCGGTCGCCGGGTCATCGGCCGAGCTCCGCGACGGTGGCGCCGACCGGTTGATCGGCCGTGGTCGACGCCCTGGATCCGAGGCGAATGGCGTCGGCGACATCATCGATGATCCGGCCCAATCCGACCTGCGG
This sequence comes from uncultured Acidimicrobiales bacterium, assembly GCA_937925845.1. Lineage (GTDB taxonomy): Bacteria > Actinomycetota > Acidimicrobiia > Acidimicrobiales > CALAML01 > CALAML01. The sequence goes on along the minus strand of CALAML010000253.1, from coordinate 872 downwards.
TTCCCAGCCGGTATCGGCGGACACCCGTGAGATGTCGGGCACCTTGTCGAAAGCCTCGATCCAGTGGCGGCCGAAACGGCGACGAGGATCGACAAAGACCACCTCGGAGCGACTGTCGAGATGGCTGATCACAAAGCGAGCAAGGTCGAGAATCGACATCACCCCGTGCGGCTGGCCGACGTTGTACACCTGTCCCGGTCGGCCGTGCTCGCGCACCGCAGCCAGGCCGGCCACCATGTCCGATACATGGCAGAACGCCCGCCGGGCCCCGCCGTCGTTGTGCACCGGTAGCGGATCGCCGTGTAGGGCGGCGGTCACAAAGGTGGGGATCACAAAGCCAAGATCCACGCTTTGGCCCGGCCCAGCACAGTTGAACGGCCGCACCATGTAGAGCGGCACGCCGGAATCCACGCTGCGGTTGTAGAGCACATGCTCGGCGGTGAGCTTGCCCAATGCGTACTCCATGCGGGCGCCCCGGCGAGGCGGCACGATCACCTCCACTTCCTCGTCATGGCGGCCGTCCCGGCCATACACCTCCGATGACGAGACATACAGCAGGGGTGACCGGGTGGGTTCGGCCAACCGGTAGGCGTGGGTGGCAAGATCGATAATGTCGGAGGCGATGGCGCCGGTGCGCTCAAGGATGCCCAGAGACCCGACCGGGCTGGCCAGATGCCATACGGCATCGAAGCGGTTGGCGGCGGGATCGACCGTCCGCAGATCGGCGTGGACTACCTCGGCCCGCATCGCAAGATCAGACCAATCGGTCGGAGTGCCGCTCAAGTCGTCGACGATGGTGAGGTCGATGTTTGGGTTCCGCTCCAGCAGTAGCCGGCACAGGTTGGACCCGATGAAGCCAAGGCCGCCAGTCA
>CALAML010000252.1 GCA_937925845.1 uncultured Acidimicrobiales bacterium | reverse complement strand
AACGCGCCTCCGAAACCGGTGTCGGCCGCACCGTAATCGGGGTGGAAAACACCACCGACTCTTGGGACACACCGGAGTCCCTACCCGCCACCCTCTCTTGATCAAACTGCTCTTGATCAGCTCGTGAATCTGCCCCATCGGTCGGACCGGTCTGGGCGGTGTTGGTACCAGTTGGTCGGAGGCGCGGCGGCCGGATGGTGGTTACCGGCACCGAGAGGGGCATAAGCCGCTCCCCTGCAACCGAACCGACTTCTCCTGAACCGGGGATCGCCAGCAGCGGTGAGTCGGCGGGACCGGCAGCCATCTCCTGACCCGGCGACAAGTCGGGACGGGCCGCGTTGGCCGCCAGAATTCCGCCACCGAAGGCCAACAGCCCGGCAATTACCACCGCGGAGCGAATCGCACCGCGCTGACGGCGATGAAACGGCTCAATCTCGCCGTGGGTCCGCACGTGGTGGGGCGGCAATCGCAGATCGTCACGCTCAACGTGGGGGTCGGTGGCAGTCATTGGGGTCAACCTAAAGAACGGTGATCGAGGTGCGGATAGGCAGACTTACCCGCGATCCCAGCGGGGCCGGAGACCATCGACACCGGTAGGGAATTTTGCCCAGCCGGATGCCCGGTGAATCCCACTTTTGGTGACCTTCCCACTCACCCGACCACCAAGAGTGGGTAATGCCGGGACCACTCTGCTGAGGGCCACGCCGACCGGAATCTGGCCCATCGGCAGAATCGCCCGTGCTTGAGGTTCGAAATCGCTGCCTGAGGGAAATACACTGCGGCCATGGCCAAAAGTGATGTCACCGCCGATGGATCCCTGCGTAAGCGGGCCAAGGTGGTGGCCAAGGAAGATATTCCGAGCCGCCAACCAGGCGGCGTGAGCGTTCCCGCGGGAATGCCGGGAAAGGTGGCCATGGTGTCGGGCTTTGGTCCGTGGATTCGCTACTGGGTCCGGTTCGAAAACGGAGCCCTCCTGGGCAGCATTGACCGCGACGCGCTAATCGTGCCGTCGATCGACGACCCGGAAGACAAGTCGGTCAGCTGGCTGTTCCGCTAGCGCTAAAGACCTCGGCCATGGTGCGGGGCAAAAAGCCAAGCTGTTTCTGAGCCCTGCTGATATCGAGACGGATATCTCGCGCTCGCGGGTGGGGATGGTCTTGCTGGCGCGTGGGCGTGATGCCCGCCGGATCGAGCCCCCAGGCCGATGCGGCAAGCACGCCAAGTGAATACCGGGAGAGGGCCTCGGTGCCGGCAAGATGCCAAACCCCGGCAGCGGCAGCTCGGTCCAGCTCCACCAAACGCCACAGCCCGTCGGCAAAGTCGTCGACCGAGACCGGCGAGCGAACTTCGTCGACAAACAGCTTCACCGCCTCGCCGGTGCGCAGGCCGTCGATGATCGTTGCGGTACGAGGATCGAGGTTGACCAGGTCGACCAGCAGCGAAGTCCGAACCACCGCAGCATCCGGAACCAGACCGGTGACGATGGCCTCGACCTCGGCCTTCCACCGCCCGTAGTCATCGGCCGGGGGATCGACAGCGGCTACGCCCTGGCGGCCACCGGCTGGTTCGGAACGATCCGGGAGACCGATCTCCAGATAGGGAGCGCACTCGCCGCCAAAAACACAGTCGGAGCTGATGTGGACCATCCGGGCGCCAGCGTGCCCGGCGGCGCGAGCCACATTGGTGGTGGCGTCGACGATGTCGGCCCGACTCGACTGGGTGTAGGCGGTGTGGATCACCAGATCGGGTTCGGTGTCGCCAAACACGGTGGCCACCGCCTCGGCGTCACACAGATCCACCTGTGGACCCGAACCGACCTGAAGGGGTGTGGAACGCCAGGTCGCCACCGCCTCCACGCCTTCGGGAACCCGACGCAACAGGGCCTGGCCGGCCAGACCCGCTCCTCCTGTGATCAGCACCCGACGCACAGGGCCACCCTAGCGGCCGAGGTGTACCCGGGGAGAAGCCGCCTCGGCATGGAATCGGTCGTCACGGGGTGTTCACTGAACCGGGTCCGTTTGGGGTCAGACCCCCGATGGACCCGGTTGGCTACTCGACCCAGTTGCGGTTGTGCGATCACCACACCCACGGGGCTAACCTCATCAGGCGCTTCGGCGCCCAGTTGCACCCCCACCCCACGAGGAGAATCCAAGATGGCTGCAGATATCGGCTTCGACGACAAGGTTGCCGTGATCACCGGCGCCGGTGGCGGCCTCGGCCGAAGCCACGCCCTCGAATTCGCCCGTCGCGGCGCCCGTGTGGTGGTCAACGATCTCGGCGGTTCGGTCGACGGCTCCGGAGGCGGCGACGGACCGGCCCAGCAAGTCGTCAACGAAATCGAAGCCCTCGGCGGCGAAGCGGTCGCCAACGCCGACAGCGTGGCCACCGCTGAAGGCGGCCAGGGCATCATCAAGAGCGCCATCGATGCCTTTGGCAAGGTCGACATCGTGGTCAACAACGCCGGCATCCTTCGCGACAAGAGCTTCGCCAAGATGGACTCCGACCTCTGGAACCCGGTGGTCGACGTGCACCTCAACGGGGCGTACCACGTCACCGCGGCGGCCTGGCCCCACATGAAGGAACAGAACTACGGCCGGATCATCAACACCTCGTCGAACTCCGGCATCCTCGGCAACTTTGGCCAGGCCAACTACGGCGCGGCCAAGATGGGACTCGTTGGCTTCACCAACGTGCTGGCCATCGAAGGAGCCAAGAACAACATCAAGACCAACGCCATCGCCCCCGTCGCCCTCACCCGGATGACCGAAGAACTTTTCGGCGCCATGGGCGAGGCGCTGCAGCCCGAGATGGTCACCCCGATCGTCATCTTCCTGGGCCATGAAGACTGCCCGGTAAACGGCGAGGTCTACTCAGCTGCTGGCGGCGTGATCTCCCGCTTCTTTGTGGGCAACACCCAGGGGTTCTTCGACGCCAACCTCAGCCCGGAGTCGGTCCGCGACAACTGGGACACCATTCGCGACGAGAGTGGTTACGAGGTTTACCCCGACTCGTCAGGCGAACTCGGCAAGCTCCTCAAGATGCTCGGCTAGGAGAGAACCGGGTCGTCCTCGGCCAGCATCGGGTGAGGCCCGAGGACCCAACCGAGGGTCTTCAGCAGGGCGCTGGCTGCGGGCTGAGCCACCAGTGGATCAGAGAGCGGACCCATCGGCAGCCGGAGCTTCCACCGCACCCACAGGGGTAACAGCCCTACTGCCGCGCCCAGCACCACGCCATAGGACGGCAACACGTGCACCGGCAACGGCGGCAACACCAGGAAGCGCACCGCTTCCCGGGCCTGGGAACCCACATGGATCTCCGGGCGGTAACTGTCGAGCTGGTGTCGCAGCTCCCCGACGGTGCGGGGTGAGTCGATAGCGCCGAGGCGTTCGGCCACCACCGCCATCTCGGCCACGTAGCGATCCATGTCCTCGGGCGACAGCCTCTTGGCGCCATAGCGCTGGTAGGCCTCCAGGAAACTCTCCACCTCGGTAGCGTGGACCCAAGCCAGCAGGTGAGGGTCGTTGGCCGAATACGGGGTGCCGTTCGGCGCCGTGCCGGTCACACGCTTGTGGACCCGCTGCACGGTGCGAATGGCTTTTTCGGCCTCGGCAGTAGTGCCAAAGGTGGTGGCCCCCACAAACCCACCGGTGCGATGCAGCCGACCAAGGGGATCGGTGCGGTAGGCCGAGTGATCGGCCACACCGGCCATGGCCAGCGGATGCAGCGTCTGCAACAGCAGCGCCCGAAGCCCACCGATCAGCATCGAGAGATCAGCATGGACCCGCCAGGTCACCGACTCCGGACCAAAGAGCCCGTCGTCCTCGGAGTCGCGAACATAACGCTCCTCCGGTGGGGCGGCGTCGCCAGCAAGCAGCGACCGCACCGCGTCGCCGAGGCCGTTGCGCATCATCTCTACCGGGTTATTGGACTGGGTCATCTGGCCTCGTTCGTCGGATACGGGACATGGCGCATACAAAGCGGTGCACACAAACCGACGGCACCTTCAAGGGTAACGCCGCTTCACCGAAGCGGCCGGGCCGGGGAAGCGGGATTTCTCCCCTAGCGAGCCACCACGCGGCCGCAATCCGGCCCTGCCAAGTGCCGATCAGCCTGGATGAGACCGGATTAGACCGGATTAGACCGGGTTGAGGCTCAGATGGGTTCCGAGCGGGGTCAGCCGTTCGGTATTGGTCGTTTGGGTGAACGCGTCACCATCGACCGCACAGTTGGTGTTGTCGCAGCCGCCGTCGGCCCACGACTGGTAGTTCACCCGCACAGAAGAGGGCCAGCCCAGGGTGCCGTCGGCGAACACCCATGTGGGCGCCGACCATCGCACCGTCACACTCGGATCGTCGCAGTGAGCAAAGACCTCTGACCACATCGAGATGTTGACCAGCTCGGGGCCTCCGGCATAGAGCCGACGAATCTCGAGCCGAACACCTGAGACGAGGTCGGTGATCGCCGCCGGCCAGGACCCATCTGCAGCCGCGGGTTCATCGCCATCTCCACCTCGATCCCCACCGGGCGGGATCCACGGACCCACCGTGATGCGATAGCGGCGTCCCGGACTCCACGGGTAGTTGCCGGTGTTCGGATTGTTCAACGCGCTCGGCACCGCCAGCGGACTCCCCGCCAACTCTCCCCCACCGTTGCGGTAGCCGCCCCAATTGACGGCACCGGATCCCGGATACGACGGGTGCCACTGCAGACCGACGTGCCCGGCCCCCAACGATGGGCCCCGACTCTGGGCAAAGCCGGTTTGCAGGGCCCAGAAATAGAGCCGATCAGCCTGCGGCGGGGCCACCACCTCCACCTCCACCGACACCTGCCGCACCGGCGCCGGAGCGGATGCCCAGGTGAGGTGCATCGACGACGCTCCGTTGCTCGACGTCGGTGCACCGCTCACCCTCGGTCCACTAGACAGCGACCCAAATAGGCGAGCCAGGAAACCCGGCTTCGGCTCGTCAGACATGCTCACCGGACAGGCTCATCAGACAGGCTCAGAACAGCCCGGACAGAACCTGATCGGCATCAACCACCGTGGAGTCCGACAGGCTCCAGCGGCCTTCGGAGTAGCGCAAGGTCTCGAAGGTGAACTCCGAGGGGCAACAGTTCGGCTCATCGGGATCGCTGACCGCAGCGTAGTCGGCGTACACCCCGCTGAAGTAGAGCGCCTCGCCATGATGCAGCGACCGATGCAACACCACCTGGCCGTCGTTGGCAACCACATCGACTTCAAGGAAGTTGCCCGAACCAGCGGTGCGGAAACCCAAAAGCACCTCCGGAACCTCGTCGCCACTCAGGTCCACTGTCTGTACGCCAACCGACTCCCACGCACGATCGAACTGGTCGACGGCGGAAAGTACCGGCTCCAACAGCTCGGCTTCATCGCCACCGATCACGCGGTACACCGTCACCGTGGTTCCCGGCCCCGAGACCGGCGCCACCACCTCCCACACCAAACGCCCGGCCACACCGCAGCGCACCACCACGTCATCGCGGGTCAGCGACCGACACGGATCGTTGTTCTCCACCACTACGGGCTCACCGACCACGGCCTCGACCGTTGCGTCCTGCGGGGTCAGGCCCGGATCGAGAGCGATGGCCACCGGCTCCGCAGCAGCCAACAGGTCCGGCGGGGTCTCGCCTTCAGCTCCGGCCTCGTTGCCGGTCTCGTCGTCGTTGCCGGTAGCGGTATGGGCGTCGCCGGTTGCGGCGTCGCCGTCTGTTGCGCCGTCGCCCTCACCGCCCTGATCGCCTTCTCCGCTCGGTTCACCCTCGGGGGCTTTGTCGTCTTGGCCTTCTTGGTTCCCACTGGAGCCCGCGGCACCGGCGTCGTCCTGGGACAAGCCGGCATCGCCGTCCTCGCCGGCATCGCCGTCATCATCGCCGGTCGCGCCACCGTCGGCAGCATCGGCATCGGCATCTTCGTTATTGCGATCGTGCTCCGAAGCCGCGGTGCCGTCCTTGCCCAGAGTCGACTGCGTGGAAGGGTCATCGGTGTTGCCGCCATCTTCAGCGCTTCCCGCCCGATCGATCAAGTCCTCAGCGGCTGACGAACCCGAGCCGCCGCAGGAGGCCAAGACCACGGCGATGGCCAACAACAACGCCACCGCGGCCAGCACAGCACCCGAGCCGTCGACTCGACTCGAGGAATGGTGGAATCGGCTCAAAAGGCCATGCGAGCAGCCGTTCGAGCATCCTTTGTGCGGGGCGGACACCGGCAGATCCTAACCCCGCACCCCACCGGCATTCGGACACCTTACCCAACACCAAACCAGCCCCTTTCGAGCATTCCCAAGCTTCCCTGCCCCCGCCACGACAAGAGCGGTGACGGCCAGCGCCGCAGAAACCGGCGCCAAAACAGCGTGTGGGGCGTCACAAATCTTGACTCGACTCAA
>CALAML010000251.1 GCA_937925845.1 uncultured Acidimicrobiales bacterium | reverse complement strand
CTCCGGGCCATGGGCCAGAAGGATCCGCTGGTGGAGTGGCAGCGCGAGGGTTTCGACATGTTCGGCCAGATGATGGGCGCGGTGTCGGAGGACTACGTCAAGCACATGATGCATGTGAACGTCGTGGTCGAAGACGACGCGCCGGCAGCCGAAGCCGCTCCCGATGGCAAGGCCACCAGCGGGGCTGCCGCCGCCTTTGCCGGCAACCTGATCGGCCCTGGCGCCAAGAAGGGGCCCAAGCTCGCCGACCCGAACCCCGATACCGCGGCTCAGCAAGCCGATGGGGCCGAAGCCGACGCCGACACCGGTGCAGCCGATGACGGCGACACCAACAACAACCAGTTGCTCTTCGACGACGGCGAAGTGGTCAGCGGTGACGAGGGCGTACTCGATGATGAGCTGACCGGCGAGATTGCCGATGTGTCCTACTCCTCACCCGATACCGCAGCGCCGTCGGGCCTCTCTGGTGTGAAGGCCGACGTGGAGGAGGGACCGAGCGAAGTCTCGGCGCCGCTGACCCAACCGGTGGTGAAGTCCGAGTTTGAAAAGACCCCCCGGAACGCGCCGTGTCCGTGCGGGTCGGGCAAGAAGTTCAAACAGTGCCACGGAAAGAACTAAGCGGACCCACTCTCGATGCAGGACCTCACGCCCCGTCTCGCTGCTCTCGCCGAAAGAATCAACGAGGCCAAGACATACCTTCGCAAGGACGAACTCGATATCCGGCAGGCTGAACTCGAGGCCGCCGTCGCCCAGCCCGATCTCTGGGACGACCCGGAGGCCGCGACCAAGCTGCAGCGCGAGCTGGCCCGCACCAACGACGATCTGGAGTTGCTGAGTCGCCTGACCGCGGCCCACGAGGAGGGCGAGACCCTCTTTGAGATGGCCAGTGAAGAGGGTGACGACTCCCTCGAAGGCGAGATCGAGGGGGTGCTTCAGGGGCTCGACCGCGACCTTGAAGCGTTGGAGATGCGTTCGCTCTTCACCGGCGACTACGACGAGGGCGATGCCGTTTGTGTGCTGCAGTCGGGCGCGGGCGGCACCGATGCTCAGGACTGGGCCGAGCTGATGTTGCGGATGTACACCCGCTGGGCCGAGGCCCGGGGGTTCGATATCGAGGTGGCATCGGTCAACGCCGGCACCGAAGCGGGCATCAGCTCGGCCGAGTTTATGGTGAAGGGCCGCTATGCCTACGGCATGATGCAGGCCGAGCGGGGCGTACATCGCCTGGTGCGACGGAGCCCGTTTAACAAAGACGCCAAGCGCCAAACCGCCTTTGCCTCGGTGGGGGTGATCCCGGTTCTTGAAGAAGCGGCCACCGAAATCGAGGTCGATGAGAAGGATCTTCGCATCGACACCTACCGGTCCTCGGGCGCCGGCGGCCAGCATGTGAACGTCACCGACTCGGCGGTGCGTATCACCCATCTGCCCACCGGCACCGTCACGTCGTGTCAGAACGAGCGCAGCCAGCACCAGAACAAAGACCGGGCCATGGAGATGTTGAAGCTCAAGTTGGCCGAGCTGGAGCGCCAGAAACGCGAAGAAGAACTGGCCGCCGAAGCGGGGGAGGCCAAGATGGTCGATTTTGGCTCGCAGATTCGTTCCTACGTGCTGCACCCCTACCAAATGGTCAAGGATCTGCGGACCGAACACGAAAACGGGGACTTCGAAGAGGTTCTCGACGGTGAGTTGGACCCCTTTATCGAGTCCTATCTGCGCTGGAAGCGCACCACCGCAGAAGCTGAATAGCACTCAAACAGGGTCACACCCATCCAGCTGGACATTGCCAACACACGTTGCCCGGTTGGGGGTACCATCATGTGTCGTCGCGTCGGGCCGAACGTGCTCGCCCGCCGCCGTACGAGACCCCCACCCATCACCCCGTCTGTTCGGGGATTCCAACGCTGACGCTCAGCGTCGCCTTTGGAGAGACTCCCCGCGATGATCAAACTCGAAAACGTCACCAAGGTCTACGGCAAAGACGTAGTTGCCCTCAACGACGCCGATCTGGAGATCGACAAGGGGGAGTTTGTGTTCCTGGTCGGAGCATCGGGCTCCGGCAAGTCGACCTTCATTCGGCTGCTGAACCGCGAGGAGATACCGACCGATGGTCGGATCTTTGTGGCCGGCAAGGACATCGCTCGGATCTCGAATCGTCAGATCCCGGATCTGCGCCGCAACATCGGCTGCATCTTTCAGGACTTCAAGCTGCTGCCCCAAAAGACGGTCTATGAGAACGTGGCCTACGCCCTGGAGGTGATCGGCCGGCCCCGGCACATGATCCGCACCCAGGTGCCGCAGATTCTGGATTTGGTGGGTCTCACCACCAAGTCCGACAGTCGCCCCAACGAACTCTCCGGCGGTGAGCAACAGCGGGTCTCGATCGCCCGGGCCTTTGTAAACCGCCCGCTGCTGCTGTTGGCTGATGAGCCCACCGGAAACCTTGACCCGTCCACTGCGGTCGGCATCATGCGGCTGCTGGATCGCATCAACCGCACCGGTACCACCGTGGTGATGGCCACCCACGATCGCGGCATTGTCGACACCATGCGGCGCCGGGTGATCGAACTCGACAAAGGCAATATCGTTCGCGATCAGAGCCGAGGAGTGTACGAGTGACCAAGCTCGGGTATTTGCTGCGGGAGACCGGCACCAACTTTCTCCGCAATTTCACGATGAGCGTGGCCGCCATCATCACGGTGGCCCTCTCTGTTGCCCTGGCCGGCTCCGCCTGGGTGCGGGGTGAGAGCGCCGGTAAGGCCACGGCCCAGGTCGATGGCGGCGTCGAGTTCATCATCTATCTCGATCCGGCCATTCCTGAGGATCAGCGCGACGCCATCCGTGACGAGTTGGATGTGAACCCTGGAGTTTCGGAGTACCAGTTCTTCACCAAGCAGGACGCCTTCGAAGAGTTCCAGACGCTGTTTTCGGATCAGCAGAGCCTGCTTGATGCCGTGGAGCCGGAGGTATTACCGGAGTCGTTTAAGGTGATCCCCACCGACCCTGATGCCGCAGTGGTGTCGTCGCTGGTAGCCAACTTCGATAGTCGGGCTGGCGTGCAGGAGGTCGTCTTCAACTTTGATGACCTCAAGCGGATCCAGCGACTAACCGCCAAAGCCACTCGATGGCTCTATGCCCTGGCCTTTGCCGCGCTCGGCGTCGCGGTGATCCTGGTACTGAATACGTCGTTGATGGCGATGCGCTCGCGCCGTCAGGACATTGAGGTGATGCGTCTGGTCGGCGCCACCAACTCCTATATCCGGACCCCGTTTATGGTCGAGGGGCTGATTCAGGGGTTCTTCGGCGCGCTGATCGGCGTGGTGTTGGTGCTGGCCGCCAACGCCTGGATCCGCAACGGCATCGAGGAAAGCCTGTTCGACACGCTGATCTCACAGCTGGTGGGCGCCGGTGTCGGCAACGATGAGCTGTTCGGGTTCCGGCTGATCTCGATGAGTTCGGTGCTGGTGGCGAGTGGCGCCCTGGTGGGGCTGCTCAGCTCCGGCCTGGCCGTAAGCCTCTACCTGCGGGATTAATCTCCCCTCGGCCTCGGGCCAACAACACACCGACGGACCCTCAGCGGATGTGGGGTTTGATGCGTTGGCCGGAGCTGAACGCTTCCTGGCCTTCGGCCATGGCGTTGGGGTCGGTGGCGGTGGTGAGGATGGCCGGTGCCAGCGACAGGGCCTGTTCCCGGCTGAGGTCATAGGCGGCCCAGATGGCCCGAAGTGTTCCCTGCACCGCGGCGGCGGGCTGCGAGGCGATGGCGGTAGCGAGTCGTTCGGCCGCGGCGGACAGGTCGTTGCCGCTCACCACCTCGCTCGCCAGGCCGATGCGTAGCGCCGTCTCGGCCGAAAGTCGTTCGTGGTTGCCGGTGATCGACATGCGCATCACTTCGCCAAAAGGCATCTTCTGCAGCATCTTGATCGGCTCATAGACCGCGGCCATCCCGTAGGTGACGTGGGGGTCAAAGAAGGTGGCGTGGTCGGCGGCGATGATCACGTCGGCTTCGGCGAGCATGTAGAAGGCGCCGCCGCAGGCCATGCCGTTCACCGCACAGATCACCGGCTTCCAGAGGTCGTTGGCCTTGGGGCCGAGCTCGTCGCCGGGGTCGTCGTACATAAAGTTGTTCGACGTGCCGTACAGCTGGGTGCTGCCGTCGAGGGCACTCATTGGTTCGTCGCGGTCGATGCCCACGCAGAACGCCTTGTCGCCGGAGCCGGTCAGCACGATCGCGCGGATGTCATCGTTGGTGCGTAGGGACCGCCAGGCGGCCTGAAGCTCCCGACGCATGGCCATGCTGAAGGCGTTAAACGCTGCGGGACGGTTCAGGGTGATCCACGCCACCCGGTCCACTTCTTCGTAGATGATGGTTTCGAGCGCACTGGGGTCGAAATCGTTGGCGCTGGTCACAGGCAGGTAATCCTTCGGTAGAAGCGAGTGTCAGTCATCGGTTGTGGTCTGAGGGATCCAGGGGGCCGGGGTTTTGGAGAGGAAGGCCGACATGCCGGCGGCGGCCTCTTCGCCGTTGAACAGCTCCGACGACAGCTTCGACGTCCACGAGAAGGCCTCTCCCCGGTTCATGCCGGGTACCTGGTTCACCAATTGTTTGGCTGCATGCAGGGCCGCGGGGCCGCCGGCCAACACGTCGCTGATCACCGCGTCGACTGCGGTTTCGAGTTCGCCTCGGGGAGCGGCTCCGGCGATCAGCCCGAGGTCGGCGGCTTCGGCGGCATCGAACCGGTTTCCCCGGAGGAAGGTTTCCATGGCTCGGCCCCGCGTCATTTTGGGCAGGCACACTACCGAGATGATGGCCGGGGCCACGCCCAGCCGCACTTCGCTGAAGCCGAACTTGGTGTCGTCGGCGGCGATGGCGATGTCGAGAGCCGCGGCCAGCCCAACTCCGCCACCTACGGCGTGACCGGCGATTTGGCCGATGACCGGCTTGGGTGAGTCGATGATGGTGCTGAGCAGTTCGGCCAGACCTCGGCTGGTGGTGGCCGTTCGCCCGCCGGCGGAGGCTTCCTTCAGGTCGGCGCCGGCGCAGAACACCTTGCCGGAGTTGGTGAGCTTGATGACCCGCACCGCGTCGTCGGCGAGCGCCGCTTCGAGGGCATCGAAGAGTTGGTTGACGAACTCGCCGCCCAGGGCGTTGCGGTTGTCTTCATCGGCCATGGTGATGGTGGCCACGCCGCCGCTGATCAGGGTGTGGACTTTTGCCGGTTCGCTCATCAGGCGCCTGCTTCGCTCAGTGGTGGACGCGGGTCGGTGGCTCCGCCGGCGAAGGCCTGGGCCACCGAGAGCCAGTCGGAAGCGGCCTCTCCGGTGACGTTCAGTGTGGTGTCGGCAACGTTGCGGCGTTGGGTGGTGAGTAAACAGAAGTCGAGGGCCGGGCCGCTGATTCGGTTCTCGGCGTCGGCCTCGCCCCAGGCCCAGATGGCGCCGCTCGGTGCGGTCAGTTCCACCCTCACCGGCTCTCCGGGCGCAACCTGGCCCCGTACGATGTAGGACCAGCCCCGGGTGATAAAGCCGAGCTGGGCGATGTGTCGAAGCCGGTCGGTTGGGGAACGCTGCCGGCCGAGGGCATCGGCCACGTCCTGGCCGTGGGCCCAGGTTTCCATCAGGCGAGCGGTGAAGAACGATCGTGACGACATCGACGGCCCGTACCAGGCCACCCGCTGGCTCTCGTCCATCGCTTCTGCAGTGGCGATCAGTTGGGCTCGGGCGTCGCGCCACCACCCGAGCAGTTCGGCTCCGGTCATCGCTCGGGGTTCGGCCAGCGCCTTTTCCACCATGTCCTCGCCGCTTTCCAGCGCCGCCGCAACCGAAGCGTTGAATGCTTCTTCGTCGGTGGCCGCCTGTACCGCGGCGTGATCGAAGAACCCGAGGTGGCCGATCTGGTCGGCGATGTTCCAGCCCGCGGCCGGGGTGGGGGTGCGCCATTCCTCCTCGCTGAGCCCGGCGACCAGGGCATCGAGGTCGGCGTGCTCAGCGGCGAGGTCGGCGGTGAGCTCAGCGAGGGTTGGGGCCGGGGGAGGCCCAGCGTCAGGATGGGTGGCTGAGGAGTCGTTCACGCCTCGAACAGTACTAAAGGCAACGACTCCCAGCCGTGTAGGAGCTAGGAGTTTCCTAGGCCGGGCAGCGCATGCGCCAGAGTTCTTTGCCCTGGCGGGCGTTGGTGGCGGCCATGTAGACCGAGCCCTTGTAGGCCACGATCGGCGCCCAACGGGCCGAGCTGTCGCCAACGCCGGGGGCGATGCCGGTGACGAGCTTGCGCTGGCCGTTCTTCCAGGCCCACCATTCACGGCCGGTCCGGGCTCGGGTGTCCTGGTAGAAGACCCAACCCTGAGCTGCTGCGGTGCGGGGTTGGTACTGGTCGGGGGTGCTGAAGTTGATGCTGTCGATGTTCAGGTTGCCCACCATGCGGGTGCCGCGCTTGGTGCCGTTGCTCACCCAAAGATCCACCGCGTTGCCATCGTTGATCCACAGGTGAAGGTTTCCGCCTACCACTACGGAGCTCTCGATGCGGCCAACCCCGATGGTTCCCGGACGCAGGTCCTTCACGCCGCGGGTGCCGGCGATCGTGCCGTCGGTGACCCAGAGGTCGGCGGTTCCATCGTTGAAGCTGCGGCGGCCGCTGAAGTAGAGCAGGCCCTTGTGGGCTCGGGCGATCGTCGGTGAGCTGCTGGAGGTGCCGGGGAACAGGTCCACAAAGCGGCGGGTCGAAGCGGCGGTGCCACCGGAAACCCAGAGCTCTTCACCAGCCACCGAGTCACGGAACGGGAAGTACACCCGGTTCTTGAACCCAACCAGCTGGCGGGGGCGGGTGCCGCTCACGAAGCGCCTCACCACCCGGGTGCCGACGCGGGTGCCGTCGGAGACAAACAGGGCGTCGCCGATGTGGTCGCGGGCGGTGAAGAAGATTCGGTTGCCGGCCACGGTGAACTCAGAGAAGAAGGTGCTGCCGGATCCGGGGGTGAGGTCCTTGACCAGCCGGGTGCCGCCGGTGGTGCCGTTGGTGACCCAGAGCTCGGTGCCGGTCCGGTTGGAACCGCGAGCGGTGAAGAAGAGTCGGGTGGCGGTGTTGGCCCGGAAGTCGGGGAACGAGCTGAAGAAGCGTGACGGCATCACGTTCTTGAGGAGTCGAACCTTGCTGCCATCCCAGAAGTAGGGCTCGTTGCCGATGTCACCGTCGTCGTCGCCGGAGAAGAAGAGCTTGCCCCGGAAGGGATAGACCGAGTCGTTAAACAGCGACGAGTCGCCTCCGGGCGAGAGGTTGGTGATCCGCTGAACGGCGCAACCGTTGAGTGCGCCAGCGCTTGGCTGGGGTGCGATAGCGGCAAAAAGCGCGGCGAGGGTGGCCATTGCCGCCAGAACCAGGCCACCCCGGATTGAACGCTTTTCTCGGGGGCTCACTGGGGCGGACGGACGACGTGGGTCAAACGTGCGGTTCATTGCTTCTCCGGCATTCGGGTGGCAGGACTGGAAAAACGGTAACGCACCTGCCTCAAGCTTGTCGACTGGGCAATCCACCTGATGTATGCAACTTTTAGACACAAGTACTAGACAAGTGCTGAAAATCTGCTCATAATAAGTGAACAAGTTGCTGATGGGACCTCAACGGGAAGGGTGCACCAATGGACTCTGCTGAACTCTGGCGTTGGCTGTGGCTGGTTTTGGCGCTGGGGGCGATCACCGGCGAAATCGCCATGGCTGGCACGTTTTTCCTCCTGCCGTTCGCCATCGGTGCCGGCGTCGCCGCCGTTGTCTCCTTTGTTGGCGTTGCTGCTTTGGGTAGCTGGGCCGTCTTTCTCGGGGTCACCGTGGCATCGTTCCTGGCCTTGCGTCCGCTGGCCCGCCGAATGGATCGCACCATCTCGTCGACACCGGTTGGTGCACAACGGCTGGTCGGCCAATCCGGGTTTGCCATCGGGGCGGCAACAACGGTTGAGCCTGCGCTGGTTCGAGTAGCCGGTGAGGAGTGGATGGCCTGGCCGGCAAAGGCATATGTGCCCGCCGGCTCCGCCATCGAGGTGGTCGGAATCTCCGGCACCCATCTGGTGATCGCTCCTCGGGGTGAGGCCACCTCCCACTTCGCCGCCACCACCGAAGACGCCGCCGTCTGGTCTACAGCCTCTGTCGACGACTAGTCGCCGACACCAAACCATCAAACAACAACCAAGAAAGGGAAGGTCATCCTTATGGGTGCCGCCATTGCGTTTGTATTCTTTGCCATCACGATTTTCTTGATGGTGTACATCGCCGCCGGTGTTCGCATCGTCCGCCCCTACCAGAAGGGGCTGGTCGAGCAGCTCGGCAAGTACAAGGAGACGGTTGATCCGGGTCTGCGGATCATCATGCCGATCATCCATCGGCTTCGCCTGGTCGACATGCGTGAGCAGGTCGCCGACGTACCTCCACAGGAGGTCATCACCAAGGACAACGTGGCGGTGGCCGTCGACGCCGTCGTCTACTACGAGCCGACCGACCCGCACCGGTTGATGTACAACGTGGCCGACTTCCGGTTGGCCATCATCAAGTTGGCCCAGACCAACCTTCGTAACCTGATCGGCGAGATGAACCTCGACGATGCCCTCACCTCACGCGACACGGTGAACCTGGC
>CALAML010000250.1 GCA_937925845.1 uncultured Acidimicrobiales bacterium | reverse complement strand
CGTCGGAGTCGAGTTGGGCCTGGGCTCCGGCGAACACGCTGGTGGCCCCTTGTTCTTCGAGCTTTGCGGTCACCGAGGTCTCAGATCTGGTCTCGGGGCTGGCTTCGGCATCGAGTTGGGCCTGAGCGCCGGCAAACACTGCGTCGGCGCCCCGGCCTTCAGCTGCGGCGGCTCGGTTCTCGAGCCGGGCCGTGAGTGAGGCTTCGGCCTGCGGGCTCAGGTCTTGGGGGTCCTGCTGGTTGGAGTCGTTGCGCTCGGTCATCGCTGGTCCTCCTTGGTCGTGGTGTTGACTTCGTTCTGGGCAGTGGCCTGTGCTTCTTCTTCGAGTGCGGACCGCAGAGCTTTGCGGGCCCGGGAGGCTCGAAGGCGGGCGTTTCCCGGTGTTTCGCCGGTGAGTTCGGCGACTTCTTCGTAGGGTCGGCCTTCCACGTGGACCAGGTAGAGGATCGCCCGATCCCGTGGGTCTAGATGGTCGAGGTCGGCGAGATCGGATGGGTAGTGCGGCTCGCCGGAGGGGTTGGCCTCGATCAGCTGCGGGGCGTAACGACGAAAGGTGCCAGCCTTGCGTTGACGGTCGATGGCCGCGTTCAGAATGGCTCGCCGCAGGTAGGCCTGAGGGTGATCGAGTGCGGTCAACGGTTGCTTGCGCAGGGTGGCCACCAGGGCGTCTTGGAGAAGGTCGTCGGCGTCTACCCCGGCATCAGCGACCACGGCGGCGTAGGCCGAGAGCTTCGAATAGAGGCTCCGAAAGATGGCCTCGTCGGTCTGGCCTTCTTCGATGTGGCCCTTGCCGTCGTTGGTTTGGTCTGGGGTCTTCGCCACCGCTGCTTCCCGTCTTGTGCGAGTGGTTGCGTTCATATCCACTGTGACGGCAAGGTCGGTGAAGATGTGTCATGGGTGGCGGAGAAAAACTGGAACCGCGATCCCGGCGCTACTTGCGGCGCAGACGGATACCGCGATCTCTCGTGACTTCAAGCAGTTCTCCGTGTAGCTGCAGCGGTCGGAGGCGGGCCCGAAGGCGTTTCACCAGCGAGTCGAGGGCCTGAGCTGTGACCCCTTCGGCGGCGACATCGCTCCAGACCGAGTCGACGATCTCCTGGCGGGAGACGATCTCGTTTGCCCGTTGATCGAGCAGCTCCAGAAGAGCGAGTTGTCGGCGCGACAGCGGTGGATCAACCGGCTGGGCATCAACCCACACCGCGCCGGTTTCGGAGTCGATCCAGACCCCGATCAGGCGGCCGATCGCCGGTGCAAGGGGAGTGGCCGCCGGGTCGATGAACCGGTAGCTGACCGCGCTGGCAAAGACCACCTCGTCACCGTCGCGAAGAGGATGGTCGTGTTCGCTGATGCGCTCTCCGTTCAGAAAGGTGCCGTTGCGGCTGGTCCGGTCTCGGAGCACATATCCATGTGGCGTTCGCTCGATCTCGGCATGGGCTCGTGACATCGACGGAGCATCGATGCACAGGTCGTTCGTCTGGTCCCGCCCAACCCGAAGCAGTTGGGTGTCGAGCCGGACCACGTCGCCGTCGGGCAGCTGACGAAGGGTTGCCGGGGTCATGAGTCGAGCCCGGCCAGACACTCGCTTTGGGGTCCAAAGACCACTTCGTCGACCAGCAGCGAACCTCCGGATGCGTCCTTGAAGAAGGTTGGCACGGCGAAGGCTGCGCCCGGCGGCGGCTCGGAGACGATCAGCAGCCGGTCTCCCTCGGCGGTTCCCATCAGCGGGCCCTCGATGGCTGCGGCGCGCTCCATGGTCAGCTCGGCAAACTCCGCGTCGAGATAGTCCACGTACATGGCCGCGACATCGGGTTGGCCCTGCAGCCGCAGCCAAGCCGACAGCACAAAGACCTCGTCGGGATCGACGGGCACGATCTCACCAAAGAGGCCGAAGGCGCCGTTTGCCCCGATTCGTAGTGCCGAGGTGGCGTCGACCCCGGCCCCGGGCGCGAGCGCGGTGGTGTTGGTCTCGTCGCCGATGAAGAAGTGGTCGGGAACCGCCGATCCTTCAAACCCGGACCCGACTGCGAGGTTGCACACCGTTCCCGCGGCGTCCCCGGACCGCCGGCTCAGCTCTGCGGCAACCTCGCTGGCTTTTCGACCCTGCAGCAGCGGTTGCGGGCTGCTCTCGTTGATCGACAGTAAAAGGGCAACCACGCCAGCCATTCCGAGACCGACGACGGCCAACATCGCCAGGCGGGCGGCTCGGCTGCTGGGCCGACGGCTTCGAGGCCGGGGCTCATCAGCCCGCTCGGCCGTATCGACCCCGTCGACCGCATCGACAACCCGTCCCGGTCCATCTCGACCGATCAGTCGGGCAAACTCCGAGGCCGACGACGGCCGGTCCGACGGTTGCTTCGCCATCGCCATCGCCAGCGCGTCCTCCACCGCACCCGGCAGATCGGGTCGATGCTCGGTGACCGGAGCGGGAGCTGATGAGGCGTGATGGCTCAGCATGGCGATGGGGGTGGCCACTTCGGCAAACGGCGACGCTCCGGTCAGTGCCTGGTAGGTGATGAGGGCCAGGGCGTAGATATCGCTGGCCGGCCCGGGCGTTTCACCTCGTGCCACCTCGGGCGAGGCGAAACGCGGTGTGGTTTCCAGCTCGATCCCGACGGTCGTGTCGGGGGAGGGACGGCTGTCGCCGAGACGCGTCGCCGTAGCCAGGTCGATCACGGTCACCTGGTCGTTGTCGCCCACCAGGATGTTTGACGGCGCCAGGTCGCCATGGACAAAGCCGGCATCGTGAAGCGCATCAAGTGCGTCGGCCACCTCGGAGGTGATGCGCCGGGTTCGATCCAGCTCCAGCGGGGCTTGGGTGTCGAGCAGGTGGGCCAGTGTTTGCCCCTCAACCCACGGCAGCGCCAACCAGGCCCCCTCACCCGGCGATCGGCCGCTCTCGACCAGTTCGATGAGGCTCGGGTGATCCGTCGACTCGAGACACTCGATTTCGGTCGCCGCTGCTTCCGGGCGGTCGTGCACCTTGATGGCAACCGGGTCGCCGAGTGGCGTGGTGGCGCGGTAAACAGCCCCCGATCGCCCGCGGGCCACCGCCCTTTCAATCGTGTACTTCCCAAGCACCTGTCCCGGAGCAGGCATAGTGAAGTATGGCACCGGGGCACCGGTGCCGGGCCAGTCCGGCCGCTCCAACGGCGACCGTCTGTCGCCCGGTTGGCGCCCGGTTTGCGCCAAGTAGGGCGAGATTGCCGTCCTTACCGTCGGGGCATGAAACCATCAGCGACAACACCACCACCACGAAAACTCCCACCACCTCCAACACTCCCACCCCCAGCAAGAGCCACCCGGAGGCGATCACGGCGGCCGTCGGCCGTTGTCGCGGTCGCCGTAACCATCGCCATGCTGCTGGGCTCGCTGGCTCTGTCAGAGGTTTCGGGGCGATCCGTCGCTTCGGGCCAGGTCGACGAGATCACCATCTTCGATGACAGCTTCGGCAGTGGCTTCAGCGACTGGTCGTGGGGCGGAACCGCAGTGAGCGTCGACGCCTCCGAAGAGGTAGCCGCGGGTGAGGCGTCGATCGGTGCCGACCTCGTTCCCTTCTCCGCCCTTTCCCTGGGAACCAACATCCCGGTGGCTCCGCCCACCGAGGGCGTGCTCGTCTTTTCGGCTCACGGTGGAGTAAACGACAGCGTCTCGTTGCGGGTGGTGGCGATGGATGGCGGCTTCGCCGCGGGCCCCGCGGTGGAGATCGAGGTTCCGGGCCGACGGTGGAGCAACTTCTCGATTCCGCTGAGCGATCTTGGCGCGCCGACCCGGATCAGCGGTTTCTGGTGGCAGGAACGAGCCGGCGATGATCCGACGTCGATCTATGTCGACGCCGTCGGTGTGGCTGCCGGTGGCGATCCGGCGGAGGAGTCGCCCACTGAGCAGCCAGCTCCAGCGCCGGATCCAGCTCCGTCTCCCACTCCACCGGTTCCGAACCCGGCTCCGACCCCAGCCCCGCCGGTGCCATCCGGCGGCCCCTGGGCTTTGGAGGAGACCTTTGACGGAGATCCGGCTGCACCCTCGCAGGACCTGCTGCCCTCCAACTTCGACTACGCGGTGACCCATCGCAGCCATCCCGGGGATCACTTCGAGCCGTATCCATCGTTTCTTGCCGATCACGCGGAGAACTGCGCCGGCCCCGATCCTGCGGTGGTGCCGCTGCCGCAGCACGACGTGACGACCCGCCAGGACTCGAACGGGACGCAGCGAGACGAGAGCTTCTTCATCTGCAAGAACCACATGATGTCGTCGATGGGTCAGGCCGGGCCGTATTCGGTCAGCGCCTTCTGGCCCAAGCAGGAGTTCAACTTCGCCGATGGCGGCCTGCTCGAGTTTGAGGTCAACATCAACGACGCCCATGACACTCGGAGTTGGTGGGAGGTGATGATCATCCCGCGGGATCAGCTCAAGGTGGCCGCCGGGCCGATCGACTCGCCGATCAGCGAGACCTATCCCCATGACCGGATCGTGCTCGATTTCCGACGCAACGTTCGCACCATCAAGGTCGGCGCCGATCAACTGGCCCCCCAGGGCTGGCTGGCCAACGAAACCCAGTGGTCCACCTATGACTTTGCCTGGTGGCGGGATCTCCATCCGAACGATCCCGCCCTCGACGATCGGCGCCAGCGCCGCACCATGCGGGTTGAACTGGAGGGCGAACGCATTGTGTGGGGTATCGAAACCGAGGACGGCAGCTTCGACACCTGGTCGGTTGATGTTCCCGGCGACCTGCCGTTCGACCAGGGTCTGGTGCTGTTTAAGACCCATGCCTACAACCCGGTCAAGGACGGCAACACCGACACCTACACGTTCCATTGGGACAACATTCGCTTTGATGGTCCCGTCGTTGGCAAGTACCAGGCCCACGACGCCGATGACGTGGTGTACCTCCAGCGCAACGGTGATCGCACCGTCGGCGAGTCGGAGACGGTCACCATCAACGTCGACCAACTCGGCGCCAACCCGGTGCTCTTCGGCCAGATCCACCAGCCGAAGCGGGGGTCGGTCCTGCTGAGTGTGAACGAGGGCGCCCCGTTCCCGGTTGATCCCTACGAATACGAGCGGGACAACTGCGCCAGCGATCACTGGACCAGCTTTCGGGTGCCGCTCGATGCCAGCCAGGTGAAGGCCGGTGACAACACTTTCACCTGGACCATTGGTCCAAAGCCCGACTGTGCCAACGGCCCGATCGATTGGATTGGCTATTCGGTAAAGGGGCTCCAGCTCCAGATGGACAACGGCTAGGAGCCTCCTAGGCACCATCAGCCGAACCAGACCAGCGGCGCCGGCTCCCGACGGCGTTGCTGGAGCTCGATCGAGCCGGGACCAGGCCCACCTCTGGTCCCGGCTTTCGGGTTGACCGGGGGCACTTCGTTGAGGTGACTCCGACCGGTTGGCCTTCAGCAGGTAGCGACCGGTCGGTGGTGGGGTCATCATGGGTGCCATGGCTCACCCCCGCTTTCACCTCGCCATCCCGGTCGATGACCTCGCCGCGTGCCGCGCCTTCTACGGCCAGACGCTCGGGTGTCCCGAAGGGCGCTCCGATACCGATTGGGTCGACTTCGATCTTTACGGCCATCAGTTGGTGATTCACCGGGTCGAGGGTGACCGTGCTGCGGGGGTATCGGGCCACAACCCGGTCGATGGCGATGCGGTGCCGGTGCCTCACTTCGGCGTGTTGCTCGATGTCGCCACCTGGCGGGCGTTGGCCGAGCGGTTACAGGAGGCGGGAGTCGACTTTGTGATCGAGCCCCATGAACGCTTTGCCGGCGAGGTCGGCGCCCAGCACACCATGTTTTTCCTGGATCCGGCCGGAAATGCCCTGGAGTTCAAGGCCTTCGAAAACGACGAGGCCGTGTTCGCCACGTAAACCGGTGGTTTAGCTCAGCTCGAGGGTGAACAGGCCTGGTTCGTTGAGGTTTGAGTCGCCGTTGTTGAACAGCACCAGGTCCTTTTCGCCGTCGCTGTCGGAAACTTCTTCGAGGGTCAGCTGGATCTGAACCGATGACCGTCCTGCATCGATGGCGGCCGCGGCGGCGTCGCTGACATCGCAGGTAAGCGACGTGTCCGACGGCCGATCGCAGGTGACAAAGTCGCTGACCGGTTCGATGTTGAAGAGCTCACGGGAGAAGGCCTCGTATTCCACCCGTGCCGCTCGTAGCGGGCCGAGGGCCTCGAACACATCGCCCTGGGTGCTCATCACGTCGGAGCGAAGTATGGCCCGGCTCGGGGTGCCGGTGCCGTCGGGGAGGGCAAAGTGCAGCAGGATCTGGATGCCCTCACCGTTGGGAAAGTTTGTGTTGAGGTTGTCGCCGGCGAACAGTCCAACGCCACTTCCGGCAAAGCCGCGGGGAGTATGACCTTCGAGTGCGGTGGTGCCGTCGTTCAGGATCGACACCGGCTCGGCCAGCGGGCTCGGGTTCGGGGCATCCGCCTCGGAAGTATCGGTCTGGGCGGTATCGGTCTCTGCATTGCTTGGCTGGGCCGTCTCGGCATCAGATCCACATGCCGCGGCCGTCAACGCAATGGCCGCGGCCGCCGCGGCGAGCTTGGGGATTCGGTTACCGGGCGCCATCGAGGACTCCTTGGGCGGTGTAGCGGGCGACAACAACTTCTTCTTCGGTGAGCATGGTGCCGTTGGTGCCGGAGAACATCAGCGTGCCCGGATCTTCCAGCTGATGGTGGAGGCCAAAGATATGGCCAACCTCATGGCTCGACACCCGCTCGTCGTGAACACTCGGTTCGTCGATCACAAAGAACACTCGGGAACCGGTCGGGGCAAAGCCGTTCACTCCTCCGGCGGTCCGGACGTAGAAGCCGTTCACCGCGGCCGCGTTGGGCACGTCGAAGCTCACGCCGATCTGGTCGAAGAAGGCGCTGGTGTCGAGGCCGAGGGCGATCGCTTCAAGCACATCGGTCGGTACTTCGATGGTCTCGACGTTCACGGGATCAAAAACAACGTTGGCCTGGGACCAGACCTCGCCCATGTCCTCGGCGATGGTTGCCAACCCGGCTTCGGTCCGCTGCGACGACAACACCGATCCCGAAGCATCAGCGCGGTCCTGCACCAGATACAGGGTCATGGGAACGGTGATGGGCTCGTCGGGCGGGGCGGCATCCGATGCGGGTTGGGCCGCTTCGTTGTTGTCGGCTTGTGGTTGAGTAGCCGAGGACACGCCACAGCCTGCAAGTACCGCAGCCGGGAAGGATCCGAGTAGGAGGGTGCGTCTGTCCACGGGGCCTCAAACCCGCTTCGCCGGAGAATCATTCACTTGCTCGTGACAGAACTTGGACGTCGTTCAACCGTCCCGGCGCAGCTGCTGGGAGCCCGGTAGTTTCGGGGGCAGGCCGCTTTCGGCTCCTTTGCCGTGTCGTGTAGTACGAATGCAGCCAGGGAAACAGGGAACAGGGCACAGGGCACAGCGAACAGGGAACGAAGGGGGTAGCGATGTCGGAGCAGACACCAGCGGGGTGGTACCCAGCACCGGGGTATCCACCGGGCACCAACCGCTACTGGGACGGCGCTCAGTGGGTCGGTGAGCCCCAGGCCGCTCCGGCCCAGGGCGAGGTGTTTGCCCCGGGTGGGTTCAGCGGCGGGGCTTCCAACCAGCCGAGCCGCTTGGGTGAACCTATCTCCCGTATCGCTGCCCGGGTGATCGACGGCATCATCTGGGGCATCATCGGCTTTATCATCAGCCTCCCGGTGGCCGTTTCGACCTTCACCGAGGCCATCGACGCCGCCAACGACGGTCGTGATCTGGACGTGACCCCCAACCCGGTTCTGGTCATCGTTCTCGGAACCATCTCGATCGCGGTCATCACCGGCTACGAGGTGTTCATGAACTCGCGGATGGGAGGCACCTTCGGCAAGAAGGCCCTTTCGCTGACGGTCACCCGCGAGGACGGATCCGCGCTCGAACCCAAAGACGCGTTGATGCGGATGGTGCCCTACATCGTGATCCAGGGTATTGCCGTGATCCTGCAGGTGATCCTCAATCCGCAAGACACGATTGAGGCTCAGCTGGCCAGCATCCCCTTCTACATCGTCGCCTTGATCGGCCTGGCCATGTTGTTCTCCGACGATCGACACCAAACGCCATGGGACAAGGTGGGCAAGACCCTCGTAATGCAGAAGTAGTGCCCAGCGATGAGCCCGGGTCAGCTTCTGCGGTTGCTACTTGCGGCTGTTGACGTACTGGTAGCCGAAGCGGCCTTTGATGCACAGGTTGCCCATGGTGACCGAGTGGTCATCGGGTGAGGTGCACTTGACGATCTCGTTGTCCTGCACGTGCAGTTCGAGGTTGCAGCCCACGCCGCAGTAGGAACAGATGGTGGTGGTGACGGTCTGGTCTTCGGGGCGCCAGTCACCGGCGGCCCGGAGGTCGAATTCGCTCTTGAACTGGAGCGCGTTGGTGGGACAGACCGCTACACAGTTGCCGCAGTAGACACATGCCGAGTCGGGGAGGGTGACGTCGAATTCGGTGGAGATGGTGGCATCGCTACCGCGCCCGGCGACGGCGATGGCGAAGGTGTGTTGGGCGTCGTCGCCACAGGCTTCGACGCACTTGTAACACAGCACACATTTGTCGTAGTCACGGATGTAGAGGTTGTCCTGAACCTTGACTTCCTGCGGGGCGCGGGCGGCGATGGACGAGTCGGCCTCGGTCACGTAGCGGCTGGGGTCGGCGCCGTAGTGCTCGCCCCACTGGGTGATCTCGTCGGCTTCAGAGAGGTCGACGTCGCTGCCGAGGAACTCGAGCACCATCTTGCGGCTGTGGCGCACGCGGTCGGAGTCGGTGCTCACCACCATGCCCTCTTCGGCCGGTCGGGAACACGAGGGCACGAGGGTGCGGTTGCCTTCAACTTCCACCACACAAACCCGGCACACGTTCACCGGGGTGAGGTTGTCGGCGTAGCAGATGGTGGGGGTGTCGATGCCGGCCGCCTTGCAGGCGTCGAGGATGGTGCCGCCTTCGGGTACCGACACGTCGGACCCGTCGACGCTGATGGTTACTGCGGTCTCGCTGGGCTGGGGTGCCCCGCCGTTGGTGGATGCGGGTGCGGTCATGACGATCCTCCGATGAGGCCGAGGTTGATGGCGGACTGGACCGCGCCCGAAGCGGTGTGGCCGAGGCCGCAGATGGAGGCGTCGCCCATGGCCAGGGCCATGTCGTCGATGAGTTGGGATCGCTCAGCGGCGAGGGTGCCTTTTTCGGAGAGTTCGACCATCACCTCGTGCTGGCGGACGGTGCCCACCCGGCACGGCACGCACTGGCCGCAGGATTCGTTGCGGAAGAACTCGGTGATTCGCACCACCACGTCGGTCATGTCGACGGTGTCGTTGAAGACCATGATCACGCCCGAGCCGAGGGTAGTGCCGGCTTCACGGGTGTCTTCGAGGGTGAGCGGCAGGTCCATGGCATCGGGGCCCACAAACGATCCGGCCGCGCCGCCCATCAGGATGGCGTGGAGGTTGCCGGTCACCCCGCCGGCGTCGGCCAGAGCTTCGCCGAGGGTGGTGCCGAAGGCGAACTCATACAGCCCGGGCTGGGCCACGTTTCCGGACAGACAGTAGAGCTTGGTACCGGGGGAGCGGTCGGTGCCTTTGCCCCGGTAGGCGTCGGCGCCGTGTTCGAGGATCGGCAGCACGTTGATGAGCGTTTCGGGGTTGTTGATCGCCGTCGGCTCGCTGAACAGTCCGTGGGTGGTGGGGAACGGCGGCTTGTTGCGAGGCTCGCCCCGGTAGCCCTCGATCGAGGCAAACAGGGCGGTTTCCTCACCGCAGATGTAGGCGCCGGCGCCGCGGCGCACGTCGATGTCGAAGCGTTTGCCGCTGCCGGCCACGTCGTCGCCGAGGAGTCCGGCGGCGCGGGCTGCGTCGATGGCGCCGTTGATGCGTTCGGTGGCCAGCGGATATTCACCGCGGATATAGAGCCAGCCGTTCTCTGCACCGGTGGTGAGTCCGGCGATGGTGAGGGCTTCGACTACCGCAAAGGGGTCGTGTTCCATCAGGATTCGGTCTTTGAAGGTGCCGGGCTCCGATTCATCGCAGTTGGCGATGACGTGTTTGGGTCGACCGGTCTGGTCGGCCACCCCGCGCCACTTGATGCCGGTGGGGAAGGCGGCACCGCCTCGGCCCGAAAGGCCTGAGTCGGTGACGGCCGCAATCACGGCGTCGGGTCCCATCTCGATGGCCTTGGCCAGCATGGCGTAGCCGCCGATGCCGCGGTAGTCGTCGAGGCTGGTGGGGTCGTAGCGGCCGATGCGGGTGAGCAGCTGAAGGTCGTCTGGGTCCTGATGAATCGGCGCGCTCGGGTGTTCGGTGTCGGCGGGCACCGCGTCGGGTTCGCCACGGCCCTGGATAAACACCGCCGGCGCCCGTTCGCATTGGCCGAGGCACGGGCTGGCGTGCACCTTGCCGCCAGCGGCTTCGGTGGCTTCGGCCAGGGCGGTGGCGCCGGCGATACGACAGGCCGGGTCGACACAGATGTGGGTTACCGATTGGGTGTGGCCGGGATCGTCGGTGCGGAACAGCTCGTAGAAGCTGGCCACGCCAAACACTTCGGCCGGGGGCACCTGGAGCCGGTAGGCGATGTGGTTGCTGCCGCCGGGGCTGATCCAACCGATCTCGTGTTGCAGGGCGTGCAGTGCGGGTAGGAGTAGGTGGCGACGCTCGTTGCGTCGGGCCTGTCCGCCCCGCACCAGTCGTTCGCTTTCGATGATCAGCACGGAGTCGGCCTCGGGGATCACCGCGTCGACGGCGGCGACCTCCTCGGCGGTGGCCGCCTCTTCGCTGATAAAGAGATCAGACACGCGACTCCTCATTGGTGTGCTCGGCGTGGGTGGCCCCGTTGCCGTTGCCGTTGCCACCGTTGGCCAGCTTGTCGATGCGAATTGAGGCCGCTTTGAATTCGGCGGTGCCCGATTTGGGGTCCCAGGCGTCGTTGGTCAGCACGTTGGTGTCAACCAGTTCGGGGAAGTGGAAGGTGGTGAAGGTGAGTCCTCGAGGGATGTCGGGCTGGATGCGAATCGGCATCTCCACTGAGCCTCTTGGGGACGAAACCAGAACGGTCTCGCCTTCGCTGATATTGAGATCGGCGGCGTCGTCGGGGTTGACGTCGAGCGCATCGCCGTAGCGGATGGGGGAGTCGAAGCCGCCGGACTGCACGCCGGTGTTGTAGGAGTCGAGGGCCCGACCGGTGGTGAGCCGCCATGGGAACTCTTCGGTGAGTTCCTCTTTGGGGCCGGCGTGTTCGACCACGGTGAACGGTGCCGGATCGCGACCTTCGAGGTCGTCGGCCCAGAGCCAGCCGTGCAGGAAGGGGCTGCCCGGGTGGTCGTCGCTGGGGCAGGGCCACTGAAGGCCCCCCTCGGCTTCGATCCGATCCCAGCTCATGCCGGCATGCAGCGGTGACAGCGAGCGCAGCTCGTCCCAGATCTCTTCGGGGTCCCTCGGGCCGAGTTGGCGGTCCATGGTCGCGGCCAGGTCGATCAGGATGGCGATGTCGTCGCGGGCTTCACCGGGCGGGGTAACCGCAGCCCGGCAGCGCTGCACCCGGCGTTCGCTGGAGGTGACGGTGCCGTTGGACTCGGCCCAGGCGATCGACGCCGGGAACACCACGTCGGCCATCTCCGCGGTGCGGGTGAGGAAGATGTCCTGCACGATCAGGCAGTCGAGCCCTTCGAGGAGC
Source organism: uncultured Acidimicrobiales bacterium (assembly GCA_937925845.1). Classification (GTDB taxonomy): domain Bacteria; phylum Actinomycetota; class Acidimicrobiia; order Acidimicrobiales; family CALAML01; genus CALAML01. Next base: position 616 of record CALAML010000250.1, on the reverse strand, counting down.
TTGCGGGCGTGGTGGATGTCGGCTTCTGAGTCGGCCGGGTTTTCGCCGATGGCGTAGACCGCCTTGAGCTCGCCCCGTTCCATCGCTTCGAACATGAGGGTGAGGTGCAGGCCGGGCTCGGGGTTGAGTTCCTGGCCCCACATCGCTTCGAACTTGGCCCGGTCTTCGGGGTTGTCCACGCTCTGGAAGCCGGGGAACTTGTTGGGCAGTGCGCCCATGTCGCCGCCGCCCTGCACGTTGTTTTGGCCTCGGAGGGGCACCAGTCCGGAGCCCCAGCGACCGATGTGGCCGGTGAGCAGGGCCAGGTTGCAGAGGCTGAACACGTTGTCGACCGCGTTGTGGTGCTCGGTGATACCGAGGGTCCACAGAATCTGGGCCTTCTCCGCAGTGGCGAAGTCATGGGCCAGCTCGCGGATGGCTTCGCCGGGAATGCCGGTGATGGCTGAGGCGTGGTCGAGCGTGTAGGGCTCGACCGCGACCTTGTACTCTTCGTAGCCCTGGGTGGAGTGGGCGATGAAGTCTTCGTTGGCCAGGCCCGCATGGATGATCTCGCGGCCGATGGCGTTGGCCAGCGCGATGTCGGTGCCAACTTCGAGGCCGAGCCAGACGTCGGCGA
>CALAML010000249.1 GCA_937925845.1 uncultured Acidimicrobiales bacterium | reverse complement strand
GGCCAAGGTGCTCGAGCTCGACCGCGAGCATGACTTTGATCTTGCCCATCACGCCACGATTGCCTCGTACTGGACCCGCTGTGCGCTGACGGTGCTTGATAAGCCGGTCGTGCTTGGTCCGGTTGGTGGCGGCGTTACCTGTCCGCCTGGCCTGTTGCCGGCGCTGGGTCTTCGGGGCGCGGTGGGATACTTCTTCCGCACCGCTACCCGCCACGCCTTTGGTCATCGCCCGTCGGTGCGTGAGGCATGGAAGAACGCCACCATCGTGCTGGCTCAGAACGCCGAGACCGCCGACCGTATCCCCGACGACTGCAACGTGGAGATCTACAGCAACGGCATCTCCAGCTCGGTGCTGCTGTCGGCCGGTGAAACCGAGCGTTCGCAGGATCTGATCTTTGCCGGTCGCCTGTTGCCATGGAAGGGTTGCCTCCTGGCGGTGGAGACGCTGGCCAAGGTGTCGAACGCCAACACCCGGCTCTTCATCTATGGCGATGGTCCGGAGAAGCAGCGCATCGAAGCCCGGGCCGCGGAGCTCGGGTTGAGCGATCGAGTGATCTTCCCCGGCCGGGTTGATCGCAGCGAGCTGCATGCCCATCTCGCCCGGGCCGGCGCCCTGATCCATCCGGCGGTGCACGAAGAGGGTGGCTTGATCATGAGCGAGGCGTTGGCCCTCGGCACGCCGGTGGTGTGTCTGAACCGTGGTGGGGTTGTGGTGAACGCCAGCCAGGTTCCCAACGCTCACATCACCCTGGTCGATGCCAAAGGGCCGTCAGGCACGGTCAACCGGTTGGCCGCCGCGGTGGATGGCTTCCTTGAGGATCCGCCGCCGGTGTTGCGCACCCCGGCTCTTCCCGAGAAGAGCTTCGGCGAGGTGCTGTTGGAAACCTATGAGCGGGCGGTGGAGATCTTTGTCCCTCGCCAGCCTGCAGCGTCGCTTCCGGCCGAGGAGCATGTCGACAGTGATGTCGATGACTCCTACGACTCCGCAGCCTACGGCGATACGTCGTCGGTGGCCTGAGCCGATGACATCGAAGAGCGCATTCTCTGCGGCCACCGGCGGCGATGATCATGTTTCGATTGGCCTGCCGGTCTACAACGGCGAGGAGTACCTGGCAGAGTCGGTACAGTCGCTGCTTGACCAGACCCATGAGAACCTGAGCATCCACATCAGCGACAACTGTTCCACCGATGCCACCGAGGAGATCAGCCGGGCCTTCGTGGCCGCCGACTCCCGGGTTACCTACCACCGCAACGCCGAGAACCTGGGTGCCACCGGCAACTGGGACCGGGTGCGGGAGGTGGCGACCGGGCCCTACTTCAAGTGGGCCGCTCACGACGACGTGCACGAGCCCAAGTGGGTTGAGCTGTGCCTCCAGCGTCTGGTGGAGGATCCCCGGGTGGCTTTGGCCTACACCAACGCCAAGGTGATCGATCAGCATTCGACCGTGGTCGACGTCTCGATCGATGAAGGCATCGACGGGGCCATCGACGACGATCGGCTTCGGTTCCGGAACTTCCTGCTCAATGAGATCTGGTGTGTGCCGGTGTTCGGCCTCACCCGTCTCGACTTGGTGCAGCGCATCCCGCCGATCGGCAAGTACTACGGCAGCGACAAGGCGGTGCTGGCCGAGCTGGCGCTGATGGGTCGCTTCGCCAAGGTTGAGGATCCGCTGTTCCTACGCCGCTTCCATCCCACCAACTCTTCACAGCTGCAGGGTTCGGAGGCTCGACGCTTCCAGGGTGGGGCGCCGTCGCTGGCCATCCCGCCACAGGTTCGCATCTTCGGCGGCTACAGCGGTGCGGTGCTGCGCTCCCACTTGTCGCCCGTAGACAAGGTGAAGGCCATGGCCGCCATCGTGGAGATGGTGACCGACCGGGAGAAGTCAGCCTGGCGTGAGGCCCACCGGGTCCGCCTCAACGAGCTCGGCCAAGCGTAAGTAGGCGCAAGCGCTTCCGTCCGGAAACGGGGCGGTTAACCTCCGTTCGGCTCCGTTCGGAACCGGCAACGAGCGGTTCGGTCTAGACCGTCGCTTCGGTTGGTTCCCGCACCCCGATAGGGCCTGAGCGGTAGAGGTCGCGGCGCTCGAGAGCGTAGAGCAGGTTCACGGTAAAGAACTGCACGCAGAGAGCGGTGGGGATGGCCAGGGCGCCGAGGGGGCGGGCCAGCACGATGGCGGTGGCGATGCTCAAGGCGGTGGCCGTCATGTTGGTTTTTGCCAGTGAAAGTTCGCGCCGGCCGCCCATCAGTTCGTTGGCGAACATGAGCGAGATGGTCCACATCGCGGTCCAGAGAATCATCAGCAGGACCATGCCGTTCTGTTCGTACGCCAGCGAGAACATTCGCATCTTGGGCAGTGGGTTGAAGGGCCATTCGATGCCGGCAACCAGCCCCCAGCCCACCGCGGCGGCGCCGATCATGCCTACATAGGTGACGATCGGCTTGCGGGCCGCGGCGGCGTTGCGGGCCACTGCGGCCTGAACCACCGGCTCTCGCAGTACCGGGATGAGCCCGTTGCCGAGCACGTAGAGGGCGTTGGCCAGCTGGCGAGCCGGTTCGTAGTTGGCGCCGGGTTCGTTTCCGGCGATGTTGGCCACGATCACCAGGGCCAGGTACAGACCGAGCCGCTCGGACAGGTTGGCCGCCAGTACCCATCCTCCGGCGCGGGCCACCTGGCTGGCTCCAAGTTCGACGTGCTGGGGCGGTTCGGCCACCCGACGGGTCAGCAGCGTGGCCACGGTCAACGACACGGCGTTGGCGGTGGCGAGGGCTCCAAAGGGTGCCCAGGCCCGGTTGAAGTCGGTGACGGTGAAGAGAGCCAGGGCTGCGACTACCACGCCCAGCTGGACACAGGAGGTGGCGAAGGCCCACTGGGATTTCCCGGCACCGTGCATCACCCGGCGGACGTGGTCCTGGATCGGCGACAGCGTTGACGCGACGGTCATGGTGACGGCGAGGGCGCCGAGGGTGGACGAGGGTGCGTCGTTGGCGAACACCAGCAGGCTGAGCGCTGCGAGTACCGAGGCGCCGAATGAAGGAATCGCGCCGAGGAGGACGGTTCTTGGCAGGGCGCCAAGCTGTTCTGTCCACCGTTGGGTGAGGAGCTTGATCTCGATCGGGTTGTAGACCAGGAAGGCCGGTATCACTCCGGCCAGGATGAATCCGTTGAAGGCCAGGCTGTAGGTCTGCAGGCCGATGCGGTCGTCGGCGAAGAAGAAGATGGCGTACGCGCCCACCAGCAGGGTCGCCAACGAGGCGATCCCGGCGTCGAGAACGCCGACCGAGAGTCGGGCCGAAGAACCTTTACGCATGCTGCGGCTCATGGCCGACGCAGGTGTCGTCACCGGGACGGCACCAGCTAATGCATGTCAGAGGCATAGGTGGGAACTCGGTTCTTCGGGGGAAGGTAACGCCAGCCGTGCTCACTACGCGAGTGCGCTGGCGAGTGGTTGTGAGGACTGCATCCAAGAATAAACGGTATTCGCCAACTCGTCCGCATTACCGGCTGTCAGCGGGCTGGAAGATTCCGAGGAAACTCTTAGGAGCCGGTCAGTCGATCCTGATCATCGGGGTCGGGAACCACGTGAAGCCGGGTTTTGCGGGCCGACCGCTCGGCTCGTTTGGCTTCGAGTTCACGGTTGTGGGCGATCACCGCCGGGTGGTTCAGTGAGCGGCGGGTTACGCGGCCGCTCGGAGCAAGGATTTCGGTGGAGTCGGTGTGGTAGAGCTCTCGTACTTCGGTTCGGTAGACGACAGCGGCCACGATCGACTGGGCTACCACGCCGATCGGCAGCGACCAGGCCCCCACGCTGGGGCTGAGTGCCGCAACAAAGGCCACCATCACCACCGAGCCGTAGAGGTGGGCTCTGAACACCCCTCGTTCGCGGTCGCCGGCGGTGAGTTCTGCGGCGATGATCAGTGTCATCGACCAGAGTGCGGCGCCGAGGGTGATACCGGCGATCAGGCCCGACACGGCGAAGGCCTTCTCCACGATTTCCGGTCGGATCTGGTCGAGTACGAATCGCACCGGGTTGATGGTCCAGTTGAGGCCGGCCACGAGGATCCAGAAGGTGGCGGCACCGGCCAGCAGTAGGAAGAATTGGCGTTTGGTTTGTGCGCCCAGGCTTGCCACTCGGCTTTCGGCGGCCCGCATTACTGGCGGACGCATCACCGCCATCAGACCGGTGCCGAGCACCCAGACCGGCTGGCTGATCTGGCGCGATGCCTCGTAGAAGCCGACTTCGGCCGACCCGGAAACCCGCTGGATCACCAGGAGGGCAACAAAGAGGGAGCCGGCCTGGGCCAGCGTGGCGTACATCAGCCAGCTGCCGACCCGGGTCGATTCGCGAAGTCGGAGTTCGGGGAGATGGTCCGCAGTTGCAGCCCGGCGGGCCAGGCCGAGACCGACGGCGAGCGAAACGGTGTTGGCCAGTGCCAGCGAGCCCATCGGGATCCAGTGGGCGTCGACACCCAGAAGGTTCATGGCCACGATGGCGGTAAGGATGGCTACAAACTGACAGATCGAGGTGGCCAGGGCCCATGGGGATCGGCCTGCCTGGTGGAGCACGCGGCGAACGTGGTCCTGGATTGGCGAGAGGGTGGAGGCCGCCAGGGTGGTCAGACCCACCGCCACCAGCAGGCCGCGGTCGCCGCCAGCGACCAGCACCACAAAGGCCACTACAGCGGCCGAGGCGAGCAGAGATGGGATTCCACCTAGCAGTGACGAGCGGGGCAGCGCTTTCATCTGCACCGTCTCGTACTCGGTGTTAAGACGAACCTCGATCGGCGTGAAGATCAGCTGGGCCGGCACCACACCGGCCAGAATGAAGCCGCTGAAGAACAGTCCATACACGCCGAGTTCGGCGCCGGTGAGGGTTGCCGCGGCGTAGAGCCCACCCAGGAACGTGGCCAGGGAGGCCACGCCGGCATCGGCCACGCCGGTCGACATGGCGACACGGCGGCTCATCGGGGGCCCGCCACAATGCGGGGGAGCGGGCAGTACATGCCCTACCAGCGTCCCCGATGGAGCCGGGATTCACAAGCAAGCGAACTTACCCAGTGCAGTGCTAGTGTCCTGTCAGCAAAGTCATGTCACGAATTCGCCGGCTCTCAGCGCCCCTCCCGGCGTCCTCGAAAGCGCCATAACACCGAGTTGTGGCGGTTCTGCGTCCTTGGGAGGGACACTGATAGCTCGCCGAATTCATCAACGG
>CALAML010000248.1 GCA_937925845.1 uncultured Acidimicrobiales bacterium | reverse complement strand
AGGGCGACCAGAGCTAAGAAGGCAACCACCGCGGTGGTGGCTAGGCGTGCTGCCGTTGTGGCGACATGCACTGAGGAGCGCACGCCGCTGCGGGGAACGGATGGGAGAGAACAACGCAGGAACACAGGACCGCCACTCTTTAAATCACAGAACGCGACCATGCCGGTGCGATGACGTGCCGCCAATTGTCGGCGCCAACTCGCACCGACCGACATCGTCTTGGACCTCACCGACTGACACGGTTTCGTACATCACTTGAACCGCAGTCTGAACTGCACTGGATGCAGTTTGAACCGCAAAGGCTTCAGACCAGTTCGAAACCTCTGAAAAGCTGTCTACTACAACAGAACCAAATGAATGGAAGGTGAAGTCACTTTCAGTGCTGCTCCCGCTACAAAACAGTACAATGGGTGGCCCTAGCAGCGGCAAAAGTCATACTTCGAGAGACGTTGGCCGACGACAGATCATGGCAAGCTTCAAGAGTGACCTCTGACCCGGCACCCCCCAAGCCGTATTTCGCGTATGGCTCCAACTTGTCGGCGCCACAGATGGCGAACCGCTGCCCGGGAGCCACGGTGATCGCTCCGGCATCGCTCGACGGCCACCGCTTCCTGATCAACCAGCGGGGTTTTGCCACCATCGAACACACGGGCGACCCCAACGATGTGGTTTGGGGCCTGCTCTGGGACGTCACCCAGAAACACCTGGATGCCCTCGATGGCTTCGAAGGGGTCGCCGCAGGGCGGTATCTGCGGGAGACGATCGGGGCGGCCCACACCGACCAAGCCGATCCGGTTGCCGCAGTGGTCTACCGCGACCCGATCACCGACCCTGGCGCACCCCGCACCGGCTACCTTGAGCGGGTCATCAGCGGGGCCCTGGCCCACGAACTTCCAGCCGCCTACATCAACGACGTCCTCAGGCCGTTCGCCACAAAGTAGCGTCAGCGGCCGACCACGCCGCCTTCGGCAAACGATCTCCGTACCCAGTGGTGCACCCGCCAGTTCCCGTCCTCCAGCACCAGCACCGCCTCATAGCTCTCCTTGGACTCCACAACCAGGGTTTGGTCCCCAACCTCGATGCTTCGTTCAAGTCGGGTATCCGTCGACCGTAGGCCGATAACCTGCCCGTCCTCGGAGTAGAACGTGAGGGCCAGTTTGTGGCCTAGCTGACGAACGGGGCGGCCATCCCAACTGTTGGCGCGAGACAGAATCGCCTCGCGGGCCGAAGAGGAGAAATACACCTCAACTGCGGACGTATCACCGGTCTCGGCAACAATCCGTAGCTGCTCCCAAGCCCGCAGCCACGAGGCGGTGACATCCAGACGGGTCAACGGCTCCATCGACCGGGGAAGGTCGACGGGATCGGGCCCCCAAACCACCGAGTCGATCAGGTCCGGCGGAAGCTCGGCGGCCTCGGTGAAAACGTCGGCGGTCTCCGCCGAGGAAGTCAGCGACGCCATCAACTGCGACGTGCCAAGCACGACAACCGTCGCCGCGACCATAAGCACGCCTCCGAGCGCGACCCTTAGGTTGCGCTTTTTCCGGCGCCGCTCCAGGAGTTGCCCACTCATCGAAGATCTCGCAAGGACGTGGCCGATTGTCCAAGCACCGTCACCGAAATCGGATCCGATGTTGGATCGACGCTCAGCTCGCCGCGTCCGAGCTCCAACTCCACTCGATAGGTCTCAACGCCGACCATCACTTCGGCGATCGTGCCATCTGGAACATACGCACCGTCGGTGGCAGTCACCCGAGAGACGACCACTCTCACCGCATCACCATCGGGCTGAATGACCACCGGCAACTCAACAACCGCAGCCGGGAAGTCGATCTCCAGCGGCTCGCTGCTGGCATCGCCGACAACAGCAGTGAAGGTTGCCACGCCGGGACGATCGGGTGCCTCGACCACAAACGTCACAATGCCGTCGATCGACGAGCCGTTGATCCGTCGACGACCGGTAGCACCGTCAGCGTCGAGGTACGCGAAGGTGCCATCGGGGACGATATTGGCGAACTCATCCACCAAAGTGCCGGTGCGCACCTCTACCAGCGATGCCCCATCGGCAACCGGGACCGGTCCATTTACCGAGACTTCAATACCGCTGGGCTCACCCGCGACTTCGAGGAACGACCGCTCCGGTCCCTGGGCATCAGCCACCCGGGCCCCAACCGTGGTCGGCCCGGCCACGGTTCCCGACACCACATCAACATAGGCAAGCAGACCCTGGGTCGCTGCGGCCAGGGTGGAGGGGCCCCGTTCGGAGTTCGTGGCAAGAAACTCGACCGGCGTGCCGGTAACCACCGGATTTCCCGCCGCGTCGGTGGGCACGGCAACCGCCATGGAGAAGTCCACACCATCGGCAACCACAGTCCTCGGCCCGAGGTACACGTCTATGGCATCGACAGCTTCGCCCGGTATTGCCTCAACCGTGGCTTGACCCCAACCATCCGGCGCCGTGGCCTGCAGGACCACCAAGCCACCGCCGGCCACCTCGGCCGGTTCCACAACGAAGTCGGCCACCCCATCCACCGACACATCAGCCACCATCCGCCGCGGGCCGTACCCATCATCAATGGTCAGCTCAACAGGACCGGTCGCCCCGTTCACCACAACCGGAAAGCCGGCACCCGCCGCCACTACTTCAGGAGCCTCGATCGTCAGCGTTTGTTCGACCGCCACCAGCACCGGCTTGGCATCGCCGCGACGACCCACGACGATGATCGCAGCTAGCCCCCACAGGCCGATGCAGATGCCAGCCGCAACCACCCGAAGCCGTGACCGCCTCATCTTCGTCGACGGCGTCATGACTCAGACCCGGGCGGAAGCATCGTGACCACATCAACCCGAACCGAGGCAAAGTTTGCCCCATCTGGCGCGTCGATCAGGTAAGACAAGCGCTCGGGCGAGGTCGCTTCCGGGTCGGTTCCGTTGGCAAACACCGAGAGCTCGACGCCGGCAGCCTCGCTCACCTCAGGCGGCGGGATCAGTACCTCAAAGTCCCGGCTGCGCTGGGAACGCAGCGCCGTTTCGAGGAAGAACCGCTCCACCCAACGAACGTCGCCGGCATCGTCGAGAAAGCTGACCAACACCATCGGCACGACCGCTTCAACCAAGCCATCGTTTCGGATCTCTCCGGCGAGCGCCCAGCCGTTGGCGGTCGTTTCGGTGAACTCGAGCCTATTGACCTGCAGGCCACGGTAGAGCGACTTCGGCGTTACCACGGCCTTGGCATAGACCTCGACCGACGCAATCTCATCATCGAGGCTGATCGGGCTGAAATCGAGCGGGTCGAACGCCACGTCGGTCCCGGCCGCGACCTCCTCAAAGTCGATTCGAAACGGGGTCGACTCGCGAGGGTTCAGGGTTCGTTTGAGATGATCAGTGGCGTTGTAGCGGGCCAGCTGATTGCCCTCGGCATCACGCAGCACGGCAGTGATGGTGAGGTCGGCCGGGTCGACGTCGATGTTACGCACCTCACCAACCACCACCGGCAAACCGCCGCTCTCCACCAAGCGAGCACCTCGCACCAGCAGGCGAGGCCGATCCTGAATGTCGGTGAGCTCGCTGGTCAGCGATGTCACCCGGCGGCGACCCTGAACCAGGTAATCGACCGACGTTCGTCGCACCAGCTGTTCCGGCGGCACCGTAAGGTCGGTCTCATCCGGCTGCAGGAACCAGTCGCCGCCCCGGCTCACGATCACGTGCTGGCGCTGCACTGGATACCAGTTGAGCGCGGTGAGATAGCGCAGGTCGACCTCCACTACCCGCTCGTTGGCGGCGACGGACGCGCCGGAATCCGGAAAAGCGACCCGAGCGTCAAGCGAGTCCAGTTTGGCGTAGCTCGCGAGCAGACCACCCTCCACCGAGAGCTGCAGCCGCCACAGCTCAAAATCGGGCCGGGTCTGGGGATCGAGCAAGTCGTAGGCAGCGCGCCAGCGACGGAAGTCGAGATGTTCATAGTAGGAAGCCACCACATCCGGTGGCTGGGCTTGCGATGGCGAGCGCAGCCAGGCACCTACCGGTATCAGCGCCACAACCATGGCGAGGCCTCCCAGCCGCAGCGCTCGGCCCCGCCCGCTCACTGTGCGGCCGAGCCGCTTTCGTATCGCTGCTAGCTGGAACCCCGGACCGGCACGTGGCGGGCCAGCAACCCCTACGCCTTCGGTCGACCGCCCATCACCGATCCGGCGCCGCAACCATCGATCCACAACAGCCAACGGGCCCACCAACACTGCAGTATCGGCCCCAACCCGACCGGCCCGCAGGCCAGGCCGACCCAGGAGAGACCAACCAAGCACGCCCACGGCGGCCATGATCGCGGCCGGAGGGATCAGCCCCCACATCAACCGCTGCCACACCGGCACCTCCCGTACTGGCAGCACCGCAGGCAACGGCGCGATGTCGTTCTTTTCCCACACAACGACGCCGTTTTCGAGTGGACCAACCTCCTGCCACCCGAGGAAATGAAGCAGCGGGTCGTAGAAGGAATCGTTGGAGAAAACAAACTTCAGGTGGTACTTCTCCGGCACCTCGAGGAACTGCTGGAGTGACCCGAGACCCGAGACCCCCCGATACTTGGCTCCCTCCAGGCGCTCGACCGAAGTCGACGTGAGCTCAGGGAGGCGCCGCACCGAGTGGTAGTTGCCATCGACCTGAGTGGCCGTGGTCTGAGCCGACAGCCAGGCCATTTGATCCCCGAACCCCAGCGTGAGAAACCGCCAACGCTCATGCTGATCTTTGTCGAGGAAGGCGACGATCGGATCCGGGTCGATCGGGTCGGGCTGGAACGGCCGGAACTGCGACAGCGTTGAGGTGAAGAGGCACAGCACCAGCGTGGCGGCCACAAAGCCGGAGAAGACGCTGCGATGAAGCAACCAGCCACCGGTCTGGCGCAACCACAGAGCCAGAGAGCCGGCCTCCAGGCTCTTCACGAAGAGGCCGGCCAGTGGAAGAATCTGGATCGTGGCCCAGAAGGTGAAACGGTCGAGGGTCAGAATCTCGAACGCACCCCCGAGTAGCATCCTCGGGATCGGGGTGGTGCCACCGGTTCCAAGCACAAACAGCAGGAAGATCGAAGCGGCGAGAGGCCACTTTCGATCCAACGCGGCCCGGGCCAAACAGTACGGAAGCAGAAGCAACAGCAGACCCCAAGGCAGAAAGAAGAAGATCAAGCCAACGTTGAGATCGGCGAGGAAGTTCTCGCGGCTGCCATGCGGGATCGGGATCTGGTTGATCGGGTCGGATCCGCTCCAGATCCAATACGGCAACACCACCAGCACCAGGGCACCCACGACACACGGGCCGAGTATGGCGATCCGGATTACCGACGGCCACACCCGCCGCAGGCGCCGGGCCACCAACGAACCCATAGTGCGACGCGATATCTGAGGACTACCGAGGGAGGGTTCATCTGGTCTCTCCCGCCGGGACTGCTCGATGAGCCCGGTGACGATCACCGGGCCAAGGAAGAACACCGAACCAAACAGCGTGGTGACATGGTGGCCCGCAGTGCAGGCCGCCAAAACAACCGTGCCGATCACCAGATCCACGGCGCGACCGCCAAACACCCACCGCTGAATCGACGGCAGCGCGTTCAGAAGAAAGCCGAGAGCAAAGGTGGTGGGCAGTTGTCCAAACAAGTGCACCGTCTCGGCTATCGACGTCGACACCACCGCCAACAGCGCAGCGTTGGCGGCGGCCTCGTCATCGACCCACAGGCGGCTGAAGCGAAAAACGCCGACGGTCAGCAGCAACAGCGAACTCAGCTGCACCACCACAAAGGCCATTTGCAGGCTTCCGGTGAGCTTGGCCACCGCCGCGATCGACATGTGGGTGCCCGGAGGATAGGAGACCGTGGTGAAGCCGGTGTACCAACGCTGATCCCATGTCGAGAACCAGTCTCGGTTGTAGTGATCGCCGAGGAAGATGTGAACGAACGCGTCGTAGGTTCCACGAAATGTGCCTGAGAGGAGAAGGCCACCGTGAAACAACACCACAATGGCCAACGCCCACCACAGTCTGCGGGGGACATCGGGGAAGCCGCGTCGGCTCTGGTCCGCCGGCCGCCGGCGCGACGTTTCTGGGGGAGGTGACGCCGAGTCGTCGACCAATGACTCGACTTCTGGCGCGCTGGTCGACACCTATGCCAATCGGCAGACCTACCGCCAAAAGTGAATGGAGCGAGCCCGGTTTGACCGCTCAGTGCTCATCTCAGCCGCGCTAGCACCGAAGGGAAACGAGGTCGACGTTCCAAGGACTGCTCCATGATCGAAAACCGCGACGAGAAAGAAGCGCACGAGCAGCCGCGTTCAACCAGCACCGAGCCAGAACAGGCGCTCGCCCAACAGGCCCAGTTCATTGCCGATCTCAGCCATGAGATGCGGGGTCCGTTACACGCCATCCTCGGGCTGACCGAGGTCATTCTCAACAACGACAGCCTCGACGGCGAGGTACAACGTCAGCTTCGCTCGGTAGACCGCGAAGCCCAGGCCCTGCGGCTGATGTTGGATGAACTTCTGGACTACTCAAAGATCAGCGCCAACCATCTCGAACTCGCTTCCGAGCCGTTCTCACCCGGTTCGGTGCTCGATGCCGTCGGCGCCGCCCACGGAGAGGCTGCTCGGGAGAAGTTCCTCGCCTTCAGGGTGAGTATCGACCCCTCGGTGCCGCTGGTACTCATTGGTGACGAGTTTCGCCTCCGACAGATTCTCGTCAACCTCGTCTCAAACGCAGTGAAGTACACCAACCAGGGAAGCGTTGAGTTGGCGGCCCGCTACCGAGACGGTGAGCTTCGAGTCTCGGTGAGCGACACCGGCCCCGGCATTCCAGAAGCAGCCTGGCCAACACTCTTTGAGCCCTACCGACAGGCCCGTCAAAGCGACGCTTCAAAGGGCACCGGACTCGGGCTGGTCATCACCAAGCGGCTCGTAGAGCTGATGACCGGACAGCTGCGCTTCGACACGGGGGCAGCTGGGACCCGCTTCGAGGCCGACATCCCTCTTCCCGAGGGCCGCCGACGCTCGGATCGACAGTCGGTGCTCGGCATACCGGAGGCCAGCGCGGCCCGCGGCCTTGAAGTGCTGGTGGTTGACGACACCGAGGTCAACCGGATGCTTGCCACGAGCCAACTCGAACGGCTCGGCCACCATCCGACGGCCGTCGACAGCGGCGCCGCAGCGCTGGAGCTACTCACCCGTGCCGCCTTCGATCTGATCCTGATGGATTGGCACATGCCTCATATGGATGGCCTCGAGGCGACCCAACGTATTCGCCGCGCCGCCGAGCCCAACCAACGGGTGCCGATCATCGCCACCACCGCCAGTGCCATGGCCGGCGACCGCGACACGTGTCTAGAGGCCGGCATGGACGACTACCTGGCCAAGCCGGTCTCGCTATCGGACTTGGCCCGGATGATCGAGCGATGGGCACCCACCGACCCACGCACAATCCCAGCCGAGAGTTCGAACACCGACGGGATCGACGCGCTGCTCGACGAACTCGGCGACGTCGACATCGTGAAGGCAGTGCTAGGCACCTTTCTCGCCGAGCTGCCCCGATGGCGTGAAGACCTTGAAATCGGCGTAAGCACTGGCGACTTCTCCCGAGCCCGCCGAGCGGCCCACAGCCTCAAGTCCACCGCCCTCATGCTGGGCGCAGCGGAGTTGTCGAGCCACTGCGCCACCTTCGAGTCGGCCCCGCAAACACTCGACTCACTGACTCAGCTCCTCCCCGATCTTGTCGACCAAATCGACCTGGCGACCGAAAGGTTTCACACCATGCAGCAGGAACTGTCCCCCAACCACACCGAAGCGGAGCTGGCATGAAGGGAGTGATCTTCAACGCGGTTGAAGAAGCGGTTGTCACCCTCTATAGCGAGGACGTTTGGGACGACCTGCTCGAGGCGGCCGAACTCGACGGCCACTACACCTCCCTCGGCAGCTACGACGACGAGCATCTGATGGCCCTCGTCGCGGCCGCCTGTCCGATGACGGGCCACGAACCAAATGAGCTCGTCCGAGTGTTGGGTCGCCACGCCTTCCCCCACCTGGCCGAGCGGTATCCGGAGCTCGTGGACGAGGCCAACGGCACCCACGACTTTCTCCGGCGGGTCAACGACATCATCCATCCGGAGGTCCTGAAGCTTCACCCGGACGCCAAGCCGCCCACCTTCGAGTTTGAAGACCGACCCAACGGTGTCCTCCGAATCACCTATCGGTCGGAGCGACGGTTGGGTGTTCTGGCCGAGGGTTTGATCCTTGGAGCCGGGGATCGTTTCGGTGAAGAGGTGGAGATCACAACCGTCAGCGGGCTCGGCGAGCCCGTCACCGTATTCGACGTTCGGGCCACCAAGATGGCCTCCACCCCCAGCTGACACGTGCCCGCAGCCGACGATCAAGACAACGCAACCGACCCGACGCCGGACCCGGCACGGCTCGTGGCGCGGCTTGAACGTCGGCTAGAACGCGAGCGCCGAGCAAGACGCGACGCCGAAGAGATCGCCGATCGGGGCATGCGGGAGCTCTGGCTGGCAAACCAATCCCTCGATGCCCGAGTCGAGGAGCGCACCGCCGACCTCGAGGCCACACTCGAGGAGCTTCGCCTCGCATCGTCGGCGAGGGAACGCTTTCTGGCCACCCTTAGCCACGAGATGCGGACGCCGCTGAACGGCGTCCTCGGCATGATCGAGCTGCTCCTACCCCAGACCGACCACGAGCAGTCGAAGGCCTACCTGCGGACTGCTCAGGAATCGGCCGAGCGGCTCAACCAGCTCCTCGCCCGACTTCTCGACCTGGTGGAGCTCGAAAGCGGGACACTTCAGCCGAGCCTGCGGAACATACAGGCTGAAGAGATCACCGAATCCATCCGTGAGCAGTGGCAGATGAAACTCCTGCACCATGGCCAGCTGCTCTCGACCGAATGCCACCTCGAGGGTAGAACTCTCGCCATCGATGATGTCCGGGTCAACCAAATCGTTGACGAACTCCTGCACAACGTGACCAGGCACGCATCACCGGGGGCGGTGCGCGTCGAACTCCAGCCCGACCGTATTGGGCTACTCATCACCGTCCGCGACTCCGGGCCGGGAATCGATCCCGACCGCATCGAAGATCTCCTCGGCGACTTCTCGATGCTGGACGACAGCGCGGCTCGAGCCCGACAGGGCATGGGGTTGGGCTTAGGGCTGTGTCGACGCATCGCCCAGGCACTCAGCGGAACCCTCACTCTGACCAGCGATGGTGAGACCTTCACCCAGGCCAGCCTCACCGTTGCCGCGGAGGTTCAGGCCCAGCCCGGGATCCCTCAGCCCACGTCGGTCTGACCTGCGGCTGCACAGCAAGCCGCAATCCAACGGACACACCGCAGTAGCTCAGCTATCGAGCCGATGCCTTCGGAAGTTCGGTTTAAGCGCGTGCTGGTTCATACCGATGCATGGGGCGAAGGAGAGGCGTCATGTCGACGAACGAATCTGTAGACAGTAGCTGGACCGAGGTGCGTCGGGTCGGCGTTATCACCGCGTTTCCGCCGGGGCGCAACAGTCTGAACGAGTTTGGTTTCCACTTGGTGACCCACCTGGCAGCCAACCCTGACGTGTCGTCGGTGGTTCTCCTGGCCGATGAGACCGACGCCGGAGCCCCGACAGAACTCGACACCGCGGGCGCCGAGAAGGTCGAGCCGATCGTGTCATGGCGATTCAACGACCTCACGAACCCGATCCGCATCCTGCGCGCCGTTAAGACGGCCGAGGTCGACGCGGTGCTGATCAACCTCCAGTTCGCAACCTTCGGTGACCAGCGCCTCCCGGGCGGAACCGGGTTGTTGATCCCAGCAATGCTTCGGGCTGCGGGGGTTCCGACCGCCGTCATCCTCCACAACCTGGCCGACAACGTCGACATGCAGGACGCAGGGTTTGCCGGCTCAAAGGCGATGGCATTGCTGATGAGCACCGCGGGCCGAGTACTCACCCGAGCCATCCTCCGAGCCGACTATGTCGCCCTCACCATCCCCCGGTATGTCGAGTTTCTCCGGGACAGCTACGGCGCCGACAACGTGATCCTCGCACCCCACGGGAGCTTCGAAGAGATCCCGGCGCCGAGCTTCGAACCACCCGAGGATGGCCCGCGCAAGATACTTGCCTTCGGCAAGTGGGGCACCTACAAGACCGTCGACGTGCTGGTGGAGGCGTTTCGCCACCTCGTTGAGCGTGGCTACGACGACCTTGAACTGGTGATCGCCGGCACCGACAGCCCCAACTCGAAGGGCTACCTGGCCGGGGTTGAGGCCGACTGCGCCGACCTCGAGAACGTGGTGTTCACCGGATACGTCGATGAGGAGGACGTGCCGGGACTGTTCCTGGACTCCACGGTGACCGCCTTCCCCTACACCTCCACGACCGGAAGCTCAGGTGTGCTCCACCAGGCGGGTTCCTATGGCCGAAGTGCAGTGCTGCCAGCCATCGGCGACTTTGTGGAGGTCATCGAAGAAGAAGGTTTTGTCGGCCAGTACTTCGAACCTGGCGACGCCATCAGCCTCGCCGATGCACTGGCGAAACTGCTTGACGACCCGGGACTCATGGCCGAACACGGCGAGCGCAACTACCTCGCCGCGACCGGCATCCCCATGGCGGAAGTAATCGACTGGCACTTGATGCACCTCGGCGCCCTGATCCGGGACCGTTGAAGATGGCGGCAACCCTGCCGACCAAGCCAGACCCGGAAGCCACCACAGCTGCGGAAGGCAAGGCACTGGCCACCGGAGGGGCGGTTCTCGCCGGGGCCATGATCGTCGCCAACGGCGGCAACTATCTCCTCAACGTGGTGCTGGGCCGCTGGTTGACACCAGCCGAATTCGCCGATGCAAATCTGATCGTTACGCTGATGCTGCTGGTCACCGCCATTGCCGTCAGCCTCCAGCTGATGGCGGCCAGGTTCGCGGGCGTCAATGCGGTCGCCGACAACGCCGAGGGCACGGCATCACTGGCCCAGTGGTTGGAGCGACGAGCGCTGATCGTAGGGGTACTGGTCGCGGCAGTGCTGGCCCTTGGGTCCAGCTTCTGGAGCGAGCTGTTTAACTCGGCGTCGGCGTGGCCGTTCGTCATCCTTGGAATCGGCATGCCCTTCTACCTGATCCAGGCGGTAGGCCGCGGGGTACTGCAAGGCGAGTTGGCCTTTGGCCCGCTGGCGGCGACGTTTGTGGTCGAGATGCTGGTTCGGGTCGGTATCGGTGTCTCGCTGGTCGCCATGGGTCTCGGGGTCGAGGGGGCCACGATCGGGCTTACCGCATCGTTCCTTGCCGTGTGGCTCCACGTTCGAATCCTGACGGGCAAGCCGACGGCTCTGCCAATGACCGGAGCGGCCAGAACTGCCCTGGCTCGCTACGCCGGACCGGTCGCGGTGCTCCTCTTCGGTCAGATCGTGATTAACAACGGCGACGTACTGATCGCAAAGCGGTTCCTCGAACCCGAAACCGCAGGCGTCTATGCCGCCATCGCCCTGGTCGGTCGAGCCGTCTTCTTTCTCTCGTGGTCGGTGGCCACCACCCTCTTTCCGGCCGCGGCCCAGCGGGAGGAGCGCGGCGAGGACACCAACGGCCTCCTCTACGCCGGGCTGGGCGTCGTGGCCATCATGGGCGTCGGCTTTGTTGCTGGCGCAGCCCTTCTCGGAGGGACCGTATTGGGTGGGGTGTTCGGGCCCGAGTACGCCGATGTCTCCACCCCGTTGGCCTGGTACGCGTTCGCAACCGCCCTCTTCGCCATGGCCAACCTGATCGTGAGCCATCACCTTTCGATGGGCCGTCAACAGCCGGCGTGGGTATTGGTCGGCGGCGCGCTCCTTCAAACCGTCCTACTGCTCTTCGGCCGAAGCAGCATCGACTCGCTGGTATCAGCTCAAGTCGTGGCCATGACCATTCTGTTGGCTGCGGTCACCGTCAGCCACTTCCTCAGCATGGGCTCGAAGTCAAAGCGCTCAAAGTCGAAGGGCTCGAAGACGAAGCTATGGAAGTCGAATGATCCAGCTCCACCGGAGTCGGACGTACCGTCTCGTTCCGACCATTCCGATCGCTCCAACTGTTCAACAGCCAGCCCAGAAAGGTCGCATTCATGACTGATCTCGCCGCCAACGACTCCAGCCTCGCCTACTACCGGCGGTGGGCCACCACCCCGATCACTGAACGCCCTCGCCTTTCGGTTGTGATCCCGGCCTACAACGAAGAATGGAGAATCCTGCCCACCATCGGGGCCATCGCCACCCATATCAGCTCGCTTGCCGTGCCCTGGGAGCTGATTGTCGCCGACGACGGCAGCACCGACTCGACGGCCGAACTGGT
>CALAML010000247.1 GCA_937925845.1 uncultured Acidimicrobiales bacterium | reverse complement strand
GATGGACCTGGCCTCCGTGGCCTGAATCGGCTTTCCCGGAGGGATGAACCGGGCCTCCGTGGCCTGAATCGGCTTTCCCGGAGGGATGGACCTGGCCTCCGTGGCCTGAATCGGCTCTCCCGGAGGGATGAACTTGCGTGTTTCGGCCACATGCCAAGGGTAGAGAGTCGAGCATTGAGATCCTGCTTGCCAGTGCTCTCGCTTGGCTGTCAACGAAATCCGCTGCCCAGAGGGTCGCCGATGCACCTACACTCTGGGGAACTCATGACATCCACTACTGCCCGCGTTCGCATTCCCGGAAATCACCTGATGGTTGGCCTCCTGGGCGAGCGCGATGAATTCCTCCGCCTGGTCGAAGACGCCTTCACCGACGTCACCATCGTGGTTCGCGGCAACGAGATCGCCACCGAGGGTGTGGAGGCTGAGCGGGTCGCTCGGATCTTCGAAGAACTGGTGGTGCTGGTCGAGCAGGGTCAGCGGCTGGACTCTGCCGGTGTCCGGCGAGCGATAGAGATGGTCAAGCTCGACGAACGGCCGAGCGAGGTGCTCACCGACGAAGTATTGCGGTCGGTGCAGGGCAAGCCGGTGCGGCCGAAGTCGAGTGGCCAGAAGCGCTACGTCGACGCCATCCGCGAAAACATCGTGACCTTTGGCGTGGGCCCTGCCGGCACCGGAAAGAGTTGGCTGGCGGTGGCGCTGGCGGTGCAGTCACTCAAGTCCAAAGAGACCGAGCGCATTTTGCTTACCCGCCCGGCAGTTGAGGCCGGGGAGAGCCTGGGCTTCCTGCCCGGTGACCTCATGGCCAAAGTCGACCCGTACCTGCGCCCGCTCTACGACGCGCTGTACGACCTGGTTGGCCCCGATGGCACTCAGCGTTTGCTCGACCGGGGCGTGGTCGAAGTCGCTCCGCTGGCCTTTATGCGCGGTCGTACTCTCAACAACTCCTTCATCATTCTCGACGAGGCCCAGAACACAACGCCGGCCCAGATGAAGATGTTCCTCACCCGAATTGGCTTTGGCTCCAAGGCTGTGGTCACCGGCGATATCACCCAGGTCGACATGCCGAATGGTCGCAGCGGCCTGAACGGTCTCGAACAGATTCTTGGTGGGATCGAGGGTGTCGGCTTTGTGCAGCTGACTTCACGCGATGTTGTTCGGCATCGCATCGTGCAAGACATCGTGAACGCCTATGAGGCTGCCTTCGAGTCGGCCGAGCAGAATCGGTCCAAGAAAAGACCCGGGAGCGGTCCGGGTAATCGATCGCGGGGCGGGCGTCGGTGAACGACCTGCCTCCTCCGGCTCCTGCCAGCGCGGCGGGAATGGTGGAGGTAGTTGTTGCGGTGGGCGACGACACAATCGACAGTGCTGCCGAAAGCGCAGTCGATGGTGCGACCGACGCCGCCACCGTCAAGGTTGTTGATCCCCAACGTTGGGCTCGATTGGCACAGGCTGCGTTTGTGGCCTGCGGAGTTTCCCATGGGCGCCTCGACCTGTCGTTTGTTGATGCGGCCTCGATGGCCGAGTTGAATCGCACCCACATGCACGTGGAGGGTCCGACCGACGTGTTGTCGTTTCCGATCGATGCCGTCGACACCTTCGGCGCCATCGACGAATCGACCACGTTGCGTCTTGCCCCGACCACATCATCATCCCTGGCGGCGGAAGCGGGACCGGCCGACGGGGCCTTCTCCCGGGCGCCAAACGGTGAAATGGAAGATGCCCAAATGCCACCGGTGCTGCTAGGTGACATTGTTATTTGTGTGGAAATGGCTCAGGCCAATGCCAGGGCGGCCGACCGCAGCCTCGATGATGAACTCGCCTTGTTGGTCGTCCATGGGGTCCTGCACGTGATGGGGCTCGATCATCTGGAGCCGGCCGAGCGCGCCCATATGCAGTCCCGCGAGCGGGAGCTTCTGGTTGCGCTGCACGACCCGAACGCCTCGACCGACTGGGCCCCGGCCACCCCTGCCCGCCCGGCGCCAGGGGTACGGTCATGACTCGCGAGATCCTGGGCCTGATCTTTGTTCTGATCCTCGTGGTTGTGGCCCTGGTGTTGACCGCCGCTGAAGCCGGTCTCACCTTCCTGAGCCGGGCCCGCGCCCGGGCGCTGCGAGCCGAGGGCCAACCGGGTTCGGAAACACTCGCTCGCATCATGGAGCGTCGCGAGCTGGTGATCAACGAGCTGCTGTTGTTGATCCTGGCCTGTCACGTAGGCGCCGCCGCTGTGGTTGGTGCCGTGGTGCAGTCGCGCTTCGGCGGCCGCTGGGTGGTGCTGGCGTTGCCGATGATGGTGGTAGTGATCTACCTCATCACCTATGCGCTGCCGCGCAGCTGGGCCCTTCGCGATATCGATCGCACCGTATTGCGATTGGCCGCGCTGGTATCGGCCATCAGTAGTTTCCCGCCGCTGCGGTGGCTGAGTTCGGTGTTGCTCACGATTGCTCGTGCCGTGCTTCCCGGTCGCAAAGGAACGCTCGGCCCGACTCTCTCGGAAGAAGAGCTGGTGGCCCTGCTTGGTGTGGCCGAGGAAGCCGAGGTGATCGACACCGAGGAGCGCCGGCTTCTCACCGCTTCGATCGAGTTTGGCGACACCGTCGTTCGTGAGGTGATGGTGCCCCGAACCGACATGGCGACCGTGGAGGCCGATTTCCGGGTGGACGCGGCAACCGAAGTGTCGCTGATGAACGGCTTCAGTCGGTTTCCGGTGGTGGGCGAGGGTATCGACGATGTTGTCGGCATCGTTCACGTGAAGGATCTGATGCGGGCCACTCTCGACGACAAGCGCGACGAGCCGGTGGTGAACTTCCAGCGGGTGCCGTTCTTTGTGCCAGAGACCAAGCGGGTGGCCGAGCTGTTGGGGGAGATGCGCCAGACCAAGAACCATCTGGCTGTGGTGGTTGATGAATACGGCGGCACCGCTGGCCTGGTCACCCTGGAGGATCTGATCGAGGAACTGGTCGGCGAGATCGAGGATGAGTTCGACAACGACGAAAAGATGGTGGAGCCGCTCGCTGATGGGGCGTTGAGCCTCAGCGCCAAGATGCCTCTCGACGAGGCGAGCGAGGTGTTGGGTGTTGAGCTGCCCGAGGGTGATTGGGACACGATCGGCGGCCTGTTGTTTGCCCAGCTGGGTCACGTTCCGGCCAAGGGTGAGAGCGTGGAGGTGGAGGGGGTTCGCCTCTTCGCCGATCAGGTGAAGGGTCGCCGAATCGAGCGGGTCCGAGTGATGGCGCCGAGCCGGCAGCGATCTGCTCAGGCTGGCGCTGCCACCGCAGACTCTTCTGATGCTGACTCTGTTGCGGCTGAGACCTCAACCACCTCAACCACCTCGACCACCAACGGCGAGGCCGGTTCTGGCTCGATCGATGTCGACGGTCCCCAAGGCGCCACTGCTGGGTCGACCCCGTCACCATCGCCGCTTGAAGACTCCTCATCGGCCCGCCCCAAGTGAGCGGTGGAGAGTCAGAGGGCGAAACCGGTGTACCCGACGAAGCTGGTGCACCCGTTCAAGGTGACGCAGCCGACCAGGCCAGCGCTTCCAATCCAGGTGGTCGCAGCGAGCAGGCCGGATCCGATGACCCATCCGAGCCGGAGTTCCGCAGCGGCTTTGTCACCGTGGTTGGTCGCCCGAACGTGGGCAAGTCGACGCTGATCAATCGGGCTGTCGGCTACAAGGTATCGATCGTGTCCGATAAGCCCCAGACCACCCGACACCAGATCCGCGGCATCCTTAACCGGCCCGACGGTCAACTGGTGTTTGTCGATACCCCCGGCCTGCATCGGCCTCGCACCGCGCTCGGGGAGCGCACGAACGCCACCGCCCAGGAGACGCTGAGCGGGGTCGACCTCGTATGCATGCTGGTGGAGGCCCACGCCAAGATCGGCCCCGGCGATCGTTGGATCGCTAAACGGTTGCCACCCGAAACCATCCTGGTGGTCAACAAGACCGATCGGGCCAAGCCCGACCAGATCATCGAGCGGCTGGCCACCGCTCTCGAGTTCGATTTCGCTGAGTATTTCCCGGTTTCGGCCAAGTCGGGCGAGGGGGTGCCGGAGCTGGTTGAACATCTGATGTCGAAGCTGCCGCCCGGCCCGGCCTGGTACGCCACCGATTCGGTGTCGGACGCTCCGGAGCAGTTCTGGATCGCCGAGCTGGTTCGCGAGCAGCTGCTGGCCCGCATGGATCAGGAGTTGCCCCACTCCATCGCCACCCGGGTGACCGAGTATGAGTGGCCCCGGATTCGGTGCGAGATTCTGGTGGAGCGGGACTCCCAGAAGGGCATGGTCATCGGCAAGGGTGGCCGGGTGCTCAAAGATGTGGGCACTGCGGTGCGCGAGGAGCTGCCCGAGGGGGCTTTTCTTGAACTGCACGTGGCGGTATCGAAGGATTGGCAGCGCCACGCCGATCTGGTGGAGCGCCTCGGCTACTAAGCCTGGCCAGGCCTTCCGGGGCACCAGAGAAGTTCGAGAGATTTTCTTGAGTTCGGTCAACCCAAACCGGACGTGATGCGTCTCCACTAGTGATGAGCCGCACTTTTCACCGCGAACCACTCCGGGCCCTCGCCCTGGGCCGTACGCAGGCACGGTTCGGTTCGTCATCACCCAGCAGAAAGGCCTCCGGGGTAGCAATTCCCCTCCATCCCGGGGACCCCACACCGCCAGCGACTCCAGTCTCGGCCTTCGCCGTCGCAGTCTGGACGCTGGTGGTGCTGGCTTTAATTGCTGGCCTGATCATGATTGGCTATGTAACGCAGGTCGCCACATGGTGAGCCTGATATCCGCTCAGCCGTCGACCTTCAGGACTGCCGGCGTGGCCAGACTCCGGCGGGGCTCCCTCGCCTCAACACCACAAGTCAACATGCTCGATCTGGGAGGCGCCGCGGGCGCCAAGCAGGTCGAGGCCGTTGTGGCCGTAGATGCGGTCGCCGACGCGCCGGTGACCCGGGGCGATCTGACCCGCCTCTACCGGGAGCACTACACGCCGCTGGTGCGGATGGCGTCGATGCTGCTCGACGACGTGGCCCAGGCCGAAGAGGTGGTGCAGGACGCGTTTGTGCGCATGTTCGAGCTGCGCAACCCGCCGCCTCGGGGTAAGGCCCCGGCCTACCTGCGCAGTGCGGTGCTGAACGGGGCCCGTTCCTACATTCGCAAGCTGGTGGTGCGCCGCAAGCACCAGCCGGATCGGCCGGGCGTGGTTGGTGCGGCAGAGATCGACGGCCTCGCTGGCGTGTTCAGCGATGAGGTGATCAAGACGGTGCGGGCGCTGCCCCGGCGCCAGTCCGAGGTGCTGCTGTTGCGGTACTACCTGGATCTGAGTGAGGCCGAGATCGCCGAGACGCTGGGCATCAGTGCCGGCTCGGTGAAGACCCATGCCAGTAGGGGATTGGCTCGCCTCAGCGAAGTGCTGGAGGATCCGTCATGAGCGCCGAGGATCGTCTCCGTTCGTCGCTGTCTCGGCGGGCAACCGATGTGAACCCGGGACCTGAGGGCATCCGCCTGATCGAGGCCCGTCTCACTCCCGCGCCCGCAGTGGCTCCGGTTTCGCGCTGGCGCTGGTTCGGCCTTGGAGCGCTAACGAGTGCTGCGATGGCGCTGGTTGTGGTTGCGGTGCTTGGTGGCTTGAACCTGGGCGACCGGTCCGCACCGGTTGGCACTGCCGGTAGCCCGGAGGTCGATGGTGGCGATGCCAGCGAGCTCGTACCCAGCGATGGCGACAATGACCCGGCCGGTGAGGAATCGGTCGATGTCGATACCGACCCCGACACCGAGGCTGGGCTGAACGAAGGTGGCGATCAGGCTTCCGATTCGGACGACACGTCCGATTCCGATGGAGTGGAGGACGGCGATCTGTTGTCGACCGATGCCGTTGACGACAAGAACGACGTCGGCGATGAGGGCGACTCCGACGGTGGCGATGGTGATTCTGATGAGCCCGATGCTCCGAGTTGTTCGCGACCGACCGAGGACCGGGTGCTTGAGCCCGGTGAGTCTCTGGTCACCGTGTTCCTGGGTTGTGAGGCCACCGGCCGGGTGGTGAGCCGCACCCGAGTGAGCCCCGGCGACGACAGCCTGTACGCGTTGGCCGATGCTTTGATGCAACCGGCCGATGCCGCCGAGTTGGAACAGGGGTTGTTCTCGCCCTTCACCCAGGGGGCCGGTGTGTACGTTGATGGCGCCTGGATCGAGGGCGGTCGGGCCATTGTGAATTTCAACGCTGGAGCCCCCGACACCTTCGGGGCCGAACTGTCGACTACGGAGCAGAAGGACCGGGCCCTGCGATCGTTGCGGGAAACCGTTTTCACCCTGCCGGAGGCGCTGGAGCTTGAGCTGCGGCTCGGTAACGACTGCGGCGAGTTCGCCAAGTGGTTCGAACTCTCCACCGAGGAGGGCTGCATCCTCTGGACCCGCGATGCCGCCACCCCCGGCGGGGCCGAAATCCTTGGCCGCCCCGCGGTGGTTGTGCGGGGTGAACCGCTCAACGTTCGCTCCGATCCAGGTGTGGGCAACGAAGTGGTGGCGCAACTCGATGCCGGTCAGGTCGGCGTTCGGGTTCTCGGCGAGCCGATCATCGTGTCGGGTTCGCCCTGGTTCCCGGTGCTCACACCAGGCGGCACCCAGGGTTGGGTAAACGGTCTCTTCCTCGGGGTAGTGCCGGCGGTGCAGGTCACCGATGCCGAGGTGGCCGATCCGATCCGCCAGGCTGCGGCGGCGCTGCGCAACTTCACCTTCGACGCCAACCAGAGCGCCATCGCCGTGTCGTCGAAGGGCCTCTACGTGGGCCTGCCGGGTGGTAACTCCCGTCAGCATCCGATCAACTTGGTTGATCCCGGTGGATGGCGCACGGCTCAGAACTGGCCGATCAGCGGTGGTCTTGAAGTTGATGGCCAGTCGTTGTTGGCCGTGTTGGCCCTCGATCAGGTAGATGAGTCGGTGCTGGCCAACGCCCCGATCACCCGCTCCGAAGGCCCACCCGGTTTCGCCAGCCTCCCCTCGATCACCCTGCCTCGAAGCGACGGCGCCTCCACCACCCTCGTCTTCGATTTCACCAACGGCACCCCCGAACTCCTCGCCGCTCAAATCCAGCCCGCCCAGTAGCCCCAGCCAAAACGTCCAAGCGAAGTTTGCACTTTTCCGGGTCAGACCCCGAAAAGTGCAAACTTTTCCCGCTCAGGTTGGGTGGATGTTCCGTCGTTATTTCAGCTATGTCGCTGGAGCCGACAACTGAGATTTCCGCGCCTCGTCGGCGTGTGGGAGACCGGCCGGATCAAACCGGATCCGATGAGTCTTCGCCCGGTTTGGCGCGGGTTGAACGTATCGCCAAGGTGGTGCTCTTCTCGCTGGGTCTGGCCATGTTCATCACCCTCGCATCGGCTCAACAGGGCAGCACCGCCTCCGGCCGACTCGGTGGTGACTTCCCGGCCTTCTACGGGGCCGCCCGCATCGTTGCCGATGGCGACACCGCCAACCTGTACGACCTCGACACCCAAACCGCCGCTCAGGCCGACCTTTGGGGCCCTGATGATCCGGGCACCCTGTACTTCGCTTATCCGGTTCCGGTCGCTTTGGCCTATTCACCCTTCGCTGCGTTCTCCTACCCGGTCGCCTACGCCCTGCACACGCTGCTGATGGCGCTTTTTGTGGGCGGGTCGCTCCTGCTGGCGCGGCCGATGTTGCCGGGGTTGGGGCGCAAATGGTGGATGACGGTTGCCACTGTCGCCAGCTTCTTCCCGCTGTTCCGAGCGGTCACGGCGGGCCAGAACACCGCGCTGACCCTGCTGTTGATCGTGGGCACGTGGCGCCTGGTGCATGAGGATCGCGACTTTGCCGCCGGCCTGGTGCTGGGCTTGCTGGCCTACAAGCCACAGTTTGCCCTTCCCCTTGCCGGTCTGTTGTTCCTGTCGGGTCGCTGGAAGGTGGTGGCCGGAGCCGGACTCTCGGTTACCGGTCTCTGGGCCATCGGCGCCACGTGGGCCGGCCCTGGCTGGCTGCTGCCGTGGTGGCGCCAGGTGATTCCCTTTGCCGAAGTCGATGCTCAGGTCAACGCCCACAACAGCGTTTCGGCTCCCGGGTTTGCCGAGGCTCTCGGCGGTGGCCTGTGGGCCGTGCTCGGTTGGCTCATCGCTGGGGTCGTGGTGGTCACGGTGTCGTGGATTTGGTGGCGCCGGGCCGACCTCCGCCTTGCCGATCGAATGGCGGTGGCCGCCCCGGCGCTGCTGCTGATGTCACCCCATGCGATGTTCTATGACTCGGCGCTCGTGGCCATCAGCCTCGGCGTGTTGGTAGCCAGTGGGCCGATCCAGCGCATCCGGGCCGGTGCCCTGGTGTGGCTGGCCGGACTGGCCCACATGGGCGCAACCGCCATGGGTTGGACACCGTTGTTCTTTATGGTGGCCGGCGTCTGGCTGTGGTCCGTGTTCGCCCTGGTGCGGGCCAACCCGCGCTGGGTGGGGCCTCGACCAGTCGGTATTGCCTCGGTAGCGGCTCAGCTCGACAACCCCGAAGACGCGGCGCCGCTGGTGTCGGTGATCGTGCCCGCCTACAACGAAGCGGAGCGGATCGGTCCGACTCTGCTCGACATGTCGGCTTATCTGATGGACTCCCCGCTGCGGGCCGAGGTGATCATCATCGACGATGGTTCGGCCGACAACACCGTCGAGGTGGCCGCGTCCTACGGCGATTCTTTCGAACAGCTGCGGATACTCCGGCTGCATCACAACCAGGGCAAGGGAGCCGCCGTCCGGGCCGGAATGCTCACCGCTACCGGCGACTTGCGGTTGTTGATGGATGCCGACAACGCCACCGCTCTGGATCAGCTTGATGTGCTGCTTGCCGCGGCGCCGAGTGCTCCCGAGGCGTCGATCGCGGTCGGGTCGATCTCGGCTGGTTTCACCGATGTCCGTCAGCGTCAGCCGCTGCTGCGGCGGCTGCTGGGGCGGGGCGGAAACCTGGCGTCCCAGGCGCTGGTGATTCCCGGGGTTCGTGATACTCAGCGGGGCTTCAAGTTGTTCACCGCTGATGCTGCCGAAGCCGCTTTCGGTCCGATGCAGTCGTCGCGATGGCTCTTTGATGTTGAGGCTCTGGCTCGGGCTCGATACCAGGGCCATCGGATTCTTGAGGTGCCGATCACCTGGGCCCATATCGATGGTGGCCAGATCCGCGCCGACTCCTATGTATCGAGTCTCCAGGAGCTGGCGCGTATTGCCCAGCGGATCAATTCCGAACGCCTCGGCTTGGTCGAACCCGTGGTGGCCGAGGTGAAGGGTGAGATGGTGACGGTCTCGAACCCGCCGGTGGTCGATTGGCCCGACGACGCTATCAAGCCCGGCGTCGGTCCGGCTGCTGTGACTGAAGACGGTGGGGCCGAGTTCTTCGAGAAAGCCGAGTAGTCAGCCCTACCCGATTCGGGCTGGTTGATCCGGTGTCACAGGTCGGCGAGAAACTTTTCGACTTCGTTGAACTCTTTGGTTCGGGGCATGGGTGGTAGGGCGTTGATCAGCTCCCAGCGGTAGTGGGGGCTGGTGGCGAGCCGGTTGTCGAGTACCGCCACCACGCCGCGGTCGGTGGCGCTGCGGATCAAACGGCCAACGCCCTGGGCCAACATGGTGGACGCTCGGGGCAGGTCGACGGTGCGGAACGCTTCGGCTCGGGCCTGTTCGCGACGGGCCTGCAACAGCGGCTCGTCGGGTCGAGGGAACGGCAACTTGTCGATGGTGACCAGCGAGAGCGTAGGCCCGGGCACGTCAACCCCTTGCCAGAAGCTGATGGTGGCGAACAGGCAGGTCTTGTCGTCGGCTTTGAACTGATCCGTCAGTTCTCCCTTGGAGAGTTCGCCCTGGCGCAGGATCGGGAAGTCGAGACGGCCCCGGAGTTCCTCGGTGGCCGCTTCGCAGGCCCGGTGGCTGGTGAACAGGGCGAGGGTGCGACCGCCGGCGGCGGTGATCAACCGTTCGAGTTCGTCCCAGCTGGCGGGCTCGAAAGCATCGGAGCGTGGGGGAGGAAGGTGCGCGGCACAGTAGAGCAGCGAGTTTTCCTCGAACTCGAAGGGGCTACCGACATCGATGAACTCCATGTCGTCGGCTCCGAGGGTGGCGCCGATGGTTGGGCTGAGCGTGGCGCTGGTGAGCACGACGGTCGGTTGGTCCCAGAGTCGCTCCACCAGAAACTCACCAACATCGAGCGGCGCCACCTTGAGCGACGGTATTCGTCCGCCTTCCACCCAGGCCACGTCGGTGGGCGGCAGCT
This sequence comes from uncultured Acidimicrobiales bacterium, assembly GCA_937925845.1. Taxonomy (GTDB): domain Bacteria; phylum Actinomycetota; class Acidimicrobiia; order Acidimicrobiales; family CALAML01; genus CALAML01. The sequence goes on along the minus strand of CALAML010000247.1, from coordinate 7,402 downwards.
CGGCCAAGCGGTCGATGTCGTCGACCAGTGCGGTGGCCGCCAACTGCACCCGCTGCTTGCGGGTGGCCACGTCGGTGTCGTCGGACTTGATCTTGCGCATGACGTCGAGTGAACGGTCGGCCTGTTCTCGGGCATCGAGGATGGCGTCGATGATGTCGGAGCGGACCGGCGCTTTGAGGCGGCGGCCGGCGTGGGGTTCCAGGGTGTCGTGGAGGAGGTCGGCGGAGCTCTCGAGGTGGGCCACCATGATCTCGTCGTCGACGAGGCCCTTCACCAGTCTGGCCAGGGCCCGGAGGCGGCCGGGGCCGATCTCGATGCCGGCGGTGGCGGAGATGATGTCTTCGGTTTGGTGGGCCTCATCGAGCACCACCACCTCGTGTTCGGGAAGGATGGCGCCGTCGGCGGCCAGGTTGAGCCCGAACAGGTGGGTGTTGACCACGATCACGTCGCTGGCTGCGGCCTGGGCCCGGGCCTTCTCGGCGAAGCACTCCTCACCCTTGGGGCATCTCGATGCGCCGGGACATTCGCGGCTGCCCACGCTGACCGCGGCCCAGGCTTCGTAGCTGGGCTCGACCGCCAGTTCGGCCTTGTCGCCGGTGGTGGTTTCTTCGGCCCATGCCGCCAGCTGGTCGAGTTCCTGGGTCGATGCCCGCTCGGCCATACCGTCGAAGCCGAGCTGGTTGCCCTTCTCGATTTCCGACAGTCGCTGGACACAGACATAGTTCGAGCGGCCCTTGAGGACCGAGTAGGTGAAGGGTTCATCGAAGGCCTCAGCGAGGCGGGGGAGATCCTTGTTGGCCAGTTGGTCTTGAAGGGTCTTAGTGGCGGTGGCCACCACGGTGGTTTTGCCCGAGAGCACCGCCGGGATCAGATAGGCGAGAGACTTGCCGGTGCCGGTTCCGGCCTGGATGGCAACCCGGCCTCCGAGGTCGATGGCGTCGCCAACGGTCTGGGCCATCACCCGCTGACCGGGCCGATCCTCACCTTCAGGCAACATGGCGGCAATGTCGGCCAGCGCCGCTTCCGCCTCATGGGCCAACGGTGAGCGATCGACTTCACCCAGGTCAGCGATGTCGGCCGGGTCGCTCAGGTCGGAGGGATCAGCCATCTCGGCCATGTCGGCCGCGTTGGTCTCGTCGATGTCGCCGTCACCATCGGTGTCGGGTTCGTGGTCTTGGTCGGAGTCGTTCCTGGGGTTCACCACCGCCGCACTCTAGTGGCCCCATGAGGGTTGTGAGGACGTCGCCTCCGCACCCCCAAAAGTTTGTACTTTTCGGGGTCTGACCCCGAAAAGTACAAACTTTTGAATCGGGTGGCTGACGCTTGGCTGTGGGCTAGGTCTGACCGGTATGCAGGTTTGGTGCAAAGCGGGCCGAAACCGCGGGGATAGGGCTTTGGGCGGTGTAACGTTCGACCCGTGAGTGAACCTTCCCCACCTCTCCCCGACAGTGCTTTGCCAAACATTGCGGTGAGCGATCTCGACCCGTCGCGTATCCCGGTCCACATCGCCGCAGTGATGGATGGCAACGGTCGTTGGGCTCAGCAGCGGGGGCTGGTCCGCACCGAAGGCCATGCCGCCGGCGAGGAGGCTCTCTTTGATGCGGTCGAGGGTGCGCTGGAGCTGGGCACCAAATGGTTGACGGTCTATGCCTTCTCCACCGAGAACTGGCGTCGCCCCAAAGACGAAGTGAAGTACTTGATGGGCTTCAACGAGTCGCTGCTGGTGCGCCGACGCGATGAGCTCAACGATCGCGGTGTGCGGATGCGGTTTCTCGGCCGCCGGGATTGGCGGGTGCCGAAGCGCTTGATCCGACGCATGGACGAGTCGATTGAGCTCACCCAGCACAACACGGTGATGACGCTCAACATCGCCTTTAACTACGGCGGCAAGGCCGAGGTGGCCGATGCCGTGGCTCAGATGATCCGCGATGGTGTGTCGGCCGACAAGGTGAGTGAGAAGGAGATCGCCAAGCGGCTTTACGATCCGTCGATGCCCGACCCGGAGCTGATGGTTCGCACCTCGGGAGAGTTCCGCACCTCGAACTTCCTGATGTGGCAGCTGGCCTACAGCGAGCTCGTGTTCACCGATGTGTTGTGGCCCGACTTCCGTCGCCAACACTTGTTTGCCGCAGTAGCCGAGTACCAGGCCCGGGACCGCCGTTTCGGCGGTCTGAACGACTGACCATGAGGTAGCCGGTGGCTCTCTACCGTGATCGTGGTGTGGTGCTGCGCACCTACCGGCTGGGCGAAGCCGACCGCATCGTGGTCTTCCTCACGCAGGGGCGGGGCAAGGTTCGGGGCGTGGCCAAGGGAGTGCGCAAGACGCGCTCCAAGTTTGGGTCCCGGTTGGAGCCCACCAGCCATCTGAACCTGCAGCTGTATGAAACCCGGGGCGATCTCGACATCGTCACTCAGGTCGAGTCGATCGATGTGTTCCGCCACATCCGCGAGGATCTTGACCGACTGAACCGCTGTACCGCGCTCTTGGAGGCCACCGATCATCTCACCCTTGAGGGCGAGCCGAACGGCCCGCTCTACAAGATGCTGGTCGGGGCTCTGACCACGATCGAGACCAGGGATCATCCGCTGGTGGTGCCGGCCTTCTTGTTGAAGGCGTTGTCGATGGAGGGTTTTCGCCCGGAGCTCGACGCCTGTATCGAGTGTCAGACCACTGAGGATTTGGTGGCGTTTGATCCGGCCGACGGGGGAGTGTTGTGTCGCCCGTGTCGCCGCGGTTTGCCGATATCGGTCGAGACGCTGGAGTTGTCGCGGATGGTGCTTGGCGGCCGTTTGGCTCCAGCACTGGATCTGCCCATAACCCCGGCGACCCACGATCTCGAAGTGTTGAGCGCCAAGCTGTTCGAGTTCCAGCTCGACCGACCACTTCGTTCGCTGCGCCCGGTTTAACCTCAGCTGCTGGTCCAAGCGGCTGGCGCCTTCTAGCGGTTGTCGTCGTCGGTGCGGGCTCGTCGGGCCCGGCGGCGCCGCAGCGCAGCACTCAAATTCACCGTTGCTGCTTCTTCGCCCTCGGCCGTGGTGTCGATGTCGACCGCCCCGCCGGTGCTTGCTTCGCTCGGCTGGCGACGGCGGCGAAGTCCGTCGCCCTTGTTGATGCCGGCCAGGTCGAGGCCTGCCAGCTGGGCCGCTACCGCGTCACGGTCGATCGAGGTATCGCCAAACTCTTCGTCGTCGAAGTCGTCCTCGCCGTCGGTGAGGTACTCCTCTTCGACAAGTTCTTCTTCAACAAGGTCTTCTTCAACAAGGTCTTCTTCAACAAGTTCTTCTTCGACCAGTTCCTGTTCGATCGATTCTTCTTCAACCGAATCGTCTACGGCTTTGCCTTCGTTGGCCTTGGCCCGGATCGGGGTCACCTCGTCCCGAGCGTTACGAGCATCAGGAGCAGCGATGGTGGCGCCATCAGCGTCGGCCGTGGCTTCGACGGCGGCACCAGCCTCCACCAGCTCTTCGTTCTCAACCGGTGCCTCGGTCAGGTCGGCCGGGTCTTCGATGCTGAGACGTCGGGATCCGGCGAGGGCGGTGACTCCACCGACGGCCGAGGAGCGTCGGGTGGCCCGGTTGAAGACGACCTGTCGGCTCGGTCCGCCGGGTTCGTCGACCGCGCTGAGCCCGGGGATCTCGGGCAGCTCCCCGGCAAAGGCCCGGTCGACCACAAAGGTGCGGCCGATGCGGTCGCCGAGTCGCTGATGACCCGGTGAGCTGAAGGCCAGGATCGGACCGACCAGCGGGATCAGATACGGGAAGCCGTCAACCAGCCAGGCCACGGTGCGGAGCAGCGAGTTGCCTACGCCGGGGAGTCGGCCCAGTTCATCGATGGCCTGGAGGCGACAGATCGCCTTGCCGGGGGTGACACCGCTGCGGCCCTGCATCAGCCCGCCGATGGTGAAGATGGCCAGGATGGGGATGAGCCAGACGGCAAGAACCGACATCAGACCCTGAAATACGATGGTGAGGTCGCCGAGGTCGAGTACCCGGGTGAACCCTTCGAGCTGGGGCCGGCCGTTCTTGAGGAGCAGGTTGCCGGTGTCGTCCCGAACGAAGTTGAGGGTGTTGCGCACCTCGGCGGCGCTGTCGTTGGCGTTGACCCGCTTGCCGAAGGTGAGAATCGAGCCGATTGCGGTGGCGGCAATGATGGCAAAATCGATCAGCGCCGCGAAGGCGCGGCGACCCATGACCGCGGTGGGGTCTGGTGAAATCGACAACTCAGCCACATCGCATTGTTGCACGGCGGAACCCCCAGACGGAACACGCTGCGCGTAGGTGATTTTCGGTTACTGCGTTTCCCTTGGTTTTGGGGCCGCGTCTGCCGATGGGCACACCGTGGCGAATGTCATGCCCGGATGCCGATCCCAAACGATCCTTCAGCGGTCCGGATCGACCCGAATTTGTTCGCAAATGGGCGAATTGATTCGCCAATTACATGGTTGGTTCGCAACCTCAGCAACTAGCCTGCGGTGATGTCCAGCGATCCGGAACTGTTCGACAAAGTCGTAAACCTCTGTAAGCGCCGGGGTTTCGTTTTCCCTTCGGCCGAAATCTACGGCGGTTTCCGCTCCACCTATGACTACGGTCCGGTCGGCGCTCAGATGCTTCGTAACGTCAAGGACGCGTGGTGGCGCTCGATGGTGCAGATGCGCACCGATGTTGTCGGTCTCGACGCCGCGATCCTGTCGCCACCTCAGGTGTGGGAGGCGTCGGGCCATCTGCAGAACTTCACCGACCCGTTGGTGGACTGCAAGAACTGCAAGAACCGGTTCCGGGAAGACAAACTCGACGACCCGAATACCTGTCCGAACTGTGGCGAGACCGGTACCTTCACCGAGGCCAAGCAGTTCAACCTGATGTTTGAGACCCAGGCTGGTCCGGTGGCCGGCTCGGGCGCCCAGGCGTTCCTTCGGCCGGAGACGGCCCAGGGCATGTTCACCAACTTCTCCAACGTGCTGAACACCAGCCGCAAGAAGCCGCCCTTTGGTATCGCCCAGGTGGGCAAGTCGTTTCGCAACGAGATCACTCCGCAGAACTTCGTGTTTCGAACCCGTGAGTTTGAGCAGATGGAGATGGAGTTCTTTGTGCCGCCGGCCGATGCTCAGGAGTGGTACGAGTACTGGTGTAAGGAGCGCTTCGACTGGTACCTCGAACACGGCATTCCGGAAGAGAAGCTCCGTCTGCGTCCCCACGATGCCGACGAGTTGAGCCACTATTCTTCGGGCACCTCCGACGTCGAGTTCGCCTTCCCCTGGGGTTGGGATGAACTGGAGGGCATCGCCAACCGAGGCGACTATGACCTGCGCCAGCATGCCGAGCATTCCGGCGAGAAGCTCGACTACTTCGACCAGGCCAACAACGAGCGGTACACGCCGCACTGCATCGAACCCGCCGCTGGCGCCACCCGCACCATGATGGCGTTCCTGATGGCGGCCTACGACGAAGACGAGGTGAACGACGACACCCGCACGGTGCTGCGACTGCACCATCGGATCGCTCCGTTCAAGGTGGCGGTGTTGCCGCTGTCGAAGAAGGAAGACCTCATCCCCACCTCCAAGGAGGTGCTGGCGCTGGTCCAGCCTCGCTACATGAGTGACTACGACGAGACCCAGGCCATCGGTCGCCGCTACCGCCGCCAGGACGAGTTGGGTACGCCGCTCTGTATCACCATCGATTTCGACACCCTCGACGATCGGGCGGTGACGGTGCGTGAGCGTGATTCAATGGAGCAGGAACGGGTGCCCATCGAGGGTTTGGTCGGCTATCTTTCAGACAGACTTGACTGAACCAACGAGAAATACTGAACTTTAGGCAACTAGATCATTGCGATTCGGTGCGGACCAATCGTCTACGGAAGCGCGCAACACCAAGCGGCGCGAGCAGTGTGGAGTGCACATGGGGGATCTGAGCTATCCGAAGGGGAAGCTGGGATGAGCGGCAAGGGAGCAGGGCCCGGGTCTGGCGCGCTTGAGCGTCTGGTTGAGGCGGTGCGGCGAGCCAACGATCCGAATGACGATTTCAGTCGGGCCGCAGCACTGCTTGAGGTGACGCCGGAGGAGATCGAGGCCATCCTTCACCCGCAGCTTGCGGCCGAAGGCGTCAACGTTGACGTGGCCGATGGAGATGGGTCCTCAGCCATCTTGGCCACCGGCTTGGGCGCCTCGCCCGGAGCTGCAGTCGGTACCGTGGTGTGTGATGCCGACGCCGCTGCCGATGCCGGGGCTGATGGCGAGTCGGTGATCTTGGTGATGACCGAGACCAGCCCGGCCGACGTGCACGGCATGGCCGAGGCCGCCGGCATCTTGACGTCGCGAGGTGGGTTGGCCAGCCATGCTGCGGTTGTGGCCCGGGGCTGGGGGGTGCCGGCGGTGGTTGGCGCTGAAGCAATCACCATCGATAGCGAGGGGTTCCTCGTCGGCGACCAGCGGGTGAATGTCGGCGACACGATTGCTATCGACGGCACGACCGGCGCAGTGATGCTCGGGGCCCAGGAGGTGGCCGACGACGTGATCCCCGACGAGTTGGAGGAGCTGCTGGGGTGGGCCGACGAGGTGGTTGGTGGGGCCACGCTGGTTCGGGCCAATGCCGACAACGCCGCCGACGCCCAGGTCGCCCGGGATTTCGGCGCTAAGGGAATCGGCCTGTGTCGCACCGAGCATCAGTTTCTGGGCGACCGGTTGCCGGTCATCCGCCGGGCGATTCTCGCTTCCGATCCCGCCTCTGAGGCCGCGGCGCTGGACGAACTGGGTGCCTTGCAGGAGAAGGACTTTGTTGAGCTGCTCAAGGTGATGGATGGCCTACCGGTCACCGTCCGGCTGCTCGATCCGCCACTGCACGAGTTCCTCCCCGACGTTCATGGGTTGGCCGCGGCCGACGCATCGGAGGATGACAATGCCGATGCCGAACTCGTAGCCGAGCGTCAGGCTGCGGCCGAGTGGGCGGAGCACAATCCGATGCTGGGCACCCGGGGCGTGCGGCTGGCCGTGGTGCGCCCCCGCATCTACCAGATGCAGATTCGGTCGCTGGTGCGGGCCGTGGCTGCCCGCAGCAAGGCGGGGGGCGATCCGTTGGCGGAGATCATGGTTCCCCTTGTTGTCGATGCCAGCGAGCTGGCCCTCATCGAGGGCTGGGTTACCGACATTACTGAGGCCGAGGGTATGAACTCCGAGGAGGTCGGGCTCGGCGTGATGGTTGAAACCCCGCGGGCTGCACTGGTTGCTGAAGAGTTTGCCCTCGCCGCCGACTTTCTCTCGTTCGGCACCAACGACCTCACCCAGATGGTCTTTGGTTTCAGCCGGGATGATGTGGAGGCCCGTTTGATGCGGCCCTACCTCGACGCCCGCCTGCTGGAGGAGAACCCCTTCGCCCATCTCGATGTCGCCGGCGTAGGCGAGCTGGT
>CALAML010000246.1 GCA_937925845.1 uncultured Acidimicrobiales bacterium | reverse complement strand
CAAGCAGGAGGAAGAAGAGGTCGATCTCAGTATCGGAGAGGCCGTCCTGTTCCTCCTGGGTGGCGACGAGCACTGAGAAGATGTCGTCGGCCGGACACTTCTTCTTCTCATCGACGAGATAGCGCGAGTACATGTAGAGCTCGGCTGCGGCTGCAGTCGCAGCCTCCGGGGTGCTCATCGAAGGGTCATCGGCGCCGATCATGGCGTTGGACCAGTCGAACATCTTTCGCCGGTCGCATTGGGGCACCCCGACGAAGTCAGCGATGGCCTGGAGCGGCAGTTCAGCGGCGACCTCGCTTACCAGCTCACATTCTCCTCGCTCGATCACCTGGTCGACGATCCGCGTCGAACGCCACGACAGCAGCTCTTCAAGCTTGCCGATCATCCGTGGGGTGAAGCCCTTCGAGACCAGTCGCCGGTAGCGGGTGTGCTTCGGCGGGTCGGTCTGGAGCATCATCTGGCCGTTCATGCTGTTCGCCATCTCGGAGGAGTCCGGCGAATCCTCATCCCGCATCGCCCCATGGAGCGTCACTCCATCTTCCTCGGAGGAGAAGAGTTCGGGGTTGCGGTTGACCTCCCGCACATCGGCCCACTTGGTCAGGTGCCATAGCGGGGTGCCGTTGGGTGACTCGGCGTGGTAGACCGGCGCTTCGGCCCGCAGTCGGCGGAACATCTCATGGTGTTCCTGGCGCTGAAACGCGTCAAGGTCGAACAGGTCGATGTCGCTGAGGGAACCTTCGGTGGTTGAGCTCAACGGAGCCTCCAACTTGATCGGTGGGCTGGTGCAGTTTGGAAACTCATCTCTAGTTTCCGTCGGACAAACGTTACCGGAGGTGAGATCGCCGCGTCGGCTGACCGGCTCCTTTCCCAAGTGGCCAGCTTCTATGCAATACCCGCCGCGGCCTTGGCGGCCACGATTTCGTCGAGCAATTCGTCCCAGAGGTCATCCGGGAGCGTCCCGGGACAGCTCAGCGCTACTCGATCGGCCCACCCTCCAAAGCGGCGAACCAGGGAGTCGGCAACTTCGCGGGGCGACCCGGCGATCACGAGGGCTTCGAACTGTTCGTCTGAGAAGACACCGCCGACCTCGTCCCACTTGCCGGCCTTGGTCAACTCCCGCAGGTTGGGCTGGAGTGCCTCCCACCCATGGTGTTCAAGCACCACTCGGTAGGCGGGGGTGGAGCCGTAGAAGCCGATCATGAATCGCGCCGCTCCGGTGATGGCGTCGCGTTCCTCCTCGTTGCGGTAGGGCGCGATGATGGCGGCCCCGACCATGGTGAAGTCCTTGGGTGAGCGTTCTTCGGATTCGAGGGCGTCGGCCACCATCGGCCGGGTCACCTCGGTTGCGAACCCTTCGGTGCAGAACGGATGCATCACCAGACCATCGGCGACCTGCGCCACCATCTTGGTCATACGGGGCCCCATCGCTCCGCACCAGATCGGTGGTGGGCCACTCGGGAGCGGCCCGGGGTCGAAGGTGGGTGGGAGGAGGGTGTGGGTAAAGAAGTCACCTCGGAAGTCGAGCCGCACCCCTTCATCCCAGGAGCGGAAGATGGCCCTGGTGGCAGCGATCAGTTCTCGCATGCGAGCTACCGGTTGGTCGAACGAGGCGCTGTAGCGGTTTTCGATGTGGGTCCGGATTTGGGTGCCCACTCCGAGCGCGAAGCGTCCATTGGTGAGGCGCTGGAGGTCGTAGGCGGCATAGGCCAGGTGCATCGGGGAGCGGGGAAAGGCGATGGCCACGTTGGTGTAGTGGAAGAGATCGGTGGCGTGGCCCGCCGCCACCAAGGGGAAAAACACGTCTCGTGGGCCTTCGAAGGTGAACGCTCCGTCAAAGCCGAGTTCGGCCATTCGCTGGGCCCGATCTGGCGCATCGGCGAGCTCGCACTGAAATTGGGTATCGATCTTCACCTGTCGAAACATAGCCGCCACACGCACTCCGGGACCGAATCGCCATTGGCCAAGGCCGTGACTAGTTTCGGAGCGGCGTGACCGGATCTTGTGACGCGGCCAGAGCCCGTGACCCAGACAGAGCCTGTGACGCGGACATGGCTCGTGACAGACCTAGTGTTGGCCAGGAGCTTTGCAAGACGAACTTCCCCAAACTTCCCTACTTCCCACAAGGAGCATGCCGAGCCATGCGACGTTTTGTACCCAACGCCGTTCTCGCCACGCTGATCGCCCTCGTCACCCTTGTCGCGCTGGCCGGTTTTGATACCCGGGCCGCTGGAGCGGCTGGTGCCAATGACGGTTCGTGCGACTACCGACTTCCGGTCCCCGCCAACGCGGTGATCGTCAACCCTGGCGACAGTGTTCAAGGGGCGGTCAACAGTGCCGGAAATGGTGGTGCGGTGCTCTTGCGCCGTGGCGTGCACCTCCTTTCGTCGTCGGTGCTGCTGCCTCGGGCCACGTTCCCCGACGGCGTGATGATCGCTGGTGAGGATGGTGCGATTCTTCGTGATGACAGCTTCAGCTTTACCGCGATCCGGGGCACCGCCCCCGACGTGACGGTGTCGAACCTGATCGTTGAAGGATTCGGTATACGCAAGAACAGCGACGGCGGGGTGAACTCCAGCACCTGGGGTGCGGTGCACTCAGCCAACTTCGTCAACGGTGTGGTGGTAGCGCCGCGCTGGACCATCGACCATGTTGAGTCCCACAGCAACGAAGCGGTCGGTCTGGCGGTGGCCGATGGCGGCACGATTCGCTGCTCCATCGCTCGCAACAACGAGGAGCTTGGTATCGGCACGATCGCCAACCCTCGCAATGGCGGCACCAACAACGTCACCATCGAGTTGAACTCGGTCCGCAACAACAACCAGGTTCCGGGTTTCCATCACCCGGAGGACTTCGGCGAGGTTGCTGACGACGGCAACTTCGGTGGCATCAAGGCCATTGGCCTGCGGAACTCAACCATCGCCAACAACGACGTCCGGGACAACGACGGTGCTGGCATCTGGTGCGACCTCGAGTGCGACAACGTCACGATCCGCAACAACATCGTGATCAATCACTACCTGGGCATCGGCGGTGGGCCGGGTATCCAGTACGAGGTGTCGAACAATGGCGTTATCCGCGAGAACATCGTGGCCGGTTGTGGTAGCCGCACCATTGTTGACCCTGGCACCCAGGGCGCATGGGGTGGCGGTTTGCAGATCGTCGATTCCCAGGATGTCAGCGTCGCCGGGAACTGGGTCTTTAACTGTCAGCGGGCCATCACCGTCGTCGACCTCGGTTTTCGCCAGGCGCTACGCAACGTCAGTTTCACCAACAACGTGTTTATCAGCACCGACCAGCAGATCCGGGTGGCTCTCAACTTCGAAGAGGGAGGCGACGTGGCCTCTCACGGGATGACCTTCAGCGGCAACATCTACGCCACCACCAATCCTGCGGCCCGGGGTCGCGCTGGCACCGCGACCAACTCGATCGGCTTTATTGTCTATGGCGGCAATCGCTGGAACAACGACGAGATGTTCAACTTCAACGAATGGCAAAACCGTGGCCACGACGCAAGCGGCCGGGCGCTGTTCCTCGGTCGCTAGCCCCGGCTTCAAGACTCGCCGGAAAACTCAGAGTGACCGGTGTACAGAGGACCCCCCGACCCATCTGTGACACCGGTCACTGAGAGAGACTTTACCGCACCGGCCTTTGCACCGTCCACCGTTCTTTCGTGACAGTTATGAAACATACGACACGTTTTTGACTTGTTAGGGAGTCTCTTCCGCGGCCCGCTTGACCATCGGCTCGGTTAACAATGTTCCCGGCAAACACGCGGAATATCGGCACACCCTCTCGGAAAGTGGTTAGACGACTCCATATCAATTGTCGTGGAAACTCCGAGGTTGCAGCTCGCCGCGCTGAGTTCAAGAGACGCGACGGCTGGTCCGCGCTAGTGTCACGGCTGCGCTTGGGGTGGGGTCCAGATCGGGCCGACCAAACGAAGCCAACGAAGGGGGATTCGGCTGTGGCCGACGAACTATTGAGTGCGCCGATGACGATCGAGTATCCGTTTACGCGCACGACCGGTCCGGTGATCGGGGCGTTCCTGACCGGTCTTCGCGAAGGAGTGGTGCTCGGCATCAAGCGAGCCGATGGCTCGGTGGTGTGTCCGCCCACGGAGTACGACCCGGAGACCGGCGATGCCCTCACCGAGATGGTGGAGTTGACCGATACCGGCCACGTGATGAGTTGGACCTGGTCGGGTGAGGTCCGCGAACACCAACCCTTCGATCGACCCTATGCGCTGGCGTTGATTCAGATCGATGGTGCCGACACCGCGATGCTGCACGGGGTGGATGTGGATGGCCCGGAGGCCATGTCGACCGGCATGCGGGTGAAGGCCCGCTGGCGCTCCGAGCGCGAGGGGCATATTCGCGACATTGCTTGTTTCGAGCCGGAGGTGACGCCATGAGCGCGGACGTTGCCCCAGAGGTGTCGGTGCCCGACGTGATCGCCGGGGTGGAGCCGGTGCAATCGGTCCGCACCCCGATCCGCCTCGACTACACCTATGTCCCCGGTCGGTCCCTTACCGCCTACCTGAAGGCCATGAAGGACAAGCGCATTCTCGGAGGCGTCTGCCCGGAGACCGGCCAAGTGGCAGTGCCGCCTCGCGGGGTGAGCCCGCTGGCTGGCAAGGTCACCGAGGAGTTGGTGGAGGTTGCCGACCACGGCCACATCATGTCGTTCTGTGTCACCCACATCCCGCTGCCGGGTCGGGAAGATCTCAAGCCCCCGTTTGTGGCCGCCTGGGTTCGGCCCGAGGGTGCTTCGATCGGTTTCATCGGCCTGATTACTGGCATCGAACCGGACGAGTGTCGGATCGGCATGCGGGTTCGAGCCGTATGGAAACCCGACGAAGAGCTGGAGGAGTCGGCTGAGAACATCCCGAGTTGGGAGCCCACCGGCGAACCCGACGTTCCGGAAAACGAGGTGCGGGTATGAGTACCGCAAACGGTTTGCGAGAAGTTGCCGTGGTGTCCTCGGCTCAAATCCAAAAGCGGGTGATCGAGGATCAATCGGAGCCGGAGTTTGTTACTCCGCTGATCAACGAGGCCCGCGATGCCGTGGGCTTTACCCAGGCCGATATCGGCTTCACCTGCTCCGGGTCATCAGACTTTGTGGCCGGTCAGGCCTTTTCGTTTGTCATGACCATCGACGGCGTCGGCCCGGTGCCGCCGATCAGCGAGTCTCACGTGGAGATGGACGGGGCCTGGGCTCTGTACGAAGCCTGGATCAAGATCCAGACCGGAGCTGCGGATACCGCGCTGGTCTACAGCTATTCGAAATCGTCGCCTGGCTCGCTGCGCGATGTGTTGGCCACCCAGCTCGACCCGTACTACCAGGCGCCGCTCTGGCCCGACGCTTTTGCCATCGGCGGTCTCCAGGCTCGGGCTCTGCTCGATGCTGGGCGGATCTCCGAGGCTGATATGGCCGAGGCCGCGGCCACTGCCCAAACCAATGCCGTCGACAATCCTCATGCGGTCCGAAGCGGCGCCACCACGGCCGAGGCCCTCCTGGCCACTGACTACGTCGCCGATCCGTTGCGCCGCCACGATCTGCCGGCCGGTGCCGATGGCGGGATCGCAGTGGTTTTGGCCGCTGGTGATCACGCGCGGCAGGCGGTGGAGCGCCCGGCGTGGATCCGGGGTCTGGATCATCGCATCGACTCCCACCAGATTGGAGCCCGGGACCTGACCCAAGCTCCTTCGGTGGCTTTGGCCGCGGAGAAGGTTGGACTGGGCGCCGACAAGGTCGACCACGCCGAACTCCATGGGGCCTTTTCGTTCCAGCAGCTGTTGCTGGAGCAGACGCTCGGCCTCGATCCGGCCTCAACCACCATCAACCCCGGTGGTGGAGCGTTGGTCGGCAACACGATGATGGCTGCCGGGCTGATGCGAATCGCTGATGCCGCAGCTGCGGTGCGCTCTGGCCGCGCCGATCGGGCCGTGGCTCATGCCACGTCGGGTCCGTGTATGCAGCAGAACCTGTTGTGCGTCCTGGAGGGAGACTGATTATGGGTGAGACCACCAAGCGAAACTGCGCCGTTATCGGCGTAGGCCAGACCAAATACCAATCGACCCGCGAAACGTCGATCGCCGGGCTCGTTCGTGAGGCGGCGCTGGCTGCGTTGGCCGACGCAGATATGACCTTCGCCGACATCGACGCGGTGGTCATCGGGAAGGCACCAGACTTCTTCGAGGGGGTGATGATGCCAGAGCTCTACCTGGCCGAAGCCCTCGGCGCGGTGGGCAAGCCGATGCTGCGGGTCCACACCGCTGGTTCGGTGGGTGGTTCGACCGCTCTGGTGGCCACCTCGTTGATCCAATCGGGTGTGCACGAACGGGTCCTGACCCTTGGCTTCGAGAAGCAGTCGGAGTCGAACGCCACCTGGGCCTTGTCGTTGCCCCAGCCGTTTTCGGTGTCGGTGAATGCCGGCGCCGGTGGTTACTTCTCGCCGATCATCCGCCAGTACATGGAATCGTCGGGTGCTCCCGACCTGATCGGCTGCATGGTGGCGTTTAAGGATCGCCAGCACGCCCTCAAGAACCCGCACGCTCACGTGCACCAGCACGACCTCACCTTCGAAGCGGTGGTGGACGCACCCATGCTGTGGGATCCGATCCGCTACTCCGAAACCTGTCCTTCGTCCGACGGAGCCTGTGCCATGGTGCTGGGCAGCGAAGCGGTGGGTGATGCTGCGTCGAAGCCGGTGGCGTGGGTGCACGGCACCTCGATGCGTTCCGAGGCCAACAACTTTGGCGGCCGCGACGAGGTGAGCCCCCAAGCCAGCCGCGACTGCGCCGACGATGTGTTCGCCCAGGCCGGTATCACCGACCGTCGGGCCGAGATCGATGCGGTCGAGATGTACGTGCCCTTCTCGTGGTACGAGCCGATGTGGCTCGAGAGCCTCGGCTTCGCTCCCAAGGGTGAGGGCTGGAAGATGGTGGAGGAAGGGGCCACCACCCACGGCCAAGGTGATCTACCGGTGAACTGTTCGGGTGGCGTGCTGTCCTCCAACCCGATCGGAGCGTCGGGCATGATCCGTTTCGCCGAGGCGGCCCTCCAGGTTCGAGGTATGGCCGGCGAGCACCAGGTGGAGGGGGCCCGCAAGGCCTTCGGCCACGCTTACGGTGGTGGAGCTCAGTTCTTCGCCATGTGGATCGTTGGCGCCGACAAGCCGAGCTGAGTTCGACTAGCCGTCGACGGTGTCGGTGAGCGTGGAGTCGACGATGGTGTTGGTGTCGTTGGGGCCAGCCTTCTTGGCCTTACGGTTCGCGGCTACACGACGCAACGTGCGGGTGATCACCCGCTCCATCACCGGTAGGGCAAACATCATGAGCAGTCGTCGAACGATGAGGTTCATGGGATCAGTCTAGTCAGGCGTAGTCGGACGTCAGCACGTGGCCTTTCGTCACGTCGTTCCCGAGTCTGCGAATCCGACCCGATCACTAGGGCCGGGGCTCTCGGGGGAGGCCGAGAACCCGTTCGCCAAGGATGTTGCGCTGGACTTCGGCGGAACCGGCGTAGATGGTGTGGGCCCGGCTGTAGAGGAAGGTTCGCTGCCATCCATCGAGCAGATAGCTGTCGAGCCCGCTCTCGGGACTGGTCGGCTCGTCGCCGGTCATACCGACCGCGCCCCGAACCCGCATCGCGAGTTCGCCGAAGGCCCGGTGCCATTCGCTCCAATAGGCCTTGCCGATCGACATCTCCGGGCCGGGCACTCCACCTTGGTCAACCACGGTGAGCATCCTGAGGTTGTTGTAGCGCATGATCTCGAGGCCGATGAAGCTCTTCATCAGGTCCTGACGGGTGACGGGGTCGTCCCAGGCACCGGTCTTGCGGGCCACTTCCATCAGGTCGTCGAACTCCTGTTGGAATCCCAGTTGCTGGCCGAGGGTGGAAGCGCCCCGTTCGAAAGCGAGGGTACCCATCGCCACCTCCCAGCCTTGGCCGACCTCTCCCACGACATTGTTGGCATCGGTAACCGCTTCGTCGAAGAACACCTCGTTGAATTCGGTGCCGCCGGTCACCTGCACGATCGGCCGAATCTCGATGCCGTCTTGATCCATGGGCACGAGCAGGTACGACAATCCCCGGTTGCGGACCGACTCGGGGTCGGTGCGAGCCACCACGAAGCACCAGTCCGACACCTGGGCGAGGGAGGTCCAGACCTTTTGGCCTGAGATCCGCCACTGGTCGCCGTCGAGCACCGCCTTGGTGGCCACGTTGGCCAGGTCGCTGCCGGCGTTGGGTTCGGAGTAGCCCTGGCACCACATCTCGGAGCCGTCGAGTATCGATGGGATAAATCGGGCGATCTGGTCTTCAGTTCCATAGGCCGCGATGGTGGGCCCGGCGAGGTTTACCCCCATGTTGGGGAAGCGGCCTGGGGCGCGGGCGGCGACGTACTCGCGGTGGAACACAACCTGTTCCATCACGGTTGCGCCCATGCCGCCGACCTCTTTGGGGAAGGCCAGTCCCAACCAGCCACCCCGGGCCAGTTCTCGCTCCCACTCGATGTGGAGTTCAAGGGGGATGTCTTCCTGGCCGGTTCCGCCTTTGCCTCGCAATGACGCGAACTCGCCAACGAGGTGCGCCTCGATCCAGGTTCGTACCGACTCGCCAAAGGCGAGCTCGTCGTCGGTCAAGCGGAAGTCCATACCGCCGAGTTTAGTGGGAAGTTAGACGCGCTCTCTGGCCCAGGAGGTGAGTTCTTCGGTTGTCAGGTCGCAGTCGTCATCAACAACCACCACCAGCTGGGGGCGTTCGGCGCCGCCGATGGAGCGGACCTCGGCCACGGCGTCGTGTTGGGCGAGCAGGTCGATCAGTTCGGTGTGGGCATCTTCTTCATCGGTCAACCAGGTGGTGGTGGCCCGGAGCCAGCCGTTGTCCGCCTGTGTGGCCTGGAGTCCTGATGCCAGGAACAACGGCGGTGCCCCTTCGTCGCCGAAGGGGCCAGCGAGGTAGAGCTCACCAACCTCTCCCGGCTGCACTCTTGCCCCTTCCGGGGTTCGGAGCTCAGCCTCGACGCCGATCGTTGGTCGGCCCAGTACGAGCGTCCCCGGTGCGGATCGGGTGAGCTCGAGCTCGCTGGCGAAGGTGCGGATCTGGCTGACGCCCGCCGATACGAGGCCCAACCCAACCTCCACCGTTGCGCCGAGTACGTGGGCTGCCTCGATGGTCACGCTGGCCGGCAGGGGACGGTCGCCGACCACGATTTCGGTGAGTGTGGAAGCCACCGCAATGCCCCGGTCGAGGCGAGCCTGGGCCGCAGCGATGAGTGCGGGTAGGCGTTCAGAGTCCAGCTCGAGGTGGGTGATCTCGCTGTGTTCAATCGCGTCCAACAACGCCTCACCGCGACGGTCGGCCTCCGGGCGGAGTTCCACACTTCGACCCCGCCGCATGCTGGCGAGCAGAGCAACGGTGGTGCGGGCGTCGCGGAGGGGCCGGGCGATCAGTTGGCGTTCGTCATCGGTGGTGTCCACGCCCGAAACGAAGGTGGCCAGCCGGCACAGCTGGCGGTGCTCAAAGGCCAGTGTGCTGACGTCGGTCATGTCGCGTCGCGGAATAAGGACACCGGGAGTCGTCGGGTCGGTGGGCCAGACGTGCAGGGCATCGCCGCGCTGGGTGCCGTCAACAAACTCATCGACCAGGACCGACGCCACCCCTTCCAACCCGGACACCGACTGGCGGGCGCTGGCGTCGCCGATCAACAGCACCGGTCGCAGCTGGGACACAAAGTGTCGCAGGTCATCGTGGTGGAGGGTGCTGTCGACGGGGACGAATGGTATTCCGGCCCAGGCGGCACCAAAGAGGGCGATCGGGAAGGCTGCCGATCCGTGGTCGGCGAACACCACATGGGAGATGCCGAGTCGTTCGAACTGGCGTCCGGCCCGTTCGGCCATTGCCTGCAGCAGGGCGAAGTCGATGGTGTTGTCGCCATCAACGAAGGCGGTGCTGGCTCCTTGACGGAGTGATGTCTTGTGGAGAAGACCGGCGATGTTCATGTTCATGGGCGAGAACCTTTGGGGCGCAGCAACGGCGAAGGTAACGGGATGTGGTTTGGAGCGGGGGAGGCTCCGAAGGAAACGGCAAGCGGGCCGGGAGGATCAGTCGGAGCTGGGAAGCGGTTTGGCTTCCTTGAGCGGAAGCGCCTCGCCGTTGACCGAAAGGGAGCCCTCGCCGGGCTTGGTGCACAGCAGTTCGATGCCGAGCTCGTCGCTGCCGTAGCGTTTGCCCATCAGTGTTCCTTCGGTGAACGCCGGGTCGGCCTCTCCGCCGGGCGCTTCGCCTCCAGGAGCGGTCATCGGCTGGCCGCCACAGCAAACCTCGCAGCCATCGGCCGGGGCCTTAACCACAATGACCTCGGTGGCACATACCGAGCTCGCGAGCTTGGAACCGGCCTTCAACTCCATGGGTGGGTTCTCCTTGTTGGGGTCTCGTGTGTTGGGTTGCGGGTACTGGGACCGCGCCGCCAGTGGCGCCGCCATCGCTCTTCTACGGTACTCAAGCTGGGACGGCTCCGAGGGAATCCCTGAAATGCTGTGTCAGGTAGCGTGAGGTGATGTCGATGATGGGCCAAGCGCGTCAGGGGGATGTGGGGGAGGCGGATTTGGGCCCTCGGTCTATCGGAGGGGTGGAACGTCGTGTGGCCATGTCGCTCGATCGCTGGCTGGGGCGGCTCGGTCTCAACGGTCCGCCGGCAGGTTGGTCCGGTCGGGCTCTCCTCGGCTTGCGGAACCGTCCCGCGGCCATCGATCCCCGACTCTCCGTGGGAGGCCGCTGTCGAATGATCGGCGCCGCCGATGGTTGGGTGGCGGTACATCTGGCCCGGCCGGTCGACGTGGCCTCGGTCTCAGCGGTCATCAGTGGCGAAGTCGAGGCTGGCGGTGAGTCGCTTGCCGCAGCCTGGGCCTCACTGGAGCGGTGGGCTGGCCCCCGCCCGGCTCGTGAGGTGGTGGCCCGGATTCGGCTGCTTGATATCCCGGCCTCGATGGTGCCACCACCCGGCCCAACCAGTCTGCCCGGGCCGCGCCGGACATCCGGGCCCGACCTTTCAGCTCGTCTGACCGGCGTCCGAGTGGTGGATACCACGGCACTTTGGGCCGGACCGCTGGCGGCCCGGCTCCTCGGCGATCTTGGGGCCGAGGTGCGGGCCAACCCGAGTCCGGATCGCGCCGACCCGACCGCCGAACACGACCCGAAGTTGTTCGACTGTTTGCATCAGCATCATCGGGAGACCGCCGCTGATCCGGCCACGGTGGAGGGGCGTCGGATTCTTCATCAGGAGCTGGAGAAGGCTGACGTGGTGTTGTTCTCGGCCCGACCTCGGGCGTTGGATCGCCTGGGACTGGCACCGGCTTCGGTGACCACGACCCACCCTCACCTGTTGATGGTGACGGTCACCGCATACGGATGGTCGGGCCCGGAGCGCGACCTGGCTGGTCTGGGTGATGACGTGGCTGCAGCGGCCGGAGCCGTCGACTATGTCACCAGCGAGGATGTCACCAGCGAGGATGTCGCCAGTGAGGGCGACGCTCAGCAGCGCCACCCCGACGCGGCGGTCGACGGTCGGCCGCTCTGGCTTCCGCACTTTGTTGGTGACGCTCTGGCCGATCCGGTTACCGGCTCCTACGCCGCCCTGGAGATCGCCCGGGCCCGACATCACGGGACGGTTGGCCATCTCGATATCTCGATGTATCAGGCAACGCGGGCTGCCCTCGCCGGCGAGGCCGGTCCGGATCGATCCGATGTCGCGGCCTGAGTCGAGTGCTGACGAAGCCGGGGAAAGGCTCGGCCCCGGTCAGCGATCCAAGGCGGAGCGATCCATGACGGAGCCCCAGGTGGATGGGGCCGCGCTGGAGGAGTCGAGGCCGGAGCCGGCCCGGCCGGTCAAACCGGGATCGGCAGCGCGACGTTCGTTGCTGGTCCGCAGAGTTGACGTCGACGGCCAGCTGCTGGACGTGGTCGTGTCCGGCGATCGCATCGTCGAGGTTGGTCCGGAGGCTGGAAGCTCCCTCGGGTCGGGCGGTACCTTCGACCAGCTCGACTTGTTAGATGTCGTCGATGGGGGCGGTGGGGCTCTGCTTCCGGGCCTGTGGGACCATCACCTTCATCTGCCAGCGTTGGCGGTGGCGTCCTGGTCGGTCAGCCTTGGCCCACCGAACGTCACCGACGCTGACGGGTTTGCCTCTCGTCTCGGTGCGGCGCCGGCCGACGTCAGCGGTTGGGTGCGAGGCGTGGGGTATCACGAAAGCGTGGCTGGCCCACTCGATCGCCATGCGCTCGATCGGATCCGCGCCGATGTGGCGGTTCGGGTGCAGCACCGCAGCGGCGGCATGTGGGTGATGAACTCGCGGGCCCTCGAACGTTTGGCGAGCGTTGGCGGAGTCGCCGGCGACAAAGCGGAGGGGCCCGATGCGGCCGGTCGCCTGGTCCGCAACGACCGATGGCTGGCCGAACGGCTGGCGCAGCTGCGCCGTCACCAACCTCACCATCACCACGAACGATCCGCAACCGGTACCGAACCTGGCGAGGGCGATCTGGAAGCGGCGCTGGCCGACCTCAGTCAGCGCCTGATCGGCTTCGGTGTGGTTGGCTGCACCGAAGCCACCCCCGGCCTCACCCTGGACCAGGCCCAACTCCTCGAGCGGACCATGGCCCCAAGACTGCGGTTGATGTCGTCGATGCCCTGGACCGGTTCGCGTGGCGAGGGGGCGCCGGCATGGGACGCATCACGCTGTCGGCTCGGAGCATCAAAGATCATGGTCACCGAGGACGCGCTACCACCCCTCGATGGTCCCGACGGTTTGGCCACCAAGATCGACGCAGCCCATCGCTCTGGCCGATCGGTGGCCATCCATGTGGTAAGTCGGGCCGCTCTGGCGCTGGTCGTGGCTGCCTTTGATCAGGTCGGCTCCCTCGCCACCGATCGGATCGAGCACGGATCGGTGTGTCCGCCGGAACTGGCCGCCCGGGTTTGCGACCTCGGCCTAACCGTGGTGACCCAGCCCAACTTCATCGCCGAGCGGGGCGACGTGTATCGCCATGACGTCGAGCCTGAGGATCTGGACTGGCTGTATCGCCTGGCCGGTTTGCAGTCGTCGGGTATCCCCGTAGCTGGTGGGACCGACGCCCCGTTTGGGGATCCCGACCCGTGGGCGGCCATGGCCGCCGCGGTCTCTCGGACCACCGTCGATGGCCATCAGCTAGGTGGCCAGGAAGCCCTGACCCCCGAAGCAGCCCTGGCTCTGTTTACCTCCGATCCGGCCGATCCCGGTCGCCGCCGCCGAACCCTGGCCGTGGGGCAACCAGCCGACCTGTGTCTGATCGACCGGCCTTGGTCACAGGCCCGGGTCGACCTGGCCGACGTTAAGGTCGCTGCCACCATCATCGGCGGTCACGCCTTCGCCACTGACATCGGCGACGGCAACAGCACCGGCATCGACGGCGAGCCGATGCCATGATGTCGCTATGACGACTGCCACCCTCTACTTCAACCAGTTGATGCCGGATCTGGATGCAGCCCGGCTCAGCGAGAGCTATCAGGCTGCTCTCGACATGGCCGCCTGGGCGGATGATCAGCCGATCACTGCAGTGACCATCAGCGAACACCACGGAACCGACAATGGGTGGCTCCCGGCGCCGTTGGTTTTTGCCGGGATGATCCTTGGTCGCACCAAGCGGGTGATGGTGAACATCTCGGCCCTCCTGGTGCCGATGCATGACCCGGTTCGCCTCGCCGAAGACATCGCCGTGCTCGATCTGGCCGCCCCCGGTCGACTGAGCATCGTGACCGGTCTGGGTTACCGACCCTCGGAGTACGCGCTGCTCGACAAGGAATGGAAGCGTCGCGGCAAGCTGCTCGACGAAGCCCTCGAAGTGATGCAGAAGGCCTGGTCGGGCGAGCAGTTTGAGTATCGAGGCGAGACGGTTCGGATCACCCCGCATCCGACCGGCTCCCCGATGATCTTTGTTGGCGGCTCGGGGCCCAAGGCGGCTGAGCGGGCGGCCCGTTTCGGCCTCGGCTTCTTTCCCGCGGCCCACCTGCCGGAGCTGGAGGCCCTCTACTACGAGAAGTTGGCCGAGCACGGAAAGGAGGGTTTTGCCATGTTGCCGCCGCAGGACACGTCGTTCGATTTTGTGGCCGAAGATGTGGACGCCGGTTGGGACGCGGTCGGCGAGAACCTGCTGCACGAGGCCAGTTGCTACCGCTCGTGGCAAACTCCCGATATCAGGTCGGCGGTGCATTCCGCGGCCACGACCGTCGAAGAGCTCCGCGAAGAGGGCATCTATCGGGTGCTAACTCCCGACCTGGTCCGCGATGAGATCGCGGCCAAAGGTGCCTCCGCCAGTTTTGTCCTCCACCCGTTGTGCGCCGGTATCAGTCCGGAGCTGGGCTGGAACTGCCTCAACCTCTTTGCCGAAGGACTGGCGGGGTGACCGGGCCGCGGGCCGCTGACCGCTCTCGCTCGGTGTAGAGAGAGTCACCGCGCGCTATCCGGTGAGGGCGGGGATAGCGAGCACCAGGGCGATCTGGCCAAGATGGTAGGTGAGGTGGACGGCGACTCTGCCGCCCGGCAGGTCGCCAAGGAAGCGGTTGGCACCTAACAGTGCGTCGGAGACCATAAAGAGGAGCGCTCCGATGATCGCCAGCGGGACGGCGGTGCCGATGGCTGTAGCAACCATGGTGGCGATCACGCCGATGTACAGCCCAACCGGCACCTTCATCGCTGGGTCCTTGGCCGCAGCCCCAGCCAAGATGCGTCGGCCGACGATGGCCAGCGCCACCGCCATCAGCACAAACCCGCCGACCCACCAACCGAGGCGGGGGCCGGCGATCACCAGGCCGCCTATGTAGGCCAGGTGGGCTCCGAGGAAGGCACCGAGTCCGCCGAGGAACGCCTCCTTGGGCAACATCAAGAGGATGTCACCGGTAAGCGATAGCAGAAGGGCCACCACAAAGAAGACCTTCACCGCCAGACCGGTGTCGTTGTGATGGTCGACGGTGATGGCCAGCGCCGTCAGCAGCATCAGCGTGAGCGGCTTGAACCAGTACTCCACGCCGCGACGGTCGGCGGAGACCGACCACCAGTCGATCGCCGCCGACACCAGGGTCGCCACGAGAAGGAGGAGGGAAACGGTGCTCACGCCGAAACGGTAGCTGGCTGTTCGCCTCCCAGTGAGCAAACCTGAGCGAAAAGCGGTTGACCCGTTGGCCGCGGCTGCTAGGTTGAAGCCGTGATGTTTCCCACGGCTCTTCTGCTTCTCGTGTAGGCGAGTGCCCATAGGCACTCGCCGAACCTCCTATGCCACTAGCTGGCAAGGAGGTTCTTTGCTTTTTCGCCAGCGGCTTTCGGCGGGGCAGCAAGCGACAGATCAGTTCCGCTCGGGCGACGTGATCATCATTTTCGACCGGTTTCGACCGAATATTCACTAAGAGCACGAAAGGTCTTTGCACATGGGCACGATGCCGTATGAAAAGTACAAGCAGTTTGAGCCCATCCGACTTTTGGACCGTACCTGGCCCGACCAGGTCATCACCGAGGCCCCGATGTGGTGCAGCGTCGATCTTCGTGATGGCAACCAGGCTCTGATCGACCCGATGGACCCGGAGCGCAAGCGCCGGATGTTTGACGAGTTGGTCAAGATGGGCTTCAAGGAGATCGAGGTGGGTTTCCCCTCGGCGTCGCAGCCCGATTTCGACTTTGTCCGGGACCTGATCGAACAGGACCTGATTCCCGATGACGTCTTTATTCAGGTCCTCACCCAGGCTCGGCCGGAGCTGATCGAGCGAACCTATGAGGCCATCGCCGGGTCGCCTCGCGCCATCGTGCACCTGTACAACTCGACCTCGACCTTGCAGCGAGAGGTGGTCTTTGGTCTGCCAAAGTCCGGGATCGTCGACATTGCGGTCAGCGGCATGAAGCTGTGTCGCAAGTTGGAAGAGACTATCCCCGAGACCGACGTTCGCTACGAGTACTCGCCGGAGAGTTTCACCGGCACCGAAATGGACTTTGCTCTTGAGGTATGTGAGGCGGTGGCTGAGCTCGTGGAGCCGACCGCCGATCGCCGCATGATCATGAACCTGCCGGCCACGGTCGAGATGAGCACCCCCAACATCTACGGCGACCAGATCGAATGGTTCCTGCGCAACCTCTCCAACCGCGAGGCCATCATCTTGAGCCTTCATCCCCACAACGATCGCGGCTGTGCCGTAGCCGCGGCCGAGTTTGGGGTGATGGCTGGTGCCGACCGCGTGGAGGGCACCCTCTTTGGCAACGGTGAGCGCACCGGCAACGTCGATGTCGTCACCCTGGCCATGAACCTCTTCAGTCAGGGTGTTGATCCGAACCTTGACATCAGCGATATCGATCATCTGCGTCGGGTCGCGGAGTACTGCAATCAACTGCCGGTGCATCCGCGCCATCCCTATGGCGGCGATCTGGTCTACACCGCGTTCTCCGGCTCGCATCAGGATGCGATCAAGAAGGGTCTTGAGGCGCTGGGCGAGGATTACGACACCTGGGAGGTGCCGTATCTCCCGATCGATCCTCATCATGTGGGTCGTACCTATGAGGCGGTGATTCGGGTCAACAGCCAGTCAGGTAAGGGTGGCGTGGCCTACGTGATGAAGAACGACTACCACCTGGATCTGCCCCGGCGGCTCCAGATCGAGTTCACCCGCAAGGTGCAAAAGACCACCGAGGACACCGGCCACGAGATCATGGCCAATGAGATTTGGCAGCTGTTCGAGGACAGCTATCTCGACCCGGAGGCCGCGCTGCAGTTTGTCGGCCACCGCACCACCTCAACCTCCAGCGAGACCGACACCGCCACCATCAGTGCCGATCTTTCTGTCGATGGTGAGGCCCGAACGGTTTCGGGTGACGGCAACGGCCCGATCGATGCCTTTGTGCACGGGTTGAAGGCCGAGTTGGGAATCGACATCGAGGTGACCGACTATCACGAACACGCAGTGAGCACCGGTTCAGACGCCACCGCCGCCGCCTATGTCGAGATCCTGACCGGCGATGGGGTGACCTGTTGGGGTGTCGGTCGCCATCCAAGCATCGTCACCGCGTCACTGCGGGCCGTTGTCAGCGCAATCAACAACGCCCAAAGCTGATACATCAAAAGAGCCAGAGTTGGGGGCTTCGGTGTTCAGACCCCAAACGACCACAACGTTTTGGTTAGCGGGGTTGGTCGGCGATCCAGTCGATGTCGTCGATCAGGTAGGTGTCGACACCTCCGCCGGTGCCCCAGTCGGAGTTAAATACCGCCTTGGTGAAGTCCCGGTTTACCGAGGCGTGGGGCTCGTCGAAGTATTCGGAGACATCGCCATGGTGGTGGGCCAGGCCGAGTACTCGACCGTCTGGGACCAGTTCGATGGCCAGGAGTCGTCGGGTGTACCAGGCATCGGTGGTGTTTGAGCCGCTGTTGTAGGTGGAGGCCAGGACCCAGCCGGGGCGGTCGTAAGCCTTGCCGGAGAAGTGGATGCTGGTGAAGCGACCGTTGCCCAGGTAGGTCTCAAAGAGCGTGACCGGTGATGAGGTGCCGGACGCCATGGCGGCGGCGATGTCGGTGTATTGCACCGGGCCGCCGTTGGATTCAAAGTCGAGGGCCACGTAGGCGTCGTTGCCGTTGGCGAGCAGGGTGAGGTCGGAGTGTTCACCCTGGGCCGCGATCTCCACGCTGTTGTCAAAGGTGCGGGTGAAGGCCACCACCGGACCGTTCTCGTAACCGGCCACGAAGTAGTCGCCGGTAGGGCTCATCGACACGTAGTTCGCCTCGTCGGGTTCGTTGAAGGTGGTGATGGCGTCGTTCGCCCGGTCCCACACCACAAAGCCCCGAGGGGTGCCGTTGGCGGTCTGAGCCATAAATCCCCACCACCGGGCATCGGCCGACGGCGAGCCTTCGGAGCCGGTCCAGAGGCGGGTGGCGTCGGGCCAGGGCAGTCGCCCGGCAAAGTCGCCGACCGTGGTGGTCTGGCCGGTCACCACGTTGAGCTGCAACAGTTCAAGCCCGCCGAAATCAGGGATGTAGTAGAGCAGGTTTGGGTTTGTAGGGTGCCATTGGGGTTCGGCGTCTCCGACCGGTCCGGGCAGTCGGCCTAGGTCGGCGCCAGTGGCCACGTCCAGCTGGCGCCAGGAGCCGCCTCCGACGTAGACGATCATGCGAGAGTCGTCGACGTTAAAGGCCTGGCGTCGGGAGTAGTCGTTTCTGATGAACCGCTCGTCGTCGGCTTCGCGGTCGGTCATGCGGGTGATGCAGGTGTTGTGGACCTCGTCGACGATGGTCTCGCCTCGAGCCGGCTGAGCCTGGGGTGGCGTGCCGGTGGTGTCGGCGGCCACCGGGAGCGGTGCCGCCGGTGCTGTTGAACAGGAGGTTCCGGGTTCGCACCCGGTGAGGCCGACGGCGATGGCGACGGCGGCGGCCATCACCAGTAGCGTTTGGGATCGGGCGGGTTGCAGTGGTGTTGCCATATGGGTAACACGCACCAGCACCTCCTGCGGGGGGACACCGATAGCGGCCGTGCTGATGGCGGGTAACTAAAGTACTGAGGTTGGGCGACCAGGGGTGGGGCGAAGAGGCGTGGGACGAACTTTGCGAAGTCTTCAGGTTCTCGATGCGTCGAGCGGTTTGGCCGGCGCCTACGCGGCCAAGCTTCTTGGTGATGCCGGTGCCCAGGTGACCATTTTGGAGTCAGCTGCTGGCCATCCGCTCCGCAGTTGGAGCTGCTCCGACGTGGATCTTGGGGCCACCCCATTCGATGGCACCGGCGCCCTCTTCAGACATCTTCACCACGGTCACTCCTCCGCGGTGGTCGACGTCGGTGCCAACCCGAGCTGGGAAGCAAGATTCGATGCGGCCGACATGGTGATCGTTGATGCGGCCAACCCTTGGGGGTCGCTCGGTGAGGCGCGGGCGCGCCGAGCCGCGACACCGAGGCAGTTGGTGGTGTCGATCTCACCCTTTGGTGTGCGGGGCCCGGGGGCGGGGCGGCCTGGCAACGAGTTCATCGCCCAAGCCGCCGGGGGTGCTCTGGCGGGCCGGGGTACGCCCGATCAGCCGCCTTATCAGATGGGTGGCCGGGTGGTCGATTGGGTCGCGGGTGCCTACGGGGCCATGCTGGCTCTGGCTCTTTGGCCCCGACAGCGCGATCACGGGGTGGGCGACCTCATCGATGTTTCGCTGGCCGAGGTGGCCAACCTGTCGGGCACGGTCTTTATGGATCTGTTCTGGTCGCTGGCCGGTCGCCCACCCATCGATCCTGATCGACCGGCTCGCACCGCCGAGACCCCGTCGATCGAGCCCACCGCCGACGGCTGGGTTGGGTTTAACACCAACACGAACGAGCAGTTTCAGGCGTTCTGTCTCTTGATTGAGCGCCCGGATCTGCTGGCCGAGGGTGATCGCGATCAAGACGGCGACGACGCTCCGGTCTGGTCGAACATGGCTACCCGCATCGCCCGGCGCGATGAATGGAACGAGATCGTCCGGGCCTGGACGACCCGCCACTCGACGGAATCGATCGTGGAGCAGGCCGCAGCCCTACGCATACCTGTAGCGGAGGTAGGCAATGGGGCCACTCTTTTGGATCATCCGCAGGTTATGGCCCGAGGGCTCTACCGCCAGGATCCAACCGGAAGCTTCCGCGTTCCTGTTCCGGCCTGGCGGATCAACAACGAGCCGCCGGCGCCGCTTCAGGGAGCCCCATGGATCGGCGAGCTCCAGCCTCACCACCGCTCCGTAACCGAGTTGCCGGCGGCCGCCTCGATCTCCAGGTCGAACCTCGGCTCAAATACCCCATCAGCCTCACCGGAGTCGGTCGACGACCTTCCGCTCGAGGGGCTGGTGGTGGTCGATTGCACCACGTGGTGGGCCGGTCCTTCAGGCACCGGCATTCTCGCCGCGCTGGGGGCCACCGTGATTCACGTGGAGTCGCCGCAACGCATGGACGGGGCTCGTACCACCGGCGGATCGTTTATGGCGATGGGGGACTGGTGGGAGCGGGCGCCGTTCTATCTGTCGGCCAACGTGAACAAGCAGGGGATCACCATCCATCTTGATGATGAGCAGGGTCGGGCCATGTTGCTTGAACTGGTGAAGGGGGCCGACTTGGTTGTCGACAGCTACACCCCACGGGTGCTCGAGCGTTTTGACCTCGACTGGGGCGCTATCCATGGCGCCAACCCGGCGGCGGTGATGGTTCGAATGCCGGCTTTTGGCCTCGTTGGCCCCTGGCGGGATCGACCCGGCTTCGCCCAGACAATGGAGCAGATGACCGGCCTGGCGTGGCTCACGGGCCACGTCGACGATCAGCCCCAGATCCAGCGGGGGCCCTGCGATCCCAACGCTGGTCTCCACGCCATGATCGGCGCCCTTGTAGGTCTGGAGCGCCGTCGTGAGACTGGCGAAGGGGTGCTGGTCGAAGCGGCGATGGTTGATGCCGCCTTAAACGTGGCCGCCGAAGCGGTGATTGAGTGGAGCGCCTACGGCAACCTGGTCGGTCGGGATGGCAATCGGAGCCCGGCCGCGGCGCCACAGGGGCTGTACGCCTGTGCCGGAAGTGAGCGGTGGTTGGCCGTGAGCATCGACACCGACGAGCAGTGGCCCGCCCTCGCCACCCTGTTGGGCCGGGAGGATCTTGCGGCTGCTCCCGATCTGGCCACGTTGTCGGGCCGTCGGGCTGCGCACGATCGGCTCGACCAGGCCATCGGTGAGTGGGCCGCAGATCGTAGCCTCGACGATGCTGTTGCCGCGCTCCGTGGCGCTGGGGTGCCAGCCTCGGCCGCTCTCGATCCGCGAGTGATGGCTTTCGATCCGTTGTTTGAGGAGCGCGGCTTCTTCGAAACTCTTGATCGCGACGTCACCGGGGCCCATCCGGTGCCGGTGCTGCCACTGCGTCTCGACACCATCGACCGGTGGAGTCGGACGCCGGCGCCGACGATGGGGGAGCACAACGAGAGATGGTTTGGCGATCTTGGACTCTCGCGCGATCTCCTTCGTCGACTCCAGACCGATGGCATAATCGGGACCAGGCCGGTCGGCGCCTAGGGCTCCCTTGGATTCGCTGAAGTGCCGGTCATCGTCGAAGTGGGGGTTGTGTAGGTGTCCAGCGATGTGTTTTCTCGGGTACCGGTGATCGATGTCGATACCCATCTCACCGAACCTCCAGACACCTGGACCGCTCGGGTGCCAGCCTCGCTTCATGACCAGGTTCCCCACATCGAACGCATCGATGACACCGATGTGTGGATGGCTGGCGGTGAGCGGCTCGGTTCGCCGGGGTACTACTCGATGGCGGGCTGGGACGGCGTAATGCCGCTGTCGATTCCCAAGACCTTCGATGACATCCACCCCTCGATGTACGACGCCCAGGCGCGGCTCGAGTTTCTCGATGTCGAGGGCATCCAGGCTCAGGTGCTGTATCCCAACGTCGGCGGCTTCGGCAACGGCTACTTCCTGCGGCTGGGAGATCGCGAGCTGGTGGCCAACTGTGTGCGCACGTTTAACGACTTCCTCACCGACTGGTGCTCGGCCGATCCGCAGCGGCTGATCGCCATCACTGCTTTACCGTTCTGGGACGTCGATCTGGCGGTTGCGGAACTGCAACGTTGTGTGGCCCAGGGTCATCGGGCCATCAACTTTTGCAACCAGCCCCAGGATTACGACCAACCACCCCTGGCCTCGCCCCACTGGGACCCGATCTGGGCCGCGGCCTCAGAGGCCGGCATACCGGTCAACTTCCATGTCGGCGGCGGCTCGATGGGGACCCAGTTCGAGGACAGTGCGGGTATGGGCTGGATGACCAACTTCGCCAAAGTGTCGTCGCTGATCTTCCTCGACAACATGCGCAGCATCGCCGATCTGATATTCGGTGGCGTGTGTCACCGCTTCCCCGACCTGCAGCTGGTGTCGGTGGAGTCCGGCGTTGGCTGGATCCCCGGTGCCCTTGAGGCCTTCGACTGGCAGTGGCGCAACGGAGGGGTACGCGATGAACATCCCGAGTACGACCTGTTGCCCTCGGAGTACTTTCGCCGCCAGATCCATGGTTGTTTCTGGTACGAAACCGAGGCCGCCCGCAACGCCATCTCGCACTACCCCGACAACATCCTCTTTGAGACTGACTACCCCCATCCGACCTGTCAGTATCCGGGTCCCCGAACCCCGGCCCAGCGGCCGCGTGAGTATGCCGATGCCACCCTTGGCGGCCTTGACGGCGAGGTGATCGACAAGATCCTGCACCACAATGCGGCTCGCCTGTACGGTTTCGATCGACTTGATGGCACCGGGGCCGGCGGCGCGTCTTGAGCGACGACAACGCCGCACTGCGACTCGAGCTGCCCGACTTTGGCAGTCGCCATGTTCACGCCGATCTCCGCGACCGCATCCTGCACCTGCGGATCGACAGAACGGAGCGTCGCAACGCCTTTACTCAGGACATGTATCGGGCGCTGAAACGGGCCGCGGTGTGGTCCAACGACCAGCCGGAACTCGATGCCGTAGTGTTGACCGGGACCGATGGCTGGTTTGCTTCCGGCGGGGACATGGGTGGCAACGCTGAAGACGCCGATGGGTTGGCGACGGAGTGGGACCCGACCGAGCACTTTCCGTTCCGTCATATCGAGCGGTGCTCGAAGCTGTGGATCGCGGCGGTAAACGGGGCCTGTCATGCCGGAGGGATCGACCTGGTTCTGCGCTGCGATGTGGTGATCGCAGCCGAGAGCGCCACCTTTCGCGTCCCCGAACTGCTTCGAGGGATACCCGATACGTTCATGTCGGCTCGGCTGGGGGAGGCGGTGGGGCTGGCTCGGGCCCGCTATCTGCTTTTTACTGCGGCTGAATTCACTGCCGCTGAAGCGCTGGCGATGGGCCTGCTTGGCGAAGTGGTTCCGGATGGCGACCTCGATTCGCACCTCGCTTGGGTGCTGGAACGGGTCGCCCTGACCGGCCCTGCGGCCCGGGCGGCGATAAAGGCCGATCTCAACCGCGGGCTGCCGCTGGTGGACACCGAAGTGTTTCTGCGGGCCATCCGGTCGCCTGAGATGACAGAGGGCATGCGATCGTTCCTCGACAAGCGACGTCCGGAGTGGCCCCGCTAAATCTCAATTCTACGTCAGCCTTCGGCCGAGCGAGGAGGTCGGTGGCACCGGGCGCCAACCCACGACACTGCCGAGGCGCGACAGTGCCCGCCGACGGTGCGACGGGCACTGACTCCAGGTTCGTTTCAGCTCATGGCGCCGCAAGCGACGCGAGGGTGAGCTGTTAGTTGAGGCGTTCGACGATCATGGCCATGCCCTGGCCGCCACCAACACACATCGATTCCATGCCGATGGTCTTGTCGGCGTCCTGAAGGCCGTTGAGCAGCGTCGCCATGATCCGGGCGCCGGTCATGCCGAAGGGATGGCCGAGGGCGATGGCGCCGCCGTTCACGTTGAGCTGGTTCTCGATGTCGATGCCGAGCTCGTTGGCCGATGGCACGACCTGGGCGGCAAAGGCTTCGTTGATTTCCACGAGGTCGATGTCGCCGATGGACATGCCCGCTCGGGCCATGGCCATCTTGCAGGCCTCGACCGGGCCCAGACCCATGATCTCGGGGTTGAGGCCGGTCACTGCGGAGGAGATGATCCGGGCCAGTGGCTTGAGACCAAGCTCGGCGGCGCGGGTGTCGCTCATCACTACGGTGGCCGCGGCGCCGTCGTTCAGCGGGCAGGCGTTTCCGGCGGTAACGGTTCCGCCGTTGGGGCGAAAGACCGGGTTGAGGCCCGCCAGTTTTTCCACGGTTGTGCCGGCTCGGGGGCCGTCGTCGGTGCTGACGGTGCGGGTCTCGCCGGTGAGGTTGCCGTCTTCATCGCGAATCGGCACTTCAAGGGGTGTGATCTCGCGCTCGAAGAAGCCACGGTTGATGGCCGCTTCGGCCCGCTGCTGGCTGAGGGCGGCGAACTCATCCTGAGCTTCACGGCTTACGCCTTTGTAGGAGGCCACGTTCTCCGCAGTGTGGCCCATGGCGATGTAGTAGTCGGCCAGGCCCTCGCCTGGGGCCCAGGTGTCGTTGTTCTCGGCGAAAGAGTCGGAGCGCTTGCGGGGCTCAAACATGATTGGGTTGTCGGAGTTTGGGAATCCGTCGGCCATGCCGTTGCCGTACCGGCTGACGGTTTCGACGCCGCCGGCCACGAAAGCGTCGCCTTCGCCGGCTTTGATGGCGTGGGCCGCCATGCGGATGGTCTGCAGGGACGACGAGCAGTATCGGTTGACGGTAACACCGGGTACTTCGGCCATACCGGCGAGTCCGGCGGTGACTCGGGCGATGTTGTAGCCGGCTTCTCCCGCTGGCTGACCACAGCCCCAGATCACGTCTTCGACCGTGTCTGGGTCAAGGCCTGGCGCCTGGTCGAGGGCGGCCTTGATGATGGTGGCGGACATGTCGTCGGGCCGGAGGTCGACGAGGCTGCCCTTGTTGGCTCGGCCGATAGGGGAGCGGGCGGCGCTGACGATGACTGCTTCTGGCATGGGGTCCTCCGGGGTGCGGTCGAAAAAGGTCGATTTCGATTGGGCCTCTACCGTATCGCCGAACGGTCCGGGGCCGGGCGGTGCTGCAGTTTTGGTCCCACTAGGACCGGCGGGTCAGCGGTCGATGCTGTTGGGGTCAAAACTGATATCGAGGTCCATCGGGGGCGGTGGCGGAGGCTCCGGGGGCAGTTCGAGATCAGCCGCCTGTTCAGATGTATGGCTTGTGCTCAGGTCGTCGTCGAGGTCAAGGTCACCGGGTAGGTCAAGGTCACCGGCAGCGAAGGTATCGATCTCGGCATTGGTGAGCAGGTCGTTCGGTATTTCCAGAGACATTGGCTGGACCGGTGAACTGAGATCGTCGGCGATCGGTGGCTGGTCGGGTTCGAACGGGAGGCCGCTCAAATCCATCTTGTTGAGGCGGTGGATCGGTTTCGAACTCGACCGGCGACGAGTATTGGAGCGCTGCCGCCGCAGGCGTAGTCGTCGTTGCGATGGCATTGGAAAGATCTCCGCTACAGGAACCGATGAACAACCAGGCCCAGCCTGGGCAACCTCACCCAATCTGGAAAGCATTCAAAGACTATCAGAGCAGCAAAAAAGGCATGTAAAGGAGTGATTCGCTTCTTGAACAAACCAGCTTTACCAAGCCCATGGGCCGCGTCTTGATCAGCTGTAAACCGACGGCCGGAAGCTGCCGATACCAAGGGTGATGGCAACGGGTCGCGGGACAAGACGATGGTTGGGCGCCCCAACCGATCAGAGCGTGGTCACGCCTGTGGCGATCTTCATCATCGGGATCCTGCTGACGGTGCTCGCCGCCGACGCAGTCACCTTTCGGGAGTCGAACCGCACCACCGAAGCGTTTAACAGCCGGGGCCGAACCAGAGCGGAAGCGGTCGAGTCGCGAATGCGCGAGCTCACGCTGAAGCTCCAGAACCTGACCGCCTTTGTATCGGCGCCCGACTCCGGTCTTCCAAATCCCGACGAGTGGAATCGGTTCATCGACACTTCCGAGATGGGGCAACTCGATGAACTTCCTCTTGTGGCCTTTGTCGAGGTTGCTGATCGGGCCGATATGGCGACTGACCTCGAGGTCGGGTTCGATCCGTCCGGCACCGGAACCGGCACTGCCGTCGCGGCGCAGGGTGAAGTCTTTGTTGCCACCCGCATCCACAACAACGGTGTCGACATGCTCGACGACATGTCGACCAGCGCCCCGCTCGAGCGGGCCGGCTTCGACATGGCCTTGGATCTGAGCGGGCTCGAGATTGCCCACTACCTCACTCTTTCGGACGATTCTCGGCGGAGCCCCCTCTTCTTCGAGCTCGACAACGATTTCTTCCATGGCTACGTCCCCACCTCGACTGAGGCTGAGTCCGCTCCGCTGACGTCGCCCGAGTCCAGGACCGCGTTTGCTATGCCGGTCCTGGAGCCGAGCAGCGATGTCGGCGATGACCCGGAGGCCTGGAACCTGCGGGGCTGGGTGGTGGGGGTGGTCGACACCGAGGCCATCCTGGCCGAGGAAGCGGGCGGCACGCCCTTCCGGGTCCAAATGGACCTATTGGAGGGTGAGCAGGAGCGCCAGCCAAGCCTCGTGAGCAGCTACTCTCCGGATGGTCTCCAGCTGAATGAAGCGGCATACCGGTATTCGGGCGAGGCCCGGCTGGCGGAGAATCTCTGGCGCTTCCACGCTTTCGCCTCATCTGACTTCAGCGCCCCCGGTCCGCTGTTGTCACCGATCGTCTCGGTTGTCGGGCTGCTATCGACGATGATGGTCACGCTCGGCGCCAGCCTTCGGCTGCGAGCCGCCCACCGCACCAGAGAGATGCGTGAGCTGGTCGATCAAACCAACGAGGCGGCGCGAACCGACGACCTGACCGGTCTGGCCAATCGGAGCGGTCTGATCGAAGCCCTGCACCAGGCCATGGCGCAGAGCGATACCGATCGCCCGGCCGCTGCGCTCTTCATGGATCTGAACCGCTTCAAGAACATCAACGACACCATGGGCCACAGCGCCGGTGATGAGCTTCTTCGTCAGGTTGGTCAGCGGCTGGAATCCCAGGTGCGACCCGATGAGACTCTGGCCCGGTTCGGTGGAGACGAGTTTGTGCTGGTGAGCCCCCAGCTCAACTCCGAAGCCGATGCCCGCGCCAAGGCACTGAAGATGATGAAGTCCCTCGATGCTCCGTTTGACCTTCCGAGTGGGGCGACCAAGGTGTCGATGGCGGTGGGTATTGCCCTGGCCACGTCATCGAGCGACCACTCGCCAGAATCGTTGCTCCGTGATGCCGACCTGGCGATGTATCGAGCCAAGCGGCGCAACGAGCGAATCGGTCTGTTCGACGCTTCGATGCGAAACGACGCCGTGTCGAGAATGGAGATCGAACGGCAGCTGCAGAATGGCCTTGAGGATCTTCGTGTGTTGTACCAGCCGATCGTGGACTCCACCACGGGTCGGGTGACGACTGTGGAAGCGCTGGTTCGGTGGGATCGTCCTGGGGTTGGCCTGGTGAGCCCGGCGGAATTTCTCGACGTGGTGGCCGAGGCCGGCCTGGTTGACGAGCTCGGCATGCTGGTGCTGACCCAGGCCACCGCCGAGGTAGCTGACCGCAACCGAGCCCATCCACACGAGCCCCCAACCTCGCTCGCAGTCAACGTGGTTCTCTCCCAGCTGCTGGATCCGGACTTTCTGCACGAGGTGGCCAACGTGCTGGAGGCCTCGGGTCTGGCCCCGGAGTTGCTCACTCTTGAGTTGTCTGAGGACATCGCCATCGAGCATCTGAGCGGCGTGTTGAGGATCCTTCGACCGCTCTCGCGGTTGGGGATCACCCTGTCGATCGATGACTTCGGAACGGGAAATACGTCGCTTGCTCACCTCACCCGCCTCGACCAGATCAGTGAGCTGAAGATCGACGGGTCCTTTATCGGCGACCTGCCGTCGGATCTGGCCGCCGAGGCGTTGGTGCGGGGCATGCTGACGATCGCCCGACAGTTGGATCTCCATGTGGTCGCTGAAGGGGTGGAGACGGTCGACATCTACCGTGCCTGCACCGCTCTGGGCATCCCAAGCCTTCAGGGCTATCTCCTCAGTCGGCCCTGTGAGCTGGATGCTATCCCCAGCACCGTCGCCCTCCCTGCGATCGCTGAGTCCTCAGCTGGGGGTGGGGCAACTCCACCACTGGCTGATGAGCGCTCGCCGTTGCATGAGGTGGAGCGGTGGAACCACGGCGAGGCCGTTGTCGCCCCTCTGATTGAAAACTAGAGGTATGTCGCTCTAGCGGCGAGGTTCAGCCGGACTCGACCAGTCGGCGCGTACGGTGGCCGCCGGCCCGTCGGCTGAGATCGAGAACGAGATACCGACGTTGTCGATCTCTGCTGGCCCCACGCATTGCACCAGCCATCGTTCGCCATCGTTGAGCACCCGGTCGTTGCCGACGTCGCCTTCGGTTAGCTCCGGAGCAGCGCAGAGGTTGCTGTGAAAGTCGACTTTGGTGAGCCCGCCGGTGCTTTCCACCTGGTAGATGTCGGTCAAGGTTCCGGCGTTTCGAGCCCGCAGGGCCAGGGTGATCGAGGCTGGGCCATAAACACCGCTGGGTGGTGCAGGAGTTTTCCAAACAATCGCGCCGGTTGGCTGCGGAGCAAGAGCGGAGGCCCCAGAGTCTGCGTTGTCGGCGGGCGCCGTGGGATCGGTGATGCCGGTCGGGTTGGGGATCGGCTCCGTTGCGGCGGCCAACTCGCCGGTGGCGCCGCTCTGGGGTTCGTTGGTGCTGCTGTCAGTACTGGAGTACGCGCCGAACCCGAGCAGGACCGCGGTCACAAGCCAAAGAGCGCGGTAAGTAACCTTGGTGAGCCGCCCCTGGCTCCGGTTGGTCTTCTGAGCGTTCTGTCCGCTCTTGGTGTCTTTAGGTGGCAAGGTAACCACGTAGAGTACTGCATTCGGGCTGGCAGAGAAAGGGTCAGCTGATCCTGCAGGCACTGGCTGCCGTGCATTGGAACGCCCGTGGGTTAGAGGAAGAGTCGCTCTTCGTCTCGGGCCGCCTGGCGGCTTCGCCAGAGGAGATACCCGACGATGCACAGCACCAGCCCGAGCGCTGCTCCGGCCATGGCCCAGAAGAGCCAGCGGCGGGTGTTTGACGATCCGGATCCTGTGGCCTCTTCGTCATCGCCATCATCGGCCTCGGCTTCGGAGTCCTCTTCACCGTCATCATCGGTTTCGGCGTCGTCTTCACCGTCCTCATCGTCGCCTTCGTCGTCGTCGCCCTCCTCGTCGTCAAGGTAGGTGATGGGGCGCTGATCGAAGGCTCGGATACTGGTGCCGTCCTCAGCGCGAGCGAGTACGGTGATCACGTCGTTCATTCCGGTGAAGGACCGTCTACAGTCAAAAACCCACGTTTCGTCCTCGTCGAGGATGTCGTCGCTGTCATCATCACCCTCATCCGGGCCGTCGAACTGACCGCAGAGGCTCGAGGAGAACGCTACGTCAAAGGCCAGGCCTTCCGAGACGGTGAGTTCATAGGCCGCCTCGATCCGGTCGCCCCGCTCAACTTCGTCGATGTCGAGCGCGTCGATCTCAAGTTCGGTCTCGGCCTGCGCTCCGGCGGACGTGTTGGCGCCGCCCAGCCCCCCGGCGCCAAGTGCGATTGTGGCCACGATGGCGGCAACAATCAGACGGATTAGGTTGCGATGTATCAAGGGGGAGTTCCTGGTTGTTGGTAGTGACAACGGGGACGGATGCCACGCCGATGGACACGTTGAACGACGTCAACATCGTATCACGGAGACCAATTTCATGCCATGTGAGACACGAGCGAGATTGAGGGAGACCGCGCCCTCCGGGACGCCTGCTTCGGTTCTCCGATCGGGGTTAACCGGCATTGTCCCGACCTCGATCCAGCGGTGCGATACAAATACCCCATGGCAACTCGCGTTCGGCAAGCCCCGCGGATACCGGCTGAGCCCCATGGCGCAATGCAGACAGTCACGGCCCAACCTCTTATGACAACTACGGTCCAACTGCTGGTAAGCGGTAGGGTCACGACCTCATGATTACGACTGTCGGGTTCGCCGGTGACGGCCTGTTGTGGAAGGTCGACCCGGCCACCACCAGTGTGCGGGATCGATTCCGATCACTGCTGTCGACCTACACGGACGCGGCCGACATCGAGACCAAGCTGGGCGACACGTGGACCACAAATCTGGACTTCTATGGCTTTGGCGTGAAGGCCTACACGCTGTCGATGATCGAGACCGCCATCGCCGTTACCGAGGGCCGGGTATCGACCGCCGACATCGAGACCATCATCGGTTTCGGTAAGGAGATGGCCGGCTCCCCGGTGCAGCTGACCGACTGGGCTCGACCGACCGTGGTCAGCCTCACCGACCGCTACCGGCTTTTGCTGCTGGCCCAGGGAGACCTTTTTGACCAAGAGTCCCGAGTGGCCCGGTCGGGGCTGGCGGAATTGTTCTGGCGGATCGATGTGGTGCGCGAGAAGGACGATCCGACCTATCGCCGAATCCTTGACCGCCATCAGATCAACCCCGCTGAGTTTGTGATGGTTGGTTCAAATCAGCGCTCTGATGTGGAACCGGTGGTGTCGATCGGTGCGACCGCGGTATACATCCCGAGTGAGCCTTCCTGGGAAGAACAACTCGGTGTGTGGAGCCCCGGTGAGGTGTCGAGCTCAGGAGTCCATGAGATTTCGTCGCTCGGCGACCTACCGGAAGTACTGAGCCGGCTCTAGGCGTTTCCAGGGTTCCGTTACCCGTTCGACGTGGACAGCCCGGTTCTAGGCCGGTACCCGCTCGATATCGAGGCCGAGTTCGGCGAAGTTGCCGCGAGGGCGGTTGTAGCCTCGGTCGAGATGGTGCACGCCACGAATCAGGGTGGTGCCTTCACCGGCCGCAGCGGCCAGAACGTAGGCGAACCCGCCGCGAATATCGGGCACTTCGATCTCGGCACCAACCAGCTTGGACGGTCCGCGAACCACGGCGGAGTGACCCGCACTGCGGTTGTTGAAGCGACAGCCCGGGCCACCGAGGCAGGTGTCGAACACTTCGATCTCGGCTCCCAT
>CALAML010000245.1 GCA_937925845.1 uncultured Acidimicrobiales bacterium | reverse complement strand
GAAGATGGGTTGGTCGGCTGGGGTTTTGGCGATGAGTTTCACCAGGGTTTCGATGGCGGCGATGATCTGTTTGGCGACTGCTGGTGGGAGGCGGAAGGTGCCGACGATGAGGCCGTCGGGGTCGGTGTAGTAGGAGAAGCTTCGGTCTTCGTGGTGGCGCCGGTCTCGGTCGTTGTCGTCTTCGGTTTTGCCGAGGGCTTTGGCGAGGGCGGCGCTGAGTCGGTTGGCTGGCCGTTCTTTGGCGATGGCCAGGAGCATTTCTTCGGTTTCTACGGTGGCTTTGCGGGTCAGGGCGCGGACTTTGCTGTAGGAGATGCGGCCGGCAGCGAATTCGGCGTCGATTTTGGTGAGGTATTGGATGGCTTGGCCGACTCGGATCCAGTCGGCGGCGGTGCATGGTTCGATGTCGAGTTGGGCTGCGATCCATAGGGCTGGGGTGCGGTATTCGTGCCATTCGTCGGTGGGGACGAGTTCGGCTGCTTTGACACAGATCTGGTACTGGTTGGCGTTGATTTCGCGGCCCAACTCCACCACTTCCTCACCAATGGTGAGTTCTTTCGAGGGTGGGCCGGGATCGGAGAAGTCTTCGACCGTTGGGCTGGGGGTGGGCTGCTTGCTGGGCATAAGGCAGGTCCTCTTCGAATAGTCGCCAACCCGAACCGACACCAACAGCGCATAGCCGAAAGAGTCGGGGATCAGAGACAGTGAGTTAAGAGAGGACGGCCACTTCGCAACCACCAAAAGCAGTGCTGGGTGAGGCTGTCGAACACCCAAAAACGGGGCCGCAAAACGCCACGACCACACCCCCAATCCTAAACACCACCAGTGACAGTTTTCCTGGGCCGATCCCGACCTTAGGCAGAGGTCAGAGCTGCCGAGAAGAGGTCAACATCGGCACCTATGCGATGTCGTCTCCGGCGGCGGCTAGCAGCTTCGCCATGAGCTGGTAGCCGCGCTGGGGTTTAGCCAGATTGTTGACGGTGCCCACGATAAAGCGACCCGGGACTGGCTGGTGGTAGGCGAACGCGCCCGACAGTCCAGAGTGGCCGATGATCTCGAAACGGGGCGCCATCGGATTGAAAATCTTGGGCATGCGGAAGCGCAGTAGTCCGGTGCCAGCTTCGAGCGGAAAGTTGATTCGCCGGAACTCGGCCGTCATCTCGTCGATGTACGACGATGGGAAGAGCCCACCCTCAAAGAAGGCCCGCACAAAGGTCATTAGGTCGGCCACGGTGGAAACGACACCGCCGTCGGGTCCGAACGAAGTCATGGCCAGCGGAATGTCGAGGCGGGTGGTGCCGTCTCGGAGTGGGGCGACTCGGCGGTCGTCGGGGTCACTAAACAGCCAGGTGTTCGTGAGGGCGAGGGGTTCGATGATCTCCTGGTTCACCGCTTCGGCATACGACATGCCGAGGACACGTTCGATGGTCTGTCCCAGCACCTGGTAGTTGGTGTCGGAATAGTTGGCCTTGCGGGGATGCCCGAGGCGATATGGCCGCGGCATCGTCGACGCCAGTTCCAATACATCATCGAAGTTCCAGC
Source organism: uncultured Acidimicrobiales bacterium (assembly GCA_937925845.1). GTDB lineage: Bacteria > Actinomycetota > Acidimicrobiia > Acidimicrobiales > CALAML01 > CALAML01. Next base: position 2,778 of record CALAML010000245.1, on the reverse strand, counting down.
TGCGGTCGCGGCCCGCTCGCAGTTGGTCTTCGAGGCTGTCGCCCGCAGCGGTCGAGCTGAAGTAGTCGGGTAGCCCGGATCGTTGGGCCAGAAGCTGGCGGACGGTGATGCGGTTGCTGTCGTTGGGGCCATCATGAAGCGGACTGTTGGCACCCTCACCAAGTTCGGGGAGGACATCGGTGATCGCCTGATCGAGCTCAAGCAGACCACGCTGGCGAAGCCGCATGATGATGGCCGAAGTGAAGAGCTTGGTGGTGCTGGCGATAAAGAACGCAGTGTCGACATCGATATCACCGCCCGCCGACGACCAAGAACCCCGAGTCTTGCCCTCGATCAAGACAACCGCGCCGGTGATCTCCGGATCGGCCAGAAGTTTCTCGAACACCGAGTCCAGGCTCATCTCGCCACGCTAGTGCCGTCCACCCTGTTAGTCGGGACGGACCTACAGATTGCTCAGCGCATCGGAGATAAAGGACTCGGCGTCGGCTTCGGAAAGGTCGAAGCTCTCCTGCAGGTCGGCCGCAAGCATCTTGGACGCCTTGGCGACCATCCTTTTCTCGCCTTCGGAAATCGATGTGGGGTCGCAGCCCGCCTGGATGGTGAGATCTCTTACGACCTCAGCGAGCCGAAGGCGCTCCCCGCTCTTGAGCCTTTCGATATTCCGCCCAAATCGTCGAGACCAGTTCGCCTGAATGCGGGTTGGCGGCGTTGTTAAGACAAGCCCTACCTCAATGAGCTCAATCTCCGAAGCCACCATCCAAGACGGGAACTGGGGCCAGCGGTTCTGAGGCGGATCAGTCCGAAACTTAGGATTCGTTCTCCGGCCCACTACATCGGTCGATCGATTTCAAAACCCGATGCACAACAGCTCTGGGACGATCTATGGTCTCCGCCCGCTCAAGCAATAGGTTTCGGTCGACCAAGCCACTCTCGAGTAGTGCGGTAGCAAACGAGACGTCCTTAGGGCGGCTAGCAACAAGTTTCGCGACAACGAGGTCGTGGACTTCAAGGCAGTAGGCTTGGCCTGGATGCTGGTCGTCTCGGTCTAGGCCTACCAGGCGATCGCGCCAGCCTTTCGGGAGTACAGAAGTGGACATGGAAACTCCCTGGGCGTAGTAGCCGTGGAGCTCATGAAAGCTCGACAGTTCGCCGATTACACCGTCGACGAGGTCGGCTTTGCGGTCGTCAGGATCATCTAGGAACACCACGTCTGCTTCGACCGACATCGTGGCCTCAATCGGTAGATCTGAAGCATCGGCCGTTGCCAGGATCGCTTGGCTACCTACGATAAGAATGTCTCCGTCGCTAGTGATAGTGGCAGCGGCGCGGACGATGTGGGCGAGCTGTTCCCGGTTCATCTTGGGTTGCCAGAGTCATGTTGTTCCCATGCTTCCAGCAGCTGCTCACGTTCGGCTTTCGTGAGTAGTCCGGCGAATGGGGAGTTCTGCCTGAGTTCGCGACCTCGAAGCGATCTCTCGGTGAGGGTTGCCACTAGTTGCTCGGTTGGCCCATCCAGCAGGCGCGCCCACTCGTTGAGCCACTCCTTCGCCTGACCTCTCGCCGTCTCTCTCATCTTCGCTATCTGCGCGTCGGCCTTGGCCCGTGCCTGGTCCGGGTCGGCCACGACTTTGCCGGCAATTCCGAATGCCAGCCACAAGCTGCGCCGATCCGATCGACTGAGCCGGTCGGTTCTGGTTCGTATCGCTTCCACGTCGCTGCGCAGCACCCGACGGTGAGTGCCCACGGTGGTAAATGCCAGTTGTCCGTCGTCACATAGGTTCACAACATGTTGGCGCGAGCAGTTGAGCAGTTTGGCGGCTTCCCCGGTTGTGAGTAGCTGAGCGGGTGCTGCAACGGCTTCGACTATGGCGTCTCGCATGAGTCCAACGTAGCAGTAAACACAAAAAACACAACATGAGGGCGGTGGTGGTGATTGTTGTGCATTTAGATATGCCCGCGAAGGCTGTGACATTCACCTCGCAGTGCCGCATTTTCTTCTCCGCCGCTAAGGATCGCTAGTCTCGCAGTGGGGCCTTCGGGGTGTTCTCGTTGGGCTGAATGGAAGGGTGCTCTACACATGTTGATTAACGACCTCTTTTCGGTGAGCGGCAAGCGCGTTCTGGTGACGGGTGGTAGCCGGGGCATCGGGGAGATGATCGCCGCCGGCTTCGTGGCCAACGGAGCGAAGGTGTACATCAGCTCCCGCAAGGCGGAGGCCTGCGATGCAACCGCGGCCCGCCTCAGCGAAGAGTTCGGTGGCGAGTGTCATTCGATTCCCGCCGATCTGTCGGGTCTGCCTGGTGTCGAGGCCTTGGCCGCGGCGATCGGTGAGCGTGAAGAGGGCCTCGATGTGTTGGTCAACAACGCCGGTGTGTCGTGGGGTGCGCCGCTGGAGGAGTTCCCGGAGAAGGGCTGGGACAAGGTGATGGACACCAACGTGAAAGGCCCGTTCTTCCTTATTCAGAAGCTGCTTCCGATGCTCGAGAGTGCCGGCACCAAGGAGGTGCCGTCCCGCATCATCAACATCGGCTCGATCGACGGTCTGCGTCCGCCGGTGTTCGAGACCTTCTCCTATGGTCCGTCGAAGGCGGCGATCCACATGCTGACCCGCCAGCTCGGCGTGCAGTTGGCGCCGCGCCATGTGTTGGTGAACGCCATCGCTCCCGGCCCGTTCCCCACCTGGATGCTCAGCACCGGTGTGGGCACTGGTGGCGATGTCGACGGCACCGATTGGGATGCGGTGGGCAAGACCAACCCCACCGGCCGTGTCGGCACCCC
>CALAML010000244.1 GCA_937925845.1 uncultured Acidimicrobiales bacterium | reverse complement strand
GAGCATGCCGATGCCGAAGGCCATCACCGCCAGCAGGGCGGCGGCCACCCCGAAGATCCACGGAGAGCGCCGGCCCGCTCCGGGGCTAACGGTTCGGCCGGCTTCGATGTTTACTACCCGGCCATCGGTTGAACCTGAGCTCGGCCCCTGGCCCTGTCTCTGTCCTCGGACTTGGGCGAGCGCATCGTCGGTGTCCACGGTCATATCTACTTCCCTTTGCAACTGGGCGAAGGCGTTTCCCAACCGGCTATCGACGTCGGCGGGTACATCGGTGGGGTCACCGGATCCGTTGGGGTCGAAGTTGTCGGTCATGAGTCGCTCCCGCTTTTCGGAGTTCCAGTGCTGGGTGAAGTAGACGGGTCGGAACCGGCTGGGGCCAGAACCTCAGCCAACTTCGAACGGCCCCGGTGCAGGTGCACCTTGGCGGTAGAGGTTGAACAATCGAGGATGTCGGCGATCTCACTCACCGTTCGTTCCTCGAGATAGAACAGCGCCACCGCGGCCCGCTGGTTGCCCGGCAGGTCGGCAACTGCGGCCCACACCCCGTGATCCGAACCTGCCACCGAAGCAGAAGGATCGGTTGACGGATGCGCCTCTCGACGCATTCCAGCCAAACGGAGGCGGGCCTTGGCTTCGGAAGCTCCTCGACGCTTCGACGAGATCGAAAGGTTGATCACCACCCGACGCACCCATGCGCCGGGCTTGTCGAAACGGCCGATCCGATCCCACTCGTTGTGGGCCTTGGTGAAGGCTTCCTGAGCCAGGTCCTCGGCGAAGTCCCGACGACCCGCAACCGCAGCGGCAAGAGCCACCATGGCGGGGTACTCGCGGCGAAAGAAACTCTCGAAATCCTCATCGAGAGCTTCAACGGTCACCGATGTTGGCGGCCGATCGCTCGAGCTCATCGTCTGATCTTCACACAGCACACCAAGCACACGGGCGACGGACCGCAAAGGTTTACCGAGTCTGGAAAAATTCTCGGCTTTCCCGGTTTCGGCGCAAATCTGAGGGTTAGGGCACGATTTCCAGCAGGCCGTGGGTTGTGGTCACGATCAGCGATCCGGTGCCGGAGGTTTCGAGCCCGATGAGCCTGCTGGGGATATCGATCACCTGCTCACGACCATCGCGCAGGTCGTAGATGGAGATCTGGCCGGAGCTGTTGGCCACGGCAACCCGGCCGGTCGGCAGATGAGTGATAGCGACAGCGAGACCAAGTCGGTCGGAGAACCGGCGCGGTGAAGGGCCGGTCGGATACCAGACCGTGAGACCAAAGCGTGATGAAGCTACGAACTCACCGGTTGGGAGCGACGCCACGTTCATCGGCCACTGGCCATTCGGAACCGCCAGGTTGCGTTCCGACGAGACCAGTCCGCCACTGGTGATGGTGAAGAGGTCGATCCGGTTAGAAAGATCCGGTCGCGCCAGAACTTTGTTGTTCACCGAAACGCCAGGGTCCGGGCTCGACACCACGGGACGGGTCACACGCGCAATCTCGTCGCCGCCGAGCGCAAACCAGGTGGTGACACGGCCCGGCGGTGCCTCAATGATGTCGCCCTGAGGCTCGGCTTGGTCCAGGTTCCACCGGACGAGGCGGCCCTGCGAAATCGGTGCGAGCACGTTGCGCCCGGCAACCATCACCCTAAAGACACGCTCCGGGCTGGCCCACTGCAGAATCTCCGGCTCGGCCTCAGCCGGATCGACCACCCGGATGCCGGAGCGCGAGTCGCTCATCGCCACCCGGCCGTCAGCAAGGAACGCAAGCGAGCTGACGGGCCGGGGTCCACCGGGGATCAACTGACGATTGGAGCGGGGGTCGCTCAGATTCCACAGCTGCACCGAGCCGTCGGCATGGCCGGTCACGACCTGCCCTGAACCATCCGAGGCCGAGCTGAGGGTCGCCGGACCGGCGTCGGTGAGGGAGAGGCCGACGTCGGTGATGTCCCAGATCGCCAGACCATGTTGGTGAGCAACGACGATGGCGTCGGGACCGGCGGCGGCCAACCCGGTGATCGGCATCGGCAGACGCAGGAGTTTTGGCGGGGCATCGAAGTCGTCCCGATCGAAGATGGCGATCGCCGTGGTGACCGGGGCGGCACCGGCCACGCCGACAGGTAGGCCCCGCTGTTGGGGGATCCCCACCGCAACCCGCCCTTCGCTCAGGACGGCCCGGGTGATCGGATGCGGGTTGGAGCCCTGGGTGTTCGAGCCGGAAGGAATCGGTTCCGGAAGCGACACCTGAGCGCGCCCTCCCAACGCACCAGGGTCGATCAGAACCAGACCATCCGGGGCCTCGCCGGATCGCGGTTGGGTAACAAAGAGGTTGGCATCGAAGGGTTCCCAGTCGAGTGCCGACTGTCCGGTTTCGATCACCTCGGTGGGGTTGTCGAGATCGATCAGGACCAGGTCGCCGTCGTCGCGCTGCACGGCAACCACACGAGAGTCGGCATCGGTTTGGTCCGCATTGCTATCCACATTGCGATCGACATGCACGACACTGCGCACCCTGACCGGGAGCAGGGTTTGTTGCAGGATTGATCCCTGCTCATCCAGCTCGAGAAAGGTGCCGCTGCCGCTGGTGTCAACAACGACCACCCCCGCCTGACCCACCGGGAGAAGGGCATTGATCGGAGCGTCCATCTGTGCGACCGGGATCGGCGCCGTCGAAGAGTCCGGATCCCAGAGCTGCACCTCGTACTCCGGATCGGAGGCAAAGACGATCCGATTATCACCAAGGCCCGCCAAGCTCGGTGCGGTGGGCCACGGCGGGAGCAGCAATAGCCGAGCGTCGATGCGCGGGTCGGTGGCCGTGGGGTCGAACACCACGAGGTGGCTTTCGTTCACACCGACCACCCGTTGGTCGGCCAGGTTGTGCAGCGCCTCGAACCGGTCGAAGAACCCCGTGGCGATGCCGTCGAGCCTTATCGAACGCATCCATCGACAATCAAGCTCGATGCGAGAGGTCACGAGCCACCGATCGTCAACCCAACCCTGAGGCACCCGGTTGTTCCACTCCTGATTGGTGCCGGGGTTTCGGCACTCTCCCTGCGGCGATGGCCGAGCCCCCTCGCCTAAGGCTGTGGTTGGGTCATCGGTGTTTTCGAGGCCCGGCTCAGCCAGTTCGCTCTCGGCTTGGTCGCCGGCGATGTTTCTGTTTCCGTCGCCAAGGAGGTTGGTGGCGATCCAGCCGAGCCCGATCAAACAGCTCACCGCGGCGACGGCCAACAGTGCCCGTTGACGCCAGGGCTGGCCATGGCGGGCTGGCACGGCACGATCGGGCTCGGTGCTTGGCCGTGCGGCGGTGAAGGGCCCGGTGGTTGAGGGTGCGGTGGTGGAGGGTGCGGCGCTCGGTGGCCGTGGTTGGGTTCGATCCGGAACGGTTGAGCCTGGTTTCGGCTCAGCCGCGGTGGACTGATGCGGTGCGGGCACCGACCGTTGTCCACTGCTCGGCCACTGGTAGGTGACGTAGGCGTCTCCCGAGTTGGTAACACCACGGTCGACGACGCGGAGGGAATCGGAGCGGTTCACGTCGCCGGCCTGGGTAGGGCCGAACTCGACAACCAGCGGCAGCAGGGGCGACCGGCGATAGGTGAGAAAACAGCGCCGATCGTCATCGCTTTCAAGAACGATCGCCGGCGCGTAACCGTCGATTCCCAGATCGATGGCAGCCTCCCGCGAGGGGTGAAGGGGGAGTTCGCCCGTGGGCCTGTCGCCGGCTGTCACCGGCTGGTTCGAGTCGGTCAACCGCCATACCCCCTCACCCTTGTCAGTCTACCGACGGCAGCGGCAGGCGAAGAGCCGGGGCCCAAGTGGGCCCGCCGATCAGGGCTCGACTTCGATCCACCCATTGGCAGTGGTGATATAGAGCGACCCGGATGGCGAGGCGTCTAGATCGACAATCTCTTCGCCCACGGTGATCGTCTTCGACGGTTCGATCGCCACGTCCGACGAGACATCGGTGGTCGACAGGTCGAAGAGGTGAACCTGGCCTTCGAACCCGGCGACAGCGAGCTGGCCCTGCGGAGCTGATCGAATTCTTCTCCGGCTGGGCTCTGCCAGACTGGGGCGATGGCTTCAGAACCTGCATCTGGCGAGATCCTGCCCAAGCTGGCGGGCAAAGGCGGTACCGCGCTCTTCCACAAGGTTTGGCGGCCCGAAACTCCTGGCGCGTCGGCGCAGGGTGGTGCCGTTGTGGTGATCGTGCACGGGCTGGCCGAGCACTGTGACCGCTACGCCAACGTGGTCGGTCCGCTGGTCGAGGCGGACTTTACCGTTGTTGGTTATGACCATCGAGGCCACGGACGATCCGATGGCGACCGGGCCTTCGTCCGGTCCTACGACGAGTTTCTCGACGACCTCGACGTGGTGCTTGATGATGTGGAGCAGCGATATCCCGAGGCGCCGATCACCCTTCTTGGCCACTCGATGGGTGGAAACATTGCCCTCGGATATGTGCTCTCGGCTCCGGCGCGACAGGAGCGGCTCGCCGGGCTTATCCTCTCCGGACCCGCGCTCGGCGGGCCCGATACCCCAACCGGACTTGCGGCCAAGGCGCTCCACGCCCTCGCTAAGCGAGCGCCCGGACTGCGCTTTGTGCCCCTCGATGCCGACGCCATCAGTAGGGATCCGACCGTGGTCGAGGACTACCGCAACGACCCGCTGGTGTTCACCGGAAAAATGTCGGCTGGTCTGGCGTCGGCGTTGGTGCAGGCCATCGAGGCTCTCCCCAAGCAGGCTCGGTCGGTGACCCTGCCGACGCTGATCGTTCACGGCACCGCCGACAAACTGTGCGACGTGGCCAAGAGCCGCGAACTCGAGGTCGGCCTGGTGAACGCCGAGGTGACCTCGCACTATTACGACGGTCTCTACCACGAGGTGTTCAACGAACCGGAACACCCCGAGGTGGTCGCCGACGTCGTCGCCTGGCTCAAGGATCAGCAATCGGCCCAGTAGTAGGGGTCGGCTGGCCGGGAGGAGCGGCGCTGTCGTTGTCCACGATGACCAGCCCTCCAAAGCCGAAGCCGCCGATCGAGCCGAGGCTCGGGTCCCCGAAACCAACCAGCACCGCTTCGTTACCCTCGGCAGCGGCATCATCGATCACCTCGATCGGCACCGTGGCCTCGGTTTGGCCGGGGGCGAAGGTGAGCAACCCAGACTCATCGACGAAATCGGCCCCCGCCTCGGCACCGAAGCCGACCAGGCGATAGCTGACCGTAACCTCTTGGTCGACGGCCCGGCTCAAGACCACAGGCAACCCGACCGGGCTTTCCGGGTCACCCTCGTTCACAAAGGCCAAACCGGGGATGACTACCAAGTCGTCGGGCGCGTAGCGCAGCACCTGTGAAGCCACAAAGAACTGGCCGGTGGCGTTGCTGGAGGTCCCAACCACCAGTCGACACTCGACCTCGAGGCAGTCGTAACCGCCGATGAAGCGGCGAGCAAAGGCCTCGCCCACAAAAGTTCCGTCGGACTGCACCCCTATCCCGATGCCTTCGAAACAGGCGGGCCGCTGGCCATCGACGATCGCACACTGGCTAATGCCAACACTGCCCTCAAACATGATGTCAGGACCGTCGTCATCGCCGATATTCCCGGGGCGGCGATCGGTGCCGCGGCGGGCACAGCAACCGTCTATTGGCCATCCACTACCGACAACGTCAAGCCGCTGGCCATCGACCAGGCCGGCGGTGGGAGTCACCTCGAGAGTGACCGGGGCAAACGGAATCGACCGGTTGAAGGACAACTCGAAGGGGCCGACGGCGGCCAGGCTGCTGAACACATCGGTAGTGGAGAAGTTGATCACGCACCGGACCTCGGTGCAATCGATCGGATCCAGCCCTGCGTACAAGTCCCGCTGGGCCTTGAGGGTGAAGGTAAACGATCCGGTGGCATCGGCGATGCCGCCGTTGTTGGTGGAGCCGAAGTAGTCGATGCAACTGAACTCTTGGTCGGCCTCGATGGCGCACTGCGACGCGACCACCCTCTCGCCCGGCGTGACCCCGCTGGCGAAGAACGTCACCTCATCACCGTCTCTCAGATCGTCGGTCTCGGTGACCTCCAACCGTCGATCGACCGCCGGAACATCGGGATCGAAATCGAGGGGGATCGATGTGGTGCGGGTGCCGAACGGGTCTTGCGTTTGCACTTGTATTTCGCAGTCGAATTCCGTGGCACAGTCGGCCGGGCCGCCATAGGTGTCGATCACCCGGCGTACGGCGAGCGAGGTGGCGAAGGTGCCGTCGTCGTCGACCAGCGTGCCGTTGTTGAAGCCGCCGTAGCACGACGTGGCGATGCACTGTCGGACCGACACCCTGGTACCGGCCTCAAGGTTTCCGGCGCCGGTCACGCTCACGACATCGAGGTCGCGGAGGCCGGTGCTGGGGAGCGCTTCGATAGTGGGCCCCGGCGGTGCCGGTGCATCGGGGTCGAAGCGGATCGGAGCGCTGCTGAAGATCTCTGTCGACCCGTTGTCAAAGTTGAAACCGGTGACGGTGACGACGCAGCTCTCGGCCAGACAATCCACCCGTGGTCCGAACCCTCCGCCTGATGCGAACTCCCGCGCCAGTGTCGCTTCGCCAGCAAAGCCGCCACGGCCGAAGAGGGAGTTGGCAGAGCCGGCGTCGCGACAAAAGCGGGACAAGTCGTTGCGGTTCGGTCCCGCGTCTTCGTTATCGGCGTCGTCATCGTTGTCAGCGTTGTCGGCGGCCACCGCCGAAGCCGGACACTGGAAGAACTGCACGTTGCCGTTTCCGCCCATGGAGAACGCGCCGGCCACCGCAACCTCGGCCACGAACGGCAGCGCTTCTGCGGGGGCGACGCTCACCGTTCCGGATGTGGGCGCCACTGTCGATGGATCAAACGTCACGGGGATCTCAGCCACATCGCGGGGATCGTTCTCCGACTCCACCTGAATCACACAGCCGGCACCAACGGCGCAGTCGTAGGCGTCGCCATCAAAGTTGAAATCGATCTCGCGGGGCAGCACCGCAGCCGCGGTGAACGACCCGTCTCCGCTGTCTTCGGCGTCGGTGGTGAAGATGCTCACCCTGCGACAGCGCGGCTGGTCGAGTTCGATATCGGGGCTCACACAGATCTGGATGCCGATGAAGTCGTCGGGGAGCCAGTCCGTGCCGCGGACGATGACCGGGGCAAAGTACGGCAAGTTGGTGGCTGGTTCGACGGTCGCAGCCACCTGCACCGCGGCCACGGAGGGATCAAAGCTCAGCGGGGCCTGGGTGATGCGCTCACTCTGCGGGTCGCTGGCCTCCACGATGCAGGCGCCGGGGGCCGACGCGCAATCGAAACCATCGGTGAGAAAGCGGCGAAGCCTGGTGATGTTTGGTGGGTCGGCGAAGTCGGTCACAAAACCGAAGACCGGTTCGGTGCAGGCGGCGTCGGTATCGGCCCGGCACTGGCGCAGCTCCACAAACGAAGGCCGACCGGGAAGGTCGGCGCTGAAGGTGAGCGAGGCATCAATAACCTGACGGTCCACCAGATCGATCGATGGGCTCAGCACGAGGGTGCCAAGCGACGGCAGCACCCCGTCGGGATCAAAGGTCACCGCGGCCCGGGCCCGAATTCCAGTCGCAGCATCGACGGCGATAATCACACACGGCTCGGCCGAGGTGGAGCAGTCAAACCCCCGCGCCGCTCGAGGGTTGATTCGGCTGGAGATATTGAAGTCGGCCGTGAAGGTGCCGTCATCGGCGGTGCTGCCCAGCACAATTCCACCGATATCGCAGTCATCCGCGGTGTCGGCGGCGGGAAGACATTGGGTGATCAACAGGCTCGCGGCCTCGGGGAATCCGGCGCCGGTGACCACTGCGGGTGTGCCGCCGACCAGGTCGGTCGACGGCTCGACCACAACCGTGACACCCGGGGTGTCGACCGGCGCCTGCGGCTGAGCGCTCGCCGGGGCCGCTAGCAGCGCACCGAGGGCCACGGTGAACAACAGACAGGAAATTCCTCGGGCCAACATCACACGTTCCCTTTCATCGGCAACACCAACACCAACAACCAACAAAGCGGTGGCCCCGACACCGCAATTGCACCGCTGCCGGTCGCTTGGCTGTCCCTTGTTTCGCCTGACTCTTGTGCGTGACGTCGGTCACAAACAGTCAACGTTGAGCGTTTCTCCCGGCTTTTGCCCTCATATGGTGGCGAGCGATCTGACTGTCACCGGGCGCGTGTAAGACTTCAGGGGTGGCGACGATTCGATGTGGACACTGCGGCGGAACCCATGAGAGTGCAGCCGAGGTTCGCGCCTGTCATCAGACGGGAGCGGTCGGCGCCGATGGCACCCTGTCGCTCTTTGCTCCCGAGATGGCCCCGGATGCCTTGACAAACGCGGCCGCACCCGCCGAGGTTGACCTCCGAGAAGGTGTTGCCGCAGCGGTCGGAGATGGTCAGGCCCGCCATAGTGGTGGCCCGGCCATTGCTGGCGGCAGCGGCGATCACGGCGGCGGCTCCGGTGTTTCGACGAGCGAGGGCGATCGCCCGCCGCCCGATTCCTACGTCGATTACGGCGACTACGAGGACTACGGCGACGGCGATGAGTACGACGACGCCCCGATCGTGGACGATCGCACGCCGGATCAGATGATCAGCGCCATGCCCACCCAACGACGGCGGCCCCGCGCTGTTGCCGCACGAGCCGGCCAGCTGGCCCCGATCGAAGTGCTGGCCGGCCCCAACGAACTGGGCCGATGGGTGCTGGTCAACCCAGGGGAATCGGCGCCGCCACGGTGGGGAGACGCGCCCAGAATCGCGGTGGATGGGGCCGATGGTGACGCCGTCGAAGAACTCCACCGGGCCTGGCTCCAACGGCAACGGCTGATCGTCGAAGTCCACGAATGGCCCGAACCCGACGTGATCGATACGGCCGAGGACCCGCTGCACACCCTCGACCCCGGTTTCGACCTGGTCTCTGATCGCATCCGCTTCCTCCTTCGGAACAACGCAGTCGATCTGCGCAACCCCGACCAACCGCGCTTCTGGCCGGCTGAACTGGCCATCACCAACGGCGCCAGCGTCGGGGTAGCGACCGATATCCGGTTGGCCGACGGCACCCCGGCATGGGCCGATGGCGGGCCGCTGCAGTTCAGCATCGTCGAACCGATCAACGCCGATGGCGCCGAGCTTCTCAGTTGGGTCGGTCTTGAGCGAGGCCTGCTGCGGCCGTTGCGAACGCAGGCAACCACCGCCGATCTGGCCCCGGATCAGTTGGCCGCGGTGAACCACGATGTTGGCGGCGCCCGGGTGGTAGCCCCGGCCGGGTCGGGTAAGACAAGGGTGCTGACCGAGCGGGCCCGCCACCTCATCCGCGACTGCGGGGTTCCGGCGGAAGCCATCTGTCTGGTGGCGTTTAACAAGCGGGCTGCGGTCGAGATGGAGGAACGCACCACCGACCTGGCTGGCCTGCAGATTCGAACCCTCAACGCCCTGGGCCTGGCCATCTGTCGCGGGACCGCTCCCTTTGCCCAGCATCCAGCTGGGGCCAAGGCGTCGATGCTCACCGAGCGGGATATGCGCTCGATGCTCGACGGCATGGTGAACGTGCGGCGGCGGGCCAACACCGACCCAATGGCGGCCTGGCTCGATGCCCTGAGCCAAACTCGCCTCGGCATGCGCGACCCGAACGAGGTTGAGGCGGCGCTGGCCCCCGACGTCACTGGCTTCGGTGAGATCTTCTGGGACATCCGGGCCAGCTTCGCCCGCGGCAACGCCCTCGACTTCGACGAACAGATCGTGCACGCCGCCGAACTGCTGCTGGAAAACCCGGACCTGCGGGAGTCGGCCCAGCGGGCCTGTCGAATCCTGCTGGTTGATGAGTTTCAGGACCTCACCCCGGCCCATCTCCTCCTGATCCGGCTCCTCGGCGCCCCCGGGTTCGACATCTTCGGTGTGGGCGACGACGACCAAACCATCTACGGCTACACCGGCGCCACGCCCCGATGGCTGCTCGACTACCACCACTACGTGCCGGGGGCGACCAACCACGCCCTCGAAGTCAACTACCGCTGCGCCCCGGCGGTAGTGGCGGGGGCCGACTCGCTGCTGAGTCACAACCGGGCCCGGGTCGACAAGTCGATACGACCGGCGCCGGGCCGCTCCGGAGAAGCCTCCGACCTGTCGGCGCTCAAGGTGCCCGACACCACCGCGGCAACCGTGGAACGCATTGTCGAACTGGTTGGTGGTGGGGTTGACCCGGGCGATGTGGCGGTACTCACACGAGTTAACGCCACCCTGGCCGCAGTGCAGGTTGCGCTCGGCGACGCCCAGGTTCCGGTGGTGAAGACCGTCGATGCCAACCTGTTGAGTCGCACCGGCATGCGGGCTTCGCTCTGCTGGCTTCGCATTGCTGTGGGGCCCGACCGCCTCGGCGCCAGCGACCTCTCCGAAGCGGCCCGCCGACCCAGCCGCAGTCTCTCGGGTCGGGTGGTGAGCTGGATCGCCGAACAGAAATCGGTCAACGACATCCGCCGGCTCGGAGCCCGACTCAAAGACCGCGACGGCGAGAAGGTAACCGATTTCGCCAACGACGTGGCCCATCTGCGCGAACGGGCCAAGGGTGCCGATACGGCAACGGTGCTGACCGCGATCCGCGATGAGGTGGGGCTCAGCTCGGCCCTCGATTCTCTCGACGGCTCCAAACCAAGCGTCGCCGGTTCGACCCACGGTGATGATCTTGAGGCGCTGATCAGCCTGGCCCGCCTCCAACCCGATCCGGCATCGTTCGAACCGTGGCTGCGGGACCATCTCCAGAGCCCGGGAGCCCCGGCTGGCAAAGGCGTGATGTTGGCCACCATCCACCGGGTGAAGGGTTTGGAATGGCCCCACGTGGTGGTGCACGAAGCCAGCGCTGGACTGATGCCCCACCGCCTGTCGACCGACGTCGAAGAGGAGCGGAGGGTGTTCCACGTAGCCATCACCCGCTCCAAACAGACGACCACCGTGGTGGCCCCGAGCCAGGGGTCATCACCGTTCCTGAACGAGCTGACCGAACGTCGGGATCCCAACGCACCAGAACCGGCCCCCGTTGGATCTGCCGGAAAGCAACGGCCCACCGCCCGGGGTGGAGCGCCGCGGGCGCAGGCGGCCCCGGGATCGGAAGGGTCCTCAGCCGGTGGAGCCGCTTCTGGGGTAGCTGGAGTAGACCCCGATCTGCGTGAAGCCATCCGGCAATGGCGTTTGGCCGAGTCAACCGAGCGGGGAGTCCCCGCCTTCCATCTGTTTGGCAACAAGACCCTCGACGAGATCGCGGCCCGGGCGCCCAAGGATCGGGCCGCGCTTCTCAAGTGCAAGGGGATCGGCCACAAAAAGCTTGAAGATTTTGGTGATGCGGTCCTCAAGGTCATCGCTAAACACGGCTGAGCGCCGTTACTGGTTGGGTTGGTGCGGTTGGGCATCGAGATGGGTTTTGGTCGTGGTTCTTCGGCGCCTCGACCATCCACACCATCTGTGGATAACTGTTGGGGAAACTCGCGAGAACGCTGGATTAGTAGGTTGTGGGGTTGGGGACAGCCCTGTTGATCACGAGTGTGAAAACCGACGGAATCCTAGCCTTGAACGAGGGTTATCCCCAGGTGGAAAAGCCGCGGTTTTGTGGGGATAGGGGCCCTTAGCACCCAGCCCAACCCAGTAGGTGGATACTTTGTCCACAGGAAGTCGGTTGGTGGCTGTCCGACGATCCCCGACGGTGGATTGGGCAGGGACCTCCAGGGCAGGTCTCGGCCAGGTGTCGAAACTCATTGGGGGAGTAATCGGGGTGGCCAGTAGGCTCACGTGGTTCGGCTTGTCAGGTGGCCCGGACGTGTGTGTCGGCTCCTGACCTCAAGTATTCAGGGGATGTGCATTCGTGTCCGCGGCGCCACCATCGGCTCCTGTTGTCACCAGCGACGACGGGGCGCCACCTCCACCGGTGGAGGCGGGGGAACCTCCTCCGTATCGGACCCGCGACGGCTTCGCCCTACTCGTAGCCTCCTGTCGACTCCATCCAGGACCGCTGGCGGCTGCCCTGATCGGCGGTTCGGTCTTTGGCCTCACCCTGGTGTTGGCTACCGCGGTGCTGGGCGCGCTCACCGACGACGTCATCGTCCCCGCATTCGACGACGGTGTCACCCGAGGCAAGGTTCTGGCTGGCGCCGCGCTTTTTCTGCTGGTCACCTCCATCCGCACCCTGGCCGCCGTCGCCCGCCGCTGGTTCGGCGCCATGTTGACCCGACGAATCGGCCGAAGCGTCCGGCTTCGCATCGCCGACCGCTACCTCGGAGTTCCGCTGTCGTTCTTCCGGTCGAACCCCACCGGCGAACTGCTCGCTCACGCCGAGGCCGACGTGGTCGCCTCGACCCAAATCATCAACACCGTGCCGATGTCGGTGGGCACGATCGTGTTGGTGATCGTCGCTGCGATCCAAATCGCCCTGGTCGATCCGGTGCTCCTCATCATCGCCATCCTGGTCTTCCCGGCACTGGCGATCGCCAACCGGGTGTACACCGCACGCGTGCACGAGCCGGCCTCGCTTGTGCAGCAACGCCTCGGCGACGTTTCCTCGCTGGCCCACGAGAGCTTCGACGGCGCGCTGGTGGTGAAGGCGCTCGGCCGAGAAGCGGCCGAGACGGCTCGGATGCGCGAACGGTCCGAAGCCCTACGTCAGTCCCGACTCGACGTCGGCCGACTACGCGCCGCCTTCGAACCCGGCATCGAAGTCATCCCGAACCTCGGCATCATCGCCCTGCTGCTGGTGGGCTCCTGGCGGATCAACGCCGGGGCCATGACCACCGGCGACCTGGTGGCGGTGGCCGCCCTGTTCAGCGTGCTCGCCTTCCCGGTCCGGGTGTTTGGGTTCCTCCTCGAAGAGCTACCCCGAGCGGTGGTCGCCGACGCCAGAATCCGCAAGGTCTACGGGGTGGCCGACGGGCCGCCGGCACCCACAACACCGATCCCACTTCCTGACGGTCCCCTCGACCTGTGCTTCGACGATGTCACCTTTGCCTTTATCGACGGGCCCGACCAGCGGCGTACCCTGGCTGTCGATCGGGTGAACTTCGAAGTGGTGGCCGGCGAAGTGGTGGCCCTGGTTGGTCCGACCGGCGGCGGCAAGTCGACCATCGTCGACCTGGCCCTACGCCTCAACGACGCCGAGAGCGGCTCGGTCCGCCTCGGTGATGTGGATGTTCGAGACCTCGAGCCCGATCAACTGCGGGCCGCCACCGCGTTGGTGTTTCAGGAATCGTTCCTCTTCGCCGACACCGTCGAGGCCAACATCACCCTCGACGGAGCCCGGCGAGCCGACGAAGGGGCACTGGCCCGAGCCACCGCGATCGCTCGGGCCGACGGCTTCATCGCCGAGCTGCCCGAAGGCCGAGACACCGTATTGGGTGAACGGGGCGTCACGCTCTCCGGTGGTCAGCGCCAGCGCGTCGCCCTCAGCCGAGCGCTCTACCGCGAACCCCGCCTGGTGATCCTTGACGACGCCACCTCCGCCGTCGACCCGGTGATCGAAGCCGAAATTCTGCGGGGCCTCCGCGAGGGGCGATCGACCACGATGTTGATCGTCGCCCACCGTCTGTCCACCATCGAGCTGGCCGACCGGGTGCTCTTTGTCGCCGACGGCCAAGTGAAGGCGATGGGCCAACACCAGGACCTCCTCGCCCTGCCGGAGTACGCCAGCCTCGTCAACGCCTACGGGGATCAGTGATGGCCATCGCCGCCGCGGATCTCGACGCATCGCAGGAAGAGGTGGGTGCTGTCTCGGTGCTGCGTCGCGGGTTGGCGCGATCGCCGGCACTCCGGCGGGGCGTGATGCTCACGGCGATGATGGCCACCATCACCGCACTGGGACGGCTCGCCATCCCGGTGCTGATCCAGCAGGTGATCGACCGCGGTCTCGATCGCGGCTTCGAGATGAGCTTTACCATCCAGGCCTGTGCGGTCGCCTTTGTGCTGGTCCTCGGGGTGTACGCGGCCCATCGGGCCACCTACCTGCGGCTGCTCGACGCCGCCGAAGACACGCTGTATGACCTGCGGGTCGACACCTTCGAACACGTCCACAACCTCAGCCTGGCCGACCACAACGAATCCCGAAGCGGTGTGCTGGTATCACGGGTCACGAGCGATGTTGACACGATCGCGGTCTTTGCCCAGTGGGGCGGCATCGCCTGGATCACCAACACCGTGCTCATCTTTTCCACACTGATTCTGATGATCGTGTTCTCGTGGCAGCTGGCGCTGGTGCTGGTGGCCGCGCTCGTGGTGATGGTACTGGTGCTTCGGCTGCTTCAAGCCCGCCAACTCCGGGCTTACAGCCTGGTTCGGACCCATGTCGGAGACACACTCGCCGAGTACTCGGAGGCCATCGGCGGTGCCGGAGTGGTGCGGGCCTATGGGATCCGGGAGCGGGTGTCGCAACGGCTCGGAGGTGCCATCCACCGCCTCTACGGCAGCCAGATGAAGGCAGCCAAGTTCTTCTCTGTGATCTTGCCGTCGGCCGAGTTCATCTCGGCCCTGGGCCAGGTCGGCGTCATCGTCGTCGGTGCCATATGGGGGCCGGCGTGGGGTCTCGACGTCGGCGAAGTCATCGCCTGCCTGTTCCTGATGAACCTGGTAAGCGGGCCCGTTGCCGAGCTTGGTGAAGTGCTCGACCAGACCCAGACCGCGCTCGCTGGCTGGGGCAAAATCCTCGATCTTCAGGACCAAGCGATCGAGGTGGTCGAACCCGCCGACGGCGCCACCCTCGCCGGTGGACCACTCGACATCAGCGTCGACGGAGTCACCTTCGCCTACCGAACCGGCCCAAACGTGCTAAACGATGTCACCTTCGACATCGCTGCGGGAGCCAACGTGGCCATCGTGGGTGAGACCGGTTCCGGCAAAACGACGATGGCCAAGCTGCTGGCCCGCCTCGCCGATCCGACCACCGGCACCATACGGGTTGGTGGTATCGACCTACGCGAGCTCGACGCCGAGTCCCGCCGAAGTGCGATCCGCATCGTTCCCCAGGACGGGTTCCTGTTCGATGACACCCTCGGCAACAACATTCGCTTCGGCAAGCCCGGGGCCACCGAAGCCGACGTGTTGGCGTCGTTTGATCGACTCGGGTTGGTCGACTGGCTGAACGGTCTTGCCGATGGGCTGGCCACTGAGGTTGGGGAGCGGGGCGAGAACCTGAGCGTGGGGGAGCGGCAACTCGTGGCCCTGGCCCGGGCCCAGCTCGCCGATCCCGGCCTGTTGATTCTTGATGAGGCCACCAGTTCGGTCGATCCCGAAACGGAGCGGGCGCTGTCGCAGGCGCTGGCCCGGCTCACCGATGGCCGCACCACGATCAGCATCGCCCACCGTCTCTCCACCGCCGAACTGGCCGACCTGGTGGTGGTCTTCGACGCCGGTCAGCTGGTGGAATACGGCCCCCACGAGCAGCTCGTGGACCAGGGTGGGATCTACTCCGGGCTCTACCAGAGCTGGATCGGCAACACCCGCGGGTAACGGGGCCACCGGCGTGCGGGCCGATAGGATCAAAACGACATCTCAACCCCCTCAGAACACCCAGAAAGGGCTCTTTCGTGGCCAAGGATCCAGTACGCGTTGCAGTCACCGGCGGAGCCGGTCAGATCGGCTACAGCCTTCTTTTTCGAATCGCCAGCGGCGAGATGCTCGGCGCGGATCAGCCGGTCATTCTCCAGATGTTGGAGATCACCCCAGCCCTTGGCGCCCTCGAGGGTGTGGCGATGGAGTTGGACGACTGTGCGTTCCCGCTGCTTGCCGGTATGACCATGAGCGACGATGGCAACACCGCGTTCGACGGTGCCGAATACGCGCTGTTGGTCGGTTCCCGACCCCGGAGCAAAGGGATGGAGCGCTCTGACCTGCTTGAAGCCAACGGTGCCATCTTCACCGGCCAGGGCAAGGCGCTCTCCGATGCGGCCGATTCCAGCGTGAAGGTACTGGTAGTCGGTAACCCGGCCAACACCAACGCCCTCATCGCCATGAACAACGCGCCCAACATCGCCGATGAACAGTTCACGGCCATGACCCGCCTCGACCACAACCGGGCCATGGCCCAGCTTGCCGCCAAGACCGGCACCACCGTGAACGACATCACCAACATGACGATCTGGGGCAACCACTCGGCCACCCAGTACCCCGACCTGTTCAACTGCAAGGTTGCCGGGGAGAACGCAGCGGAGAAGGTCAACGACGAGGCCTGGATCGCGGATGAGTTCATCCCGACCGTGCAGAAGCGTGGGGCGGCCATCATCGAAGCCCGCGGCTCGTCCAGTGCGGCTTCCGCGGCCAACGCAGCCATCGATCACATGCGCTCGTGGGCTCTCGGGACACCGGATGGCGACTGGGTTTCCATGGCGGTCCCCTCCGACGGTTCCTACGGTGTGCCCGATGGTCTTATCTCGTCGTTCCCCTGCACCTGTGCCGATGGCAAGTGGAGCATCGTGCAGGGTCTCACCAACGAGGCGTTCGCTCAGGAGCGCATCGATGCGACCGTGGCCGAGCTCGGCGACGAACGTACCATCGTTGGTGACATGGGCCTCCTCGGCTAGGGCGCGAACCACAAGTTCGGCGCGTATTCAAGCCAACCCTTCAGGTTGGAGCGCAGGCCCGCTCTGGCCTCCGCTTGAGTCATTGGCCACGGCAAGCATCCGGGTTGCTGCCTGCGGGTTTCTCGCCGAGGAGCGTCCTTCATTGCGTTCTTGACCGTGACGGAGCGTGCTCGGCAGTACCTCAACCAACTTGGAGTCGGGACACCGGAACCTCTCTGCGCCGAGATGGTCAATCATCGCAGCAGCGCGCTGTTTTTGGGTTAGCTGGGCTCGGCAGCGGCGGGCCTCGGCAAGCCACCCGGGAAAGCTGCCGCGCTTCAGGTCAGTGGCGCCGCCTTACTGGTTGAGGAGAAGCTTCAACGCTGGCTTTTGATCGTTGTGGAGTGTGTTCGTCGTGTCGGTGAGTGGGGGTCGACTCTGTGAGGATGTTCGCGGTCTTGTGGCCGATTGATCGTTTCGCGGAGGCGCGGGCCGGCTGGGTGGTCCTGTAGTGGCCCGCAGGTTTGCTGCGAAAGCAGCCAAAGCTCAACCCTTTGGCTGAATACCGTTCATTGTTGGGGTTTGGGCTGGGTTTGGCTCAGCGTCGGGACGCCCCGAGACCACACGAACAGTGGAAATACTGCTGCTCGGTCCCAAACCAGCAAACACTGTTCCGAAAAGAGCCAGGCATTTAGTAAACCGATGCGTTTTCTCGTCAAGTCGGGGTGACGTTCTGTCGTTGACTCACATATGGCTCCAAGCACGCCTCCCGAGGAGGAACTCGACGAAGTAGTCGAGCGTTTCGGCGTGTCATCGCTGGCCGTTGTGGCGGGAATCATCGCCACGTTGCTTGCGGTGCTGGTTTGGGCCCAGGTGCGCACCGACGAAATCGTGGCGGACTCGTCGTCGATTCTCGGGTCTACGCTCGTCGCTTCACTGGGACTCTGCTTTGTGGTGGTGGCCACGGCCTCTGTCCACTACTGGCAGCGCCATACCGTGGTTGAGGAGCGGCTCACCGAACGCGAGAAGGTGGCGAACACCGACGAACTCACCGGCCTGTTGAACAAGGCCGGCATCCTCGACCAGCTCCAGGATCAACTCGACCCGTCAGGACCGGCCAACGGCGCGGCGGTACTCTTCATGGACCTCGACCGGTTCAAAATGATCAACGATTCACTCGGCCACTCCGCCGGCGACGAGATGCTTCAAGCGGTGGCCGAGCGACTCCGCACCTCGATTCGCTCGACCGACGAAGTGGCCCGCTATGGCGGCGACGAGTTTGTGGTGCTGTGTCGCGATGTATCGGACGTCGAGGACGTCATCATGGTCGCCGAGAAGGTGTCCAAGTCGTTGCTGACGCCGGTGCAACTTCGCGGTCTTGAACCCGTGCCGGGAGCCAGCATCGGTATCGCAGTGGCCGAAGCGGGCGACGACATTGAGCCGCTTGAACTTCTGCGCAACGCTGATACCGCGATGTTCCGAGCCAAGAAGCGAGGCCGAGGTGGCTGGGCGCTGTTCGACAGCGAGATCCGCCAGGGTGCCCTGTTCCGGCTCGAAACCGACCAGGCGCTCCGCAAGGCCCTGGAGAACGATGAGTTCCGGCTGCTCTACCAGCCCGTCGTTGACGTAAACACCCGCAGGCTGGTTTCGCTTGAGTCACTCCTGCGCTGGGACCGTCCCGGTCACACCGGCCTGGTCACCCCTGCGGAGTTCCTGGGCGATGCCGAAGAAGCGGGGCTGATGTTCCGGATCGGTGAATGGGTGCTGCGTGAAGCCTGCACGCAGGTTGCGCACTGGCGGCGTCTCCACGACCTCGACTACCCGATCCCGGTGTCGGTCAACGTGTCCCACACTGAGGTGTCGGATCCGAATTACCCGGCGTTGGTGCAGCGGATTCTCGAGGAGACCGGATTGCAGCCCGACCACTTGGTGCTCGAGGTGAAGGAAAACCATGTCATCGAGCGGGTCGAGTACTCGATCGACGGCCTAGAGAAGCTGCGCCCGCTCGGGGTGAAGATCGCCGTCGATGACTACGGCAAGGGCTTCGCTTCGATTTCCTACATGAAGAGCCTGGATTTTGTGTCGCAGTTGAAGGTTCATCCGAAGCTGGTGGCCCAACTGGCAAACAGCGAGGCCGATCTCGAGATCGTGCGGGCCATCATTTCGGTGGCCAACGCGCTCGACAAGGCCACCATCGCCGAGGGGGTGGAGAGCGAGGAGCAGTTCAACATTCTGCGCCAGCTCGGGGTGACCGCAGTGCAGGGAACCCTGCTCGGCGCGCCGGTAGACCCAACCAAGCTCGGCGCCGCACTGGTCGCCCGCGACGAGGACCTGGCCCAAGCAGCACTCCAACAGCCGACCGCGGGCCAAACAGGGGGCCAGACCACAGCTCCGTCAGCCACCGCCACCGCAGCCCCGGCTCCGCTAGCGCCGACACCAGCACTAAACCAAGCCCAATCGCCACCACCGCACCGATCAACGCCAGCGCCGTCGGCATCGGCATCGGCATCCGAAGCATCCGAGCGGTCGACACTGTCATCAGCATCGGCGCAGACAGCAGCCGAGCTGCCGCCACCACCCCGATCAGCGCCAGTCCTCCTCAACGACGAAACCACCTAAGGGCCACCCCAAGCCTTCAAACCAGACAAGTTGTAGACATCACCTCCAAGGTCCACCTCCAAGGTG
>CALAML010000243.1 GCA_937925845.1 uncultured Acidimicrobiales bacterium | reverse complement strand
CATGGCTGATACGCAGCGGTTTGATGTGGTTGTGGTTGGCGCGGGGGTTGCGGGGCTGTACTCACTGCATCGTCTGCGTGGGCTTGGATTCTCGGCGGTGGCGCTGGACCGTGCCGCTGACGTTGGGGGCACCTGGTACTGGAACCGGTATCCGGGGGCCCGCTGCGACGTTCCCAGCCTCGACTATTCCTTCAGCTTCGATCCGGAGCTGGAACAGGACTGGGAGTGGAGCGAACGCTACGCCACCCAACCCGAGATTCTCCGCTACCTCGACCACGTCGCCGAACGCCACGACCTGCGGCGTGACATCCACTTTGAAACCGGCGTCGACGCGGCCCGCTGGGATGACGACTCGCGGCGCTGGACCATCACCACCACCGGTGCTGACGGCAGCGCCGGCGACACCTACGAGGCCCAGTGGTACGTGATGGCCACCGGCTGTCTCTCCGTGCCCAAAGACATCGATATCGCCGGCGTCGACCGGTTCACCGGCCCCACCTACCTCACCGGTCGATGGCCCCACGAAGGCGTCGACTTCTCCGGCCAGCGGGTTGCCGTGATCGGCACCGGGTCGTCGGGAATCCAGTCGATCCCGATCATCGCCAAACAGGCCGACCACCTCACCGTCTACCAACGCACGGCCAACTTCTCACTGCCGGCTGGCAACCGGACCCTCAGCGAAGCCGAACGCACCCAGATCACCGACCGTTACCCGGAGCACCGTCAGGAAGCTCGAGAGTCCCGCACCGGCATGGTGTTTGAAGACCCGCTTGAAAGCTTCGCCATGCTTTCAGACGCTGACCGCCAAGCCCGCCTCGAGGAACGCTGGAACTTCGGCCACATCGTCTACTACGGCAGCGCCTACAACGACTACCTGATCAATCAAGAAGCCAACGACTACGCGGCGGAGTTCGCTCGCAACAAGATCCGCGCCATCGTCGACGACCCTGAAACCGCCGAAGCGCTGTGCCCCAAGGACTACCCGATTTCGACCAAGCGGCTCTGCCTCGACACCGGCTACTACGAAACCTTCAACCAGCCCCACGTCGATTTGGTGAACCTACGGACCGATCCGATCACCACCATCACCGAAACGGGCATCGAAACCGAAAGCGGCCATCGGGAGTTCGACGCCGTGGTTTTGGCTACCGGGTTCGACGCCATGACCGGCGCCATCGTGGGTGTGGATATCGAAGGGCGCGACGGCGCGTCCCTCCGAGACGCTTGGGCCGACGGCCCAGCCACCTATCTTGGCCTCACCACCGTCGGGTTCCCCAACCTCTTTATGGTCACCGGACCCCAGAGCCCATCGGTACTGTCGAACATGGCGGTCTCGATTGAACAACACGTCGAATGGATCACCGATGCCATCGCGGCAGCCCGCGAGGACGGCTTCGAAGCCATCGAACCCACGCCCACCGCACAGGCCGGTTGGCAACAACACACCAACGACTGCTTCGACCTGACCCTGTTCTCCAAGGCCGACAGCTGGTACATGGGGGCCAACGTCCCCGGAAAACCCCGGGTGTGTCTTCCCTACCTGGGAGGAGTTGGCGAGTATCGCCAAGCGTGCAACGAGGTGGCCGATCAGGGCTGGCTCGGCTTCCGTCGTGTCGGAGCGGACAGCAACGGAAGCATCAAAGAACAGTGCAACGACGGTCTGATCCGCGAACTGCAGCCCGACGTAAAGATGCTGCTCGACACCATGGCCGAGATGGGTCTGCCGCCGATTGAATCGATGAGCCCGACCGATGCCCGAGCGTTCATGGAGGCGTCGGCAGCGGTCGCGCCACCGGGGCCAGAAGTGGGTGAGGTGGTCGACGGGAAGTACCCGGGCGGCGACGGCGAACTTGACTACCGCCTGTACCGGCCCGCGGGGGAGGGGCCGCACCCGGTGATGCTCTACTTCCATGGTGGTGGCTGGGTACTGGGTTCCCACACCTCCGACGATGCCCTCTGCCGCGACCTGTGCGACCGCACCGGCGCCGCGGTGCTGTCGGCCGACTACCGTCACGCGCCTGAGCATCCGTTTCCGGCACCGGTCGACGACGCCTGGGCCGCACTGCAATGGCTCGGTGAAGCGGGACCGGAGCTCGGTTTGGACCTCAACCGCTTGGTGATCGGCGGCTGGTCGGCCGGAGCCAACCTGGCCGCGGTGGTAGCCCAGATGACCAGAGACGCCGACGGCCCGAAATTGATAGGCCAGCTGCTGATCACCCCGGTGGTCGACTGCGACATGACCCGCCCCTCCTACCAAGAAAACGCCGAAGGCTATGTGCTGACCAAACCGCTGATGGAATGGTTCTGGGGTCACTACTGCCCGGTGGAGCAACGGTCGACACCCAAGGCCTCGCCATTGCATGGCGAACTGGCCGGCCTGCCACCGGCCACGGTGGTCACCTGCCAGTTCGACCCGCTGCGCGACGAGGGGGCGGCCTACGTGGAAGCCCTTCAGGCCGCCGGTGTGGAGGTCACCCACCTGCCCCAGCGAGGGCACACCCACACTTCTCTTGGAGCGGTCAACATGTTGGTTTCACCCAACGGGAGTCGAGCCGAAATCGCCGATGCCCTCAAAGGGTTCTTCGCTCCCGTCGCGGTCTAGCTCCAGGGCGCTGCTCCAGACACTGCCAAACTTTCTTTGAAAAGTTTGGAACCAAACACCCGGGCTGGGTGTGTACCCAGCATGAGTGCCTTACCTGCCACCGTTACGGATGGCCTAGTCTCGGGTCGCAATTGTTGGAGACGGGGCCGAGCCCCGCACCAAAGTGGTCGCAGTGGGTCAAGAGGGTCTGCTGGTGCAGGACCTCGACGACGACCGCGGCACCGAGGTAGTGCCCATCGGCTAGTACACCACTAGTCCATCACTACGGCAGGAAGGCAGCCAGCTGACTCTTTTGAGCTTGGTGTTCGGTTAGACCGGCCAGGTTGGTGCACTCGTAGGGGTCGCTGGCCTGGTCATAGAGCTCTTCGGTGCCGTCGTGATAACGGATGTAGCGCCAGCTCTGCCAGCGAACCGAGACGTTGTTTTGCCAATGGGTGACCGGTGGGTTGGCGTCAAAGTAGGCGCTGTCGGCGGTGAGCAGACTCGAGCCTTCGAAGCCGGCGTACTCCTGGTTGCCGCCCGCCTGAAGCAGCGTCGGGGCCAGATCGATGGTGCTGACCGGATGCGATATCACGTGTGGGACTGCGCCGGGCACTCGAAGCAGCAACGGAACCCGTGTCGCCTGCTCCCATAGCGTCGACTTGCGCCAGTGCAGCTTCTCGCCCAGGTGGTAGCCGTGATCCGACACCAGGGCCACCACCGTGTCCTGATCGTGGCCGCTGTCGGCTAAGGCGTTCATGACCTGGCCGATCATGGTGTCGGTGTGGGAAATCGCCGCCAGGTAGGCCTGCACAATCTCCTTGGCTCGCCCGGACTCGTTGATGAAGTCGTTCTGGGATTTGGCGAAGACTCTTGGCTGGGCGGCCAGGTCCTGCCCGATGGCGGGAACGTCATCGAGATCTCCGGGTCCGCAGCCTGTGGCCGAGGGCAACATCACCCCCTCCAACGGGTACAGGTCGAAGGCCCACTGGGGCAACAGCCAGGGCACATGGGGCTGAAACAGTCCAACACCCATAAAGAACGGACCCTGGGCCTGGTGCAACTGGGTGGAAAACCAGTCGGCAGTCAGCTGATCCTCATGGACCTCACCAGAGGCGAGGGTGCCGAAGTTAAAGAGCGTTTCCTGGAAGGTGGGGGTACCGGTGACCTGCATCTCGTTTATCTCGAGATATGGCGAGGTCACATCCCAACGGTCGGGGAGGGCGTTGTGAAAGAACTTGCCCCGGTTGTAGGTGGTGTAGCCGAAATCGGAGAACACCTCGGGCAGTGACTTGCGGTCGGAGTTCAGCAGGGGGTACTGATCCGCAATCGTGTTGGTTTGCACGCCGGTCGTCAACGGTGACAGACCCCAGGCCGTCGAGGCGCGAGACCCGGGACAGGTAGGTACGGCACAGTAGGCCCGGTCGAAGCTGATCGACTGAGCCATCAGCGCGTCGATGTTTGGTGTCAGTACACCCGGGTAGGTGTTCATATAGCCAACCCAGTCGCGAAGATCGTCGATGTAGAGCATCAACACGTTCCGGTTGGTTTGGGTTATCTCGCATGCCGCCACGGTCATGCCGGCGGAGGACGCAACCGCGGTAGCGGCAGCGCCCTGCATAAAGGTTCGTCTGGACAGGCGCGACATGATTGTCGCCTCCCTATGGCTCGGCAGGTGAGCCAGGCCGTGCTCAGCGCTTCCCTCGCTTGCTCAGCAGCCCTGGTATTTGGAGGCCGATCGTACCACGACACACAATCTGGTGACGGCGGTCGTCCCTGCGCTCAGTTGTGTTTCTTCAGCAGGTGAGACGTGTTCATCATCAGGCGGAGGGTGTGGACGACGTCCCAGGGGGCGCTGACCTCAGCCGATGTTTGAGCGATCTCGCCTGGCGTTATGTCCAGGGCCCAGGCGTAGCGGCTGAGGTCGTGCAGGGCGCGACGCACTTCGCGGCGCAGCAGTGTCCGCATGGCGTGGATGTCGTCGGTGAAGACATCGAACTCAGCGTCGAACTCCGGTTTACCGATAGTGAGGCGGACGCGCCGGTGCTGATCCACCTCGGTCCGGGGCGAGCCGTCCTGCGGGGCTTTGGTGATAGTGAAGTTTGTGGCCACCGGTGGGTAGCCAACCCGATAGCGGAACAAGCCGCCATGGTTCGGCGCGGCTTCGAACCGTTCTACCGACACCCATCGGTCGGCCAGCCAGCCCGACACGCCGTCCACTCCGTCAGTGAGTTCGAGGCCCGGCATCATCTCGGCCACCAGCACCCACAGGTCATGATCTCCGGACTCGGTTCCACTGAAAGGTGACTTGCCGCCGAGGTCGAGCGCCGGTTCGGCCGCCGGGATGCCGACGTTGGCTCGGATGTTCGGGTCGATCCGGGGGTTGGCCCCAACCAGCAGGCTGGCCACGCTCATGATGTTGTCGACCAACGGCTGAAGCTTGGGCGGCCGACCCCTGCTCTCGAGGGTGCACGTCATCTCGGTCTCGGAGACGTAGGTGAGCATCGGCCCGAGTGAGGCCAGCGCTTGGCGTCGTTCCCGGGTGAAGAACGAGGTGGCGGTGAACGGATCGTTGGCACACGCAACAAACCGCAGATCGAACTCTGACACCTGGCCATCGCTGTAGGTGGCGGCCCGGTCGAATTCGAACCTCGACAGTGGGCCGGCCGACGTCTGACGCACATGGAGATCATCGGCGACGGCGGGATAGTGCACGGTGAAGTAGTACTGGCGGGAACGCCCCGAATCCAAGTGTCCCTTCACCGTCGCGGTGACGGCAAAGCCATCGATCACTCCAACGGCACGGTGGTAGGAGGCGCGGCACGGGGTCAGCCCGAGGGTTTCGACGAACTTCTTCCACGAGATCACCAGCGGGTTGTGGGTGATGACGTAGGCCGCCCCGACGCCGCCCAAGGCGACGGCTATTTGGCCGGCAACGCCAATAAGTGGCGCTGGCATCGGCTACCAGCTCCGTCGACCGAGATGCCAGCCGCCGCAGCTTTGGCACTCGTAGGCCTGGATGGTGTGTTGGTTGTGGCGCTCCCGCATCACTTCAGCTGAGGCTCGAGCGGCTTTGGCGTTCGGGTACTGGTGCTTGCCCTCGCAGGACTTGGCGTGACGCTTGCGGGCCCGCTTCTGCTTCTTGGTCGACTTGGCCATGGCTGCTACCTACCCTTCGTCCGCGCCTTCGATGGTGATGTCATGGGTCTTGCGGTTTGGGTCGCCGGCGAAGCGGGCGACGTGGATGCGATAGGTCCCAGAAACCAGCACCCACTCATGCTGCCGCGGATCCCGGCGGGCCAGACGGGCCAACGGAATCTCCATGGTGACAGAGGCGGCGTCTCCAGCTGCAACCTCGATGCGCTGGAAGCCGATCAGCCTCGGCGGTGCTGGTTCACCCGACCGCTCAGTCGGTATCTCGGCGTACACCTGCACCACGTCGGCACCGTCGCGATGGCCGGTGTTGGCGAGCGTGGCGATGACCGTGAGCTCGGTGGCGGAGTTGGTAACCGCGGAGTCGG
Organism: uncultured Acidimicrobiales bacterium; assembly: GCA_937925845.1. GTDB lineage: Bacteria > Actinomycetota > Acidimicrobiia > Acidimicrobiales > CALAML01 > CALAML01. The sequence goes on along the minus strand of CALAML010000243.1, from coordinate 6,258 downwards.
TCACGGCAAACTTGGTATAGGACAGGCCGTACCCAAACGGGTACGCCGGAGCCCGGCCGGTGCGCTCCAGGTGCCACCAGCCGTGCCAGCGGTCGTAGGTGAAGGTTCTGGCGTCGCGGTCGAAGGCCGGTAGATCATCCTCGTGGTGGGGAACGCTGAAGGGCAGGCGGGCCGACGGGTTCACCTCGCCGAGCAACACCTGAGCCAAACCGGAACCGGCCCGACAGCCGCCATACCAGGGCTGCACCAACGCTGGCACCGACTCGATCCACTCGTCGACGATCACTGCGCTGCCGGCCTGGATCGCTACGACCGTGCGCGGGTTGGCGGCGGCAACCGCTTGGATCAGCGCCACATCGCCGGGCAGGAGACGCAGGCTGGTGCGATCGCCGCCAACGCTAAAGCCCTTCGGCCGATCAGCGAGGCGATCCGGCTTGGTCGCTGGCGGGCCCGATTCCACGTAGGCCTCGTACCGAGCAACCACGTCCGGCTCATCTCCGCTGGGAAAAAGCTCGCTCAGCTCCGGATCCGTGGCCCCGATAAACTCACCCTCGTCGGCGGCGGTGTAGCCGACCACCACCACAACAACCTCAGCCGCCTGGGCCACTTGAATGGCATGGTCGAGGTCGGTGCCATCGGCGTGGTCGACCGAGTCGAAGGCGGCCCGAAGGCCGTCGGCGATGGTTTCGCAGTCGAGATCCCAAACGTCGCTCGAGCCACCATCACCAAGGTTGACGCGATCGGCCAAGCGTCCCACTACCGCCACCCGCTGTTTGGGGCGCAACGGCAACACCGGCTCGCCCTCAACGGGTTCGTTACGCAGCAGCACCACGGAGCGGGCCGCCACCTCCTGGGCCAGAGCCCGATGCTGCGGTGAACCCAACACCTCCAACGGTGGCGCCGGGGTGCCCAGCACTTCGTCGAACCGCAGCCGGGTCGCAATAACGCGCGCCGCGGCGGCTTCTATCGCGCTCTGCTCCACCTCGCCCGCTTCAAGCGCCGCCGGAACACTCTGGGCCCGGACCATGCGATAGGGCATCTCGATGTCGAGCCCGGCGGCGACCGAAGTCGGGCCATCACGCAGCCCGAAGATCCAATCGCTGATGGTGAACCCCTTGAACCCCCACTCGCCCCGCAAAACGTCGGAGATCAGCGCCGGACTCTGGCCGCACCACTCACCGTTGACCGAGTTGTAGGCGGTCATCACCGAAGCGATCCCTTCCTCGGCGATGCGCTTGAAGTGGGGGAGGTACACCTCATGCAGGGCCACCTCGTCGACCTCGATGTCCACGCTGAAGCGGGCGTTTTCCATCGAGTTACAGGCGAAGTGCTTCATGCACGCCATCACCCACCGCTGCAGGCCGCGAGTGACCGCGGCTCCCAGCTCACCGACATGGTGCGGGTCCTCGCCGTAGGTCTCCTGAGCCCGACCCCAGGCTGGATGGCGCAGGACGTTCACACACACCGCACCAGTCAGATCGGCTCCGACCGCCCGCAACTCGGTACCGATCGCTTCGCCGACCCTCACCTCCAGCTCCGGATCCCAGGTGGCGCCGCGAGCCATCGGCACCGGGAAGGCAGTGGCGTTGGCCACCACACAGCCTCGGGGTCCATCAGCGAACCGGACGCCGGGGAAGCCAACCCGCTCCAGTTCGGCGGCCACAAACGGAACCCGGTGATAGATGTCCTGGTGGGTGAGCGCCTTTAGTCCGGCCCAGGTTGGCGCATCACCATCGAGGCACCAAAGCAGCTCATCTCGGTCGAGGCCAGCCACCACCCGGCGAGCGGTCTCCATAGGATCGGCCCCGCCGGCCACCGCAGCGCGAGCGTCGTCGTACATCATGATGGAAGTTCCCCCAGGGCCGCTACTCCGGTAACAAGGGTATCTCCGCCGACCCGGTGCGTTCGCGTTCGCCACGATGCTCCAAAACAGCGCCACCCCGCCGATGGGAGGGGATGTCGGGCGATACATCGGTGGCGATGTAAAGATGAATCCGATCTATGGCTGATTTCAGCGCTGTCAATCTTCCCCAGCGGCATCGGTCGCCCGGTCTTGCCGCGCTCCGGCGAATCGGCATGGCCGCGCTCCTGGTCTTCTTTGTCGCCATCGTGGTGCGCTCCGGTCAGGGCGGCTTCGTCGACGGAAACGGTGACGGAATCTCCCTGCTCGATTCGATCTACTACGCGTCGGTTACCGTCACCACCACCGGCTACGGCGACATCACTGCGGTCGACAACGGTGCCCGACTGGCCACGATCGTGCTCATCACGCCGGCCCGCATTCTCTTCCTGATCCTGGTGGTATCGACCACCGTTGAGGTACTCACCGAACAGTCCCGAGTGCTGTTGGCCAAACGCCGCTGGAGGCAGACCGTGAAAAACCACACCGTCATCTGTGGATTCGGATCCACCGGCCAAGCCGCAGCACGAGACCTGATAACCCGTGGTGTGGATCCCGACACGATCGTGGTCGTCGACTCCGATCCGGTACAGATCACGCAGGCATCCGAGCTTGGTCTGGTGGCCGTCCACGGCGACGCCAGCAAGGTCGGCATTCTGGAACAGGCCGGTATCGCCGACGCCGAGTCCATCATCGTGTCGCCCAACCGAGACGACACCGCAGTTCTGATCACCCTGACCGTGCGGGAGAAAAACCCCACCGCACATATCGTGACGGGAGTGAGGGAGCAGGAGAACCTCCACCTTCTGCGACAGAGCGGAGCCGACGAAGTGATCGACGCCACCGCCGCCATCGGCCGCATGTTGGGTCTCGGCTGTCACGACCCGGCGGCGGTGCGGGTACTCGATGACCTCCTTGATGCAGGTCGAGGAATCGAGTTGGTGGAGCTGGCCCCAGGAGACCGCAACGGCGACGACCCCGTCCCCCTCGGCACGACCCTGGTCGGCATCGTCCGCAACGGCGAGCGCCTCCCACCGGGTGAGGTCCGACGCGACAACGTGAGGCCCGCCGACCACATCGTCGTTCTGCGCGAAACCTAGCTCTCGCACTACGTTGGGTCGGGTCCAACGAGTTGGCGAAGCGGAGTGGTTGTCGTGTCGGAACAACAGGCCCGAAGAGCGTTGCTGTCGGTCTATGACAAGGAAGGGCTGGTGGCCTTTGGCGCCGGCCTCATCGAGCTCGGTTGGGAGCTGGTGTCGAGTGGCGGAACCGCGGCGGCGCTGCGAGACGGGGGATGTGCAGTCCTTGATGTCTCCGAGGTGACCCAGGCGGCCGAGATGCTTGATGGCCGGGTCAAGACGCTCCACCCCAACATCCACGGCGGCATCCTCGCCGACCGATCCAAGCCCGATCATCTGCAAACCCTGGCCGACCGCGGTATCGCCCCGATCGACCTGGTGGTCTCCAACCTGTATCCGTTCACCACCGAACCGTCGATCGAGACCATCGACATCGGCGGACCGGCCATGGTGCGGGCCTCAGCCAAGAACTTTGACGCCGTCGGCATTGTGACCGACCCGTCCGACTACGACGTGGTGCTGGCTGAGCTGGGCTCCGGCGACCTCAGCGCAACCACCCGCCGGCGCCTGGCCCGCAAGGCCTTTGCCCACACCGCGGCCTACGACGCAGCCATTGTCACCTGGCTCGACGCCACCTCCGAGCAGCCAACCGAGGCTGAGGCCGCGCCGGCCCTGCCGGAAACGCTGCACCTCTCGTTCGTTCGCGACGACGTGCTTCGCTATGGCGAAAACCCGCACCAGGTCGGCGCCCGCTACCGTCCGGCCCATCAAGACACGTGGTGGAACACGGTCACCCAACACGGCGGCAAGGCCATGTCGTACCTCAACGTCTACGACACCGAAGCGGCCTGGCGCCTGGTGCACTCCCTCGGCTCCGACCCGGCCGCCGTGGTCATCAAACACGCCAACCCCTGCGGCGCCGCGGTGGCCGACGATCTCACCACCGCCTACGAACGGGCCCACGCCTGCGACGACGTATCGGCCTTCGGCGGGATCGTGGCGGTGAACGGTCCACTACCGGCCAGCCTGGCCGAAGCCCTGGCCCCGGTCTTCACCGAAGTGGTCATCGCCCCCAGCTTCGAACCCGAGGCTCTGGCGCTACTCCAGGAGAAAAAGAACCTCCGCATCCTCGAGGCGGCACCACCCGAGGCCGGCGAGCTCGAAGTACGAAGCCTCGGCCATGGGCTACTGGTGCAAACCCCCGACGTGGTCACCGTCGACCGCCGGGCCTGGACCGTCGCCACCAAACGCGAACCGACCGAAGCCGAATGGAACGACCTCGAACTGGCCTGGCGTATCGCGGCCCGAGTGATGTCGAACTCGATCGTGTTGGTGAAAGACGGCCAAGCCGTGGGTGTAGGTGCCGGTCAACAAAACCGCCGCGACGCCGGCCGCATCGCCGCCGAAAAAGCGGCGGGACGAGCCGCGGGTGGAGCCTGTGCCAGCGACGCCTTCTTCCCCTTCCGCGACGGCCTCGACGCCGCCGCCGAAGCCGGAGCCACCGCCGTGATCCAACCCGGAGGATCCATCCGCGACGACGAAGTCATCGACGCCGCCAACGAAGCCGGCCTCGCCATGGTCTTCACGGGGGAACGACACTTTAGGCATTAACTTGCCGCAAGGCGACAGTCGTCGCCTTGGGGCTCCTTTATGTCGCGCTGCGGACTTTTTCTCGCTTTGCCTCTGTCCCTGGGAACCCGTCGGCCTGGCGGCCTTTGGGGTCCCTGCAGCTCAGACAGCTCGCTTGCGCTGCCTTGACTGCTCGACGCGCTTCGACACGAACGGCTAGCTGCACCGATTCTGGCGAGCGCTAGCGAGTTGACCGAGTGGAGCGAGGGACGAGCGTCGTGGCCCGCTAGGGCCTCGCACGAGACAAAATCCGCAGCGCGAGTCGAGGAGCGCCAGCGACGGATCTCGCCTTGCGGTCAAACAACAACGTGGAAGTCTCTTCGGTTGGTTCCGCCCTTGTTTCCGTTTCCGTCTAGGGCGGTTACCCACATGGTGTAGTTGCCTGGGGGTAGCGGGACTGACCAGTTGTAGTAGGTGCGGCCTCTTTCGATGGAGCGCCAGCCGTCGAAGATTCGGCGGTGGTTGGTGACGAAGCCGGCGAAGGTTCTGGAGTCTTCGTTCCAGAAGGTGTTGGTGCGATCCTGGCGGAGCGACCAGTCGAGGTTTACCGCCGCGGTAGGAGTCTCCACTCGGAACTGGACCTCGTTGGTGCCGTTGTTGGTGGAGATGGTTTCGAACTTGGCCGGGGTGGTCTCGATCACCTGGGCTCCACTCAACCAGCGGTTGGTGTTGCGGGCCACCTTGAACCATCGCACCACCGGAGCTCCGACCGTGCCGTTGGCGCTGCGGGTGCGAATGGCCATGCGATACATGCCGTCGGGAAGATCGGCTTTGAAGGTGAACTTGCGCCCGCCGAAGGCGGCCGGGGTCAGGTTGGCCTGACTGAAGCGCATACCCTCACCCATCGCCCCCGACGCACAGGTGCGCTGGAAGGCGGGCTTTGAACAGGTTCGATCCGGATGCCACTCGGCGCTCGACCAGAAATCGGAGATGCGAACCAGTACCGCGGTAGCCGGGTTGCGGGCCGCACCGCGGATAAAGACGGTCTGCGAACCCTGAGGGAACGCCTCCGGAGCCCCGGCCAACGACAGAATCTTGCCGTTGATCACCGACAGCTTCGACACCCGCCCAGCATCGGTTTGCGCCGAAACCGGTGGGGCCAACATCGCCGCCACCATCACCAACATCATCAGGGCGGCTCCGAGAGCGCGGGGACCGCGGACCGGAGAGCACCACTGGGATAACCGGACGGGGGAAGTCATTCGGTGGGTCCTCTGTGGAGAGATAACGAGATTGGACGCACCACCGAAGATACTGAACCCCGTCACTCAGGCCCGATTCGGTAGGCAGGATTACCCACGTGCCAAGATGCCCCATGAGCGAAACCAACGAATCGGTACCACCAGCGACCCATCCGGCGTTCAACAATCGGGTCAGCCGCCACCTCGGCGTGCCGATCCCGATCGTGCAGGCCCCCATGGGGTGGATCGCCCGCAGCCAGCTCGCGTCGGCGGTCTCGGCAGCGGGCGCATGCGGTGTCATCGAGACCTCGTCGGGCGAACTCGACGCGGTGAAAGCCGAAATGGCGACGATGACCGAGAAGGGGCTGCCGTTCGGGGTGAACATCGCCCAAGCCTTTGTGCGCGACCCATCGATTGCCGAGTTCGTCATCTCCCAGGGCGTCAAGTTCGTCACCACCTCGGCAGGCTC
>CALAML010000242.1 GCA_937925845.1 uncultured Acidimicrobiales bacterium | reverse complement strand
TGAGACACGCGCTGGCCCCCAAAGGCAGAACTTCAAGCTGCGGGTTCCTCCGAACGACGGTTGTGATGCGGCAATGAAACCGAACCCGCGTGCTGAAGCGCGTCGCATGATCAGGCACCAGCGCTAGCGAGTTGACCGAGTGGAGCGAGGGACGAGCGTCGGAGCCCGCTAGGGCTCCGCACGAGACAAAATCCGCAGAGGTGGTCGAGGAGGCCCCCCAAGGGCCGACGGATCCGCCCTGCGGCAATGAAGACGACGTGGAGCCTAGGAGATTCGAACTCCTGACATCTGCCTTGCAAAGGCAGCGCTCTACCAACTGAGCTAAGGCCCCGTACTTACGGGTTGGCGACCAAACACTTCGCCGGAAAACCATCGTATTGCCACTAGCCGCTCTTGCGGCACTGCTTTTGCGTTCCCCGGCCACGCAGGCCGCTCTTGGACGGCACCACCTCGGCTCCGCCTCGTGGGCCTGCCACCCTCCAGCATCTCCAACACTCTGGGTTACGGCTTGCGTTCCCACGCCGTGCTGGCCGCTCTTGGACGGCACCACCTCGGCTCCGCCTCGTGGGCCTGCCACCCTCCAGCATCTCCAACACTCTGGGTTACGGCTTGCGTTCCCGCATGCTGCGACGGCCTGGGACGCCTAGATCGGGGCGTCGGTGAGTTCTATGGGGGCTAGTCCCATCTGCTGGCGCCAACTTTGGTGCCAGTGGTGCAGGGCCGGTTCATTGCGACCAAACACGATGTGGGTCTGGGCCGCTGAGCCAAGGCCGCGCTGGGCGGTGCTGGCGATGGTGAAGTCCTCGTCGCGAACCGCCGCGGTGTAGATGGCGATGCGTTCCTTCAGCGCGTCCTCGCGGATACCGAGCACTTTGGGGTCGGTGTAGTAGGTGACGCGGGAGATGCTGCGACCCGGGTCGCCCGGCACCGGATAGGACCGCAGCATGTTTACGCCGTGGCTGGTGATGGTGAGAGCGGTGTTTGGGAACAGCGAATAGACCGGGAAGGCGCCGGTGGTGATCGACCACTCCTCAACCGGCTTCTCGGCCATCGATTCGATGTTGCGGTTGCACACCATCAGCCGGTGGTTAAAACCGAACCCCTCCGACGTGTGGATGCTGCCGTAGTAAGCCTTCGACAGCGTGTTTCGATGCAGGTTGTCGAAGTGGTACGTCTCACCGAACGTATCCATGGCCAACTTCCAGTTCAGATCCATCTCGTAGGTGTCGTCGGCCACCCGCACGTAGCTGCCCCACCCCCAGGTATCGAGATCGGATTCGATGCCGCCAAGGACCGCATCCATATCGAGATCGCCGTCGGGGTTGGGATGCACCCACAGGAAGCCACCCCGCTCCGCCGCCGGTAGGGGCACCAACCCATGGCACTCCTTGTCGAAGCCACCAAAGTGCTTCGGCCGCGGCACCGCCACCAGCGAACCCTGATTGTCGTAGGCCCAAGCGTGAAACGGACAAACAAAGCGGGACCGCTCACCGCGAGGCTCCGGCTCCACCACCGAACCCCGATGGCGGCAGACGTTCAGAAAAGCTCGGAACTCGCCATCGGCATCACGGGTGGCCAACACCGGCGGGCCAAAGTCGTCGGTGGTCACAAAGGTGCCCGGGCCCGGCAGTTCGCCGCTCAACCCGAGAATTTGGGGGTAGCCGCCGAAGACGCGCTCGGCCTCAGCCGCGGCGATCTCTGGGTCGGTATAGACCGACACCGGGTTATGGAAGTGGCCGCCGGCGTCGGCGGTGGTGCCGTCACGAACCTGTGCAAGCAGCTCGTTCAGCAACCGAACCTGTTCATGATGTTCCACCGATCACCTCCCGGGCCGGCACGTGTTCGATCCGATCACCGATTCGATGGTGTTCGATGGTCGTGATGCCCTGTCGGGGACGCTATCGGTTCCGGCACCTCTGATGGGGCATCAGCGCTGGGTACCCAGCGCGGTGATTCAACGTCGCTACAGCTCTACGACGGAGCGGATGTTGTTACCTGCATGCATGTCGGCGTAGCCCTGGTTGATGTCCTCGAGTTGGTAGCGGCCGGTGATCAGCTCATCGAGCTTCAACTTGCCCTGTTCGTAGAGCCGCAGCAGCCGGGGAATGTCGACCCGGGGGTTGCAACCACCAAACACGTTGCCTCGCAACTGCTTCTGGTTCATGGCCAGGTCGAAGGTGTTCAGCGAGATCTCGTTCTGGTTGATGTGCGACAGGCTGGTGAGGGTGAGGTCGCCGCCCTTGCCCACCATGGCCATCGACGGAGCAAAGAGCTCCCCCACGGCATCGCCAACGGTGAGGATCACGCTGTTGGCCATGCGACCCCAACTCAACTCGCCAACCAGTTGGGTGGCCTCCTCGATCGAGGCTGCGGCATGGGTGGCACCGACCGTCTGGGCAAACTCACGCTTCATCTCCACCGGATCGACAGCAATCACCGTCGCCGCACCGGCGAGAGCCGCGCCCTGAATGGCGTTGATGCCGATGCCGCCGACACCAACCACCACCACGGTGTCGCCGGCCTCAACCTGGGCCACGTTGACCGCAGAGCCCCAGCCGGTGGCCACACCACAGCTCACCAGCGCCACCGCGTCGAGCGGATACCAGTCCTCAACCTTCACCAGCGAGTCCTGATCGCTCACCATGTAGTCGGCAAAGGTTCCGAGACCAGCCATGGCGGTGAGGTCGCCCTCACCAGCCGCCTCGGGCCGTTTGGCCGGCTCGTGACGGACCGGCGGCACGAAGGTCTCGGCACCGCGGTCACACAGGTTCTGGTGTCCGGACGAACACGACGGACACCGACCACAGGCCGGAATAAACGAGGCCGACACATGATCGCCAACCTTGAGGTGGGCTACCCCCTCACCCACCGCCTCGACGACTCCGGCGCCCTCATGGCCGCCAACCATCGGGCACGGGCCCAGCCCTTCAGCAACGGTCAGGTCGCCAAGGCGGATGTGTTCATCGGAATGACAAAGCCCGGCATAGGCCACCTTCACCAGAACCTCGCCCGGCCCGGGATCGCTCACCTCGACCTCCTCCACCGACCAGTCGGTGTGTTCGGTCCAACAGATTGCGGCACGGCTCTTCATGTGGATGTGTCCTCCGATTCGGCTTCCGACAAGCCTCTAGGTACTCAGGATACGTGCGATTGTGGGATCGCCTTGGTTGGTAGCGGTGGTGGGTCAGTCGCTGGAGGCGGCCAACTCCTCGCGCAGGACGCGGCGCAGCAGTTTGCCGGTTTCGTTAAACGGCAACTCGTCGCGGAACTCGATGCGGTCCGGGGTCCGAGAGGAACGCAGCCGCTCCTTCACCCAGTCGGCGAGCTCGTCGACTGTTGCCGACTGACCCTTGCCACACACCACCACCGCGGCCACACTCTCGCCCCACTGTTCATCGGGCACGCCGATGGCCGCCGCGTTGTCGATCGCCGGATGGCTGATCAAAACCGACTCGATCTCTCCCGGCGAAATGTTCTCGCCGCCTCGCACGATGATGTCGTCGATACGGCCCTCCACGTACAGGAACCCGCCGTCGTCGAACGACCCGCCGTCGCGAGTCGGGAACCAGCCATCGACCAGCTTGGAATCCATGCCGAGGTACTCACCCGACACCTGCTCACCCCGAACCCAAATCTCTCCGGAAGTTCCGGCCGGTACCGGCTTGCCCTCGATATCGCGAATCTCGACCTCGACCGTCGGCAACGGCTGACCGACCGAAGAGAGCCGGCGACGGATCGCCGGATCATCACTGCCCAAGGCCTCCCGATGATCATCAGGCCCGAGCAGGGCGATCGTGGAGGACGTTTCGGTCAGACCGTAGGCATTGACAAAGTTGGCGTTCGGCAGCAGGGCGAGGGCCCGCTCGATCACCGGCAACGGCATCTTGCCGCCGCCGTAGGACAGGGCCCGCAGCGACGGGATGCCATCGATGTTGCGCTCGGTGAGACGCTCCACGATGCGGGCCAACATCGTCGGCACCACCATGGCATGGGTCACGTTTTCTTCGCGGGCGATGTCGATCCACTCGTCGGCGTCGAAGTTCGGCATCTGGATCACCCGGCGACCGGCGTAGACCGAGCTGAAGATCGAAGCCATCGACGCCACGTGATAGGGCGGCACGCTCACCAGGGCGGCCTCGTCCTCGCCGGCCCCCATAAACTCGACCGAACCGATGATGTACGACACAAAATGCTGATGGCGCAGCACCGCGGCCTTGGGCTGACCGGTCGTGCCGCTGGTGAACAACAGGATGGCGATGTCTTCCGGATCAGACGCCCACTCGCCAGGACCCTCCGAGCCAGCAACCGGGGTAGTACTTGAGCTGAGCCACTCGGCGCGAGACGTGGTCTCGATATCGGTCACCGGATCGATCAACGAGGCGTAGTCGTCGCCACAAATGGCCACCGCCGGAGCCAGACGCTCACCCAGCGCTTCGATCTCCGAGGCCGTCAGCCGATAGTTCAGCGGCGCAAACGGAGTGTTGGCCCAGGCCGCAGCAAACACCGCAATCGGCAACGCCTCGCTCGTGGTGTCAAGCATCACCGTGTGCTCGGCCCCCGTCTCGCGAATCCATTGGGCCCCGGCACCGGCCCGGTCAAAGAGCTGCTGGTAGGTGATGCCGTCGGCCATTCGGCCAATCGCCACCCGATCCCCCATCGCCCCGGCCGCCATTTCCAGAAGCATCATCACATTCATGGGCCGAAGTGTCTCCCAAGAACCGGTCACGAGCAAGATTTGTGACGCCCAGCGCGCCGTTCTTGGCGCGTTAGGCGTCACAGATCTTGATTGGTTTGGGTGAGGATTGGAAGAGACTGATGGTGACTGGAAAGCTGTCGGCATGCCTGCTCCGACCTCGTCAGCTTCGACCTCGCCCGCTCAGCCGTCGCCTTTGAACCCGTTTCCAGAGGTGGGTCCGATCGCTGATCTTGTTCGTGACGTCAACGCCATCGCTCGGCTCGAGGGGGACTTCCTGTTGCGGTCAGGTCAACGGGCCACGGAGTACTTCGACAAGTATCGCTTCGAAGCCGAACCAACCCTGCTGGCTCGGGTTGCCGCCCACCTCGAACCCCTGATTCCCGCCGATACCGAAATGCTGGCCGGCCTCGAACTCGGTGGAGTTCCCCTGGCCACCGCCCTATCGCTGCGCACCGGAATCCCGGCGGTATTTGTGCGCAAAGAAGCCAAGACCTACGGCACCGCCCGACTCGCCGAAGGCGGCGACATCGAAGGGCGCAGGTTGCTGGTGGTCGAAGACGTTGTGACTTCAGGAGGCCAGGTCGCTATCTCAACCGGCCAACTTCGCGACCTCGGCGCCATCGTCGATATCGCCCTCTGCGTCATCGACCGCAGCGGCGGCGAAATCCAAGCCCTGCGCGAGGCCAACGTCGAACTGCTCTCGGTCATGACCAAAGCCGACCTCGACCAAGCCAACTCGGCCTAACAACCGGCCTGCGTGGCCGAGGAACGCCTTGTTACTGCCCTTGGCAGGCGCTGATGCCCTCGAAGTAGCCATCCCGGAAGCTCTGGACCCGTTCGAAGACGGTGCGGTCCATGGCTTGGGCTTCGAGCATCCCGACAATGGCTTCATCGAGGTCGCCCGGTGACAGGATCAGCCGCTCGTCGTCACGATCCTCGGGTGTTGTCCGCTCCGACGGCAGCTCACCAACAAAGCCGGTCCAGGCGCCGGACATACAGTCGAGCTGGGCCGGGGTGGCATCCAGGCCGAGCGACGGCGCCACCAGTCGAGAAATCTCGATCGAGATAAACAGCGCCGAACCGAAGTCGCCGATGTTGTTGTGGAACTCGATCAGCTGTTCATCCCACAACAGACCGGCCTGCTCACCGTCAGGACTTTCACACACGGCCACCAGCGTGCCGCTGGGTAGCTCGCAGGTGATGTCGCCGGTGTCGCGGCGGCGGGTGATGTCGACGAACTGGGGCACGGTCTCGCCGACCGCGGCAGCCTCGGTGTCGTAGAACACCTGCAGGTCCTGAAGAAACAGATCCGGCGCGTTTGTGCCCTGATCGTCCAGGTTCAGGAACGGCAGGTTTCCACCGGTGTCGCCCAGACCACCGAGGTCGATATCGATCGGCTCAACACCACCATCGAGATAGTCGGCGCAGGCCGCTGCACCACCCTCCACGCCATCACCGAAGGCGGTGACCCGGTCGAACCCACTGCCGTGGGCACCCGGAGACTGGGAACTGACCTCGATCGGATCGGAGAAGTTCAAGAGACCAGCAACGGCCTGATCCAAATCGGTGGGCTGGATTCGCAGGCCCTCGGTTCGGTTCAGCAGATCATTCACCCAACCACCGGCGAGGCAATCAGCCTGGAGTTCGATCAGAACGGTGGGCACCCTGGTCTCGTCCATGCCGTTGCGGGCCTGGATGGCGTGGCCCCACTCATGGGCCATCACCAGCGCCGGGGCCAGTTCGCCGAACTGGGCCTCGAGATCAGGGAACAGGAACTCATCGTCCCAGGTGATGTAGTCGTCCGGGGGGCAGTAGATGGCGTTGCCCTGAAGAAGATCAAGCGGGATATCTTCCCCGCCGCAGGAAAGGCTGTTCACCGAACTCAGCGGGAACACCGAATCCTCGTCGAGGGGGATGTACTCGGGTCCGAAGACCTCCGGCAGCTCGTCCTCCCAGTACTCCTGAAGATCGGCGATGGTGTTGTCGATGGTCAGCGCGACCTGGGGTGGCTCGGGAGGAAGTGGATCGTCTCCGCCGTCGTCGGTGTCGGTATCGCCGCCATCGGTCTCGCCGCCGTCATCGTCGGAGGTGACGTCATCGTCGTCGGTATCGCCGTCGTCGGTGGAAGTGCGACCCCCGTCGCCCCGGGCGACCTCGGGGTCGTCGTCATTGTTGAGCAGGGCGAAGAGGCCGAGCCCGCCCAGAACCAGGAACGCAATCGCGGCGATAGCGGCGATCAACCCACCGCGGCCCTTCTTCTTTTGTGGTGGCGTTGGGGTGCCAGCCGGTGCTCCGAGCCAACCCGGCGGGGGCACCTGGCCCGGCGCCGGCTGATAGGCCTGCGGTTGTTGGTAGCCGGGGGGATACTGGTACTGCGGCCCGGCGCCAGGGTGCTGGGGTTGGCCATACTGCGGCGCCTGCGGCTGCTGTGGCTGTTGAAAGTTCTGGCCTGGTTGCTGCCACTGCGGCTGGGCTGGAGGTGCCTGACCATACTGAGGCGGCTGGGCGGGCTGGCCGTACTGCGGTTGCCCGTACTGCGGGGCCTGCGGATGCTGAGGACTCTGCTGCTGCGGCGGGCTCTGCGGGTGCGGGGGCTGGGCCGGCGAGGCACCGTGGTTCGGAGCCGAAGGCTGAGCCCACGACTGCGTCGGCTGCGGCGGCTGAGCTGGCTGGGCGGGCTGCGACGGAGGAACAAACGCACCGGGTTGTTCGGGCTGGGCTGATGGTGCTGGAGGGGCTGGCGGCGGTGGCTGCGATGATGGAGAGGCAGCCCACGACGGCGGTGCGGCAGGCGGTGCGGCTGGCTCCGGTGGAGCGGGATCTGCCGCTAGAGGCGGCGGTGCCGCAGCAGAGCGGTCACCAGCCTCTGGCGCTGGGGGAAACGGGTTTGGTGCCTCAGCCGGAGAACTTTGTGATGGCGCCGGCGATGCAGGCGCACCGGAGGACCAAGGGTCGACCGCACTGGACGAAGTCAGCGGCGTGTCAGCCGGCGGAACCTGAGCGGCATCGGGAAACCTGGGCGGTTCGGAACCAGAGGAGGCACCGCCAGATGCGGTCGACGCTTCGGTCGGCGGAGCCCACGGGTTTATAGGGCCGTCGCTCTCGGCACCGTCGGGACTGTCAGGATTGTCGATGTCGTGGGAACCGGTCAACCGATCCGCCGACGACTCGTCGTCGCCCATGTGCTCCGGGCCGAAGCCGTCTCGATTGTCAGTCATTGGTTCGCCATTCAGCTATCGACACTTCTTAGGTAACCAGCCCGAAGTCTCCTATGCCCAACTTTGTCAGACTTCTTCTCCATATGGCGCTCGGGACCACCAAGTTCAGAACTTCTTGCGGAAGCGAAAACTGCCCTAAAGATGCGGATCCCCGGTGGTGGCGTGCACTGGCCTATTGAGGTTGAATGACGAAGTTTGACGAACAATTGGGGGGAACCAGGCAGAGGCCACGGGCGCCAGTGAATCGTGTCCACTGTGGCGATGCGTTTGGAGGGAATGTGACCCCAGCCTGGAACCCTTTGCCGACGGGGGCGAAACCGTCGACAAACTAGCTATCGTCCGAACGAAGTTGTGACTTAAATGAAACGTCGCAGTTTCGCAATTCTTCTGGTCTCCCGGTGGTGACGATGTTTGGCATTCAGGAAATGCTTCCCTTCCTCATCCTTGCGCTCGGCGGTGCACTGGTCGTTGGCAACATCGCCGCGCTCGTCCGCCCGCCGGAAAAACGCCAAAAAGACACCGACCTAGAACAGGCGCCTCTGGTACGCAGCCTGGTGATGGCGGCGATCGGACTGGTGGCGTCGATTTGGGCCATCGCCAGCCTGCTCAGCTGACCGACTGTTGGCTGACCCCGCCACTGCCCAACTCCGTTACTGCTCGGGCCCCATATTGGCGAACAGCGTGTAGTGATCCAGGAACGCCAGCTTCACCGTTCCAGTTGGGCCACTTCGATGCTTGGCAATAATGATTTCGGCCGTACCCATGTCGGGTGACTCTTCGTTGTAGACCTCGTCGCGGTAGATAAACATCACCACGTCGGCGTCCTGTTCGAGCGAGCCACTCTCTCGAAGATCAGACAACATCGGCCGCTTGTCGGCCCGTTGTTCCAACCCACGGTTCAGCTGAGCCAACGCCATCACCGGCGCCTCCACCTCACGAGCAAGAATCTTGAGGCCACGGGAAATCTCCGACACCTCAATCTGGCGACTCTCAGCACCGGGGCGACCGGTCATCAGCTGCACATAGTCAAGGATCACCAACCCCAGGTCGCCGGTGCGGCTCTTCAACCGCCGGGCCTTCGAACGGATCTCCATGATGTTGAGATGGGGGTTGTCGTCGATGTAAATCGGAGCCTCAGCCAGGCGCCCGACAGCATGGCTCACCTTGCCCCAGTCCGATTCGTTGAGGCGGCCGTTGCGGAACTTGCTGGCATCGACGCGAGCATCGGCGCACAGCAAACGCTGGGTCACCTCAAGCTGGCTCATCTCGAGCGAGAAGAAGACCACCGGTCGGTTGGAACTCAACGCGGCGTTGGCCGCGATCCCAAGAGCAAACGAGGTCTTACCCATGGCGGGACGGGCCCCGACCACAATCATGGCCCCTGGCTGAAGGCCTGCGGTCAGCTCGTCAAGATCGTGATAACCCGACGGCACACCGGTGATGGCCTCGCCCCGGTCATAGAGCATCTCCAAACGATCGAGGCTGGCCTCAAGCAGGTCCTTGACCGGAGCCATGCTGTCGACCATCTTGCGCTCGGCGATCTTGTACACCAGCGCCTCAGCGGTATCGACCGCGGCGGCCACGTCATTGGGCACCGAGTAGCCAAGCTCAGCGATATCGCCAGCCACACCGATCAGGCGGCGCAGCATGGCCCGCTCCTCGATGATCTTGGCGTAGCGGGCCGCGTTCGACGTGGCTGGCGTATTGGCCTGCAGCGAAATCAACAGCGCCGCCCCGCCTACCTCCTCCAACAGCCCAGCGCGGTCCAACTCCTCGGCCACTGTGACCGTATCGACCGGCAAACCGGCGCTGTAGAGCGAGGCGATCGCTTCAAAGACGTGGGCGTGGGCCGGGCGATAGAAGTCGTCGGCCGAAGCCACCTCAACGGCGTTCATCACCGCATCACGAGACAACAGCATGGCGCCAAGCAGAGAAGCTTCAGCCTCCAGGTTGGCAGGCGGAAGTCGACCGGCCGCCGTGGCGTCGGTACTACTAGTTACGGGCGCGCTCATCTGTCCACCCTCTCCCGGTTCGCCTGTGGATCGCTAGAGGACAGACGCTGAATTCGGGGGATTTTGTGGGGCATAACCCCGGATTTGCTGTGGATAGCCTGTGGACAGTCACCGCCCGCACCACCGGCAGTACCGAAGGTGCGGGCGGGCGACTCCACAAGCAATCGATTGTGTTATTCCGCAGCCAGAATCTCGACCGTCACCGGGAAGGCGACATCGGGATGGGGCCGCACCATTACGTAATGGGTGCCCAGTTCCTTCAGCGGAGTCTCGAGATCGAAGTGATCGCGTTCCAGTTCGATACCGATCTGGTCCATGACCGCATCGGCAATCTCCGGCACGTTGACCGAACCGAACATGGTGCCGTTTTCGTCGACCCGGGTCGTGATCTCGATAATCGAGGGCACCACCTTGGTCGCCAACTGATCGGCGGCGACGCGAGCCTCTTCGTCTTGTTGCTGGGTGGCCCGACGCATCGACTCGGCCTGAGCCATCACGCCGTCGGTGGCCTTGATGGCCAAACCCTTCGGCAGCAGATAGTTGCGGCCATAGCCAGTAGCGACGTCAACCACGTCACCGCGGTTGCCGAGGCCATCAACATCGGTACGGAGAATCAACAACATCAGTCTTCACCGCCTTCGCTCGGCGACTCGTCACCAACCGGTGCGTCTGTCGCTTCCACCGGGGCGTCCACGGCCTCGGTGCCGATATCTTCACCGGCGCCGTCGAAGCTCTCGAACTCGCCCTCTTCACCTTCACGCGGACCGGAGCCTGGTGGCGGCGGCGGAGTGTCGGAGGTGGGACGCGGTGGCCGCTCGGCGGCGGGACCACGACCACGGTCACCACGCTGGTTGCGCTGGGTGGTGACCCGGTTGGTGTAGGGAAGCAACGCCATCTCGCGAGCGTTCTTGATGGCCAGGGCCACCTCACGCTGCTGCTGAGCGCTGTTTCCGGTGACCCGGCGAGCCCGGATCTTGGCCCGATCGGACACAAACTTCTTCAGAAGGTTCACGTCCTTGTAGTCGACATAGTCGATCTGATCGGTGTTGAGGACACTCACCTTGCGCTTGGCGCGGCGGGAGTTGTCTTTGTTCTTGGCGCGTCGTGCCTGCTTGGCCATTAGAAGGGCTCCTCGTCGTATCCGTACGAGCCGCCACCCTGACCTCCGCCGCCGGCAGGAGCCGGGGCCGCAGCCGGTTGGGGTTCGTTGGGCACCGAACGGCCGCTACCTTGGCCACCGACGCCCATGGCGTTGTTTCGTTCGTTGCGGGTAACTTCAGCGCGGGCCCAGCGAAGGCTCGGTCCGACCTCATCGGCCACCACTTCAACCTTGGACCGCTTGTCGCCGTCCTGGGTTTCCCAGCTGCGCTGTTCGAGGCGACCGGTCACGATCGTGCGCGAACCCTTGGTGAGGGTGTCGGCCACGTTCTCGGCCATCTCCCGCCAGCACACGATGTCGAAGAACGAAACCTGTTCTTCCCACTCGTTGGTCTGGCGGTTCATCCAGCGACGGTTCACGGCGAGGCCAAAGTTGGCCACCGGTGCACCGCTTGGGGTGAAGCGCAATTCCGGGTCGCGGGTCACGTTGCCCACAAGAGTCACGGTGTTGTCGTTAGCCATGATCGACGCCTCCTATGCGCTGGCCGAAGCCGCATCGGTTGCGTCTTCGGCGTCAGCCTCGTCGGGGGTAACAACCTCTTCGGCTTCTTCGGCCGGTTCGTCGGCGACGTCTTCGTCGGCCGGGGCGTCGTCAACCGGAGCACTCGAAGTGGTCTCGACCGGACCGCCACCAAACATGCCGCGCTTTTTGGCTTCATGGTCGGGCAGGCGAATCAGCTTATGACGAATGAACTCGTCGGAGAGCCGGATGTTTCGCTCGACCGAATCGAGGGCGCCACCCTCAGCAAGCAACTCGTAGACGGCGTAGTAGCCCTCAAGCTTGTGGTCGATCTCGTAAGCGAAGCGACGGCGACCCCAACGGTCGATCTTCGTCACATCGGCACCAGCATCATTGAGCTGGCCTTCAAGCCAATCGGCCTGCTTCGAGAAACCGGCGTCATCAAGATCACCGGTACAAATGATCATCAATTCATATGGACGCATAGGCGCCATTACCTCCTCCGGACCCGGCCGAACCGGGGTCCCGATGTATGGGGACAGGGGTCTTCAGTTGTCCCCATGACCCTACAAGCACCGGCTCAAAACCGGCCAAGCGATGTCTGGGAGCAACCCTAGTAAAGGGGTGTGACAGGGTTCCGTGCTCCGCACAGCCGTTCTAGCTCCACAGATGCGGTTTTCGGGCCTCTCGCTTCGCATGCCCAACAGGCCAACCTCTCGAAATGTCGGCGCCAGACACTAAATATCATCGCCAACCGCCGACATTACGCATCAACTGCCGAAATGTCGGCGCTAGACGCTGAATATCAGCACCTAGCGCCGACATTACGGACAGGCTCGTGTTCGGCGGACTTAGACCATGGATGCGTTTGATTTCTTCGAGTTTCCTTGAGTTTCTTGGGGATTTCTCTATAGTGGGAAGTGCTGCTGGCAGCCCGAGGGGGCGCTGGACGGCTTAGGAGAATCAACATGAGTGCCCGAGTGACTGCACCTGCAATCGCGTCCCAGAAGGTTCGCAATGGCGATGACCCCCTGGTGATGGTGACCGCGTACGACGCACCCACCGCCCGCATCGCCGACGAAGCCGGGGTCGACATGATCCTGGTCGGCGACTCGGTTGCCATGGTGGTGCTCGGCTACGAAGACACCCTGCAGGTGACCGTGGACGACATGGCCCACCACACCGCGGCGGTGGCCCGAGCCAAGCCCCGGCCGCTCATCGTCGGCGACCTGCCGTGGATGAGCTACCACGTCTCCACCGAAGAAACGATCCGCAACGCCGCCACCCTGGTGCGGGCCGGCGCCCAGGCCATCAAACTCGAAGGCGGCCGCAAGCGGCTCCCGATGATCGAAACCATCGTCGACGCCGAGATCCCGGTGATGGGCCACCTCGGCCTCACCCCCCAGTCGATGCACGCCATGGGCGGCTTCAAGGTGCAGGCCAAAGGCCAGGAAGCCATCGACGAACTCCTCGCCGACGCCAAGTCACTCGAACACGCCGGCTGTTTCTCCATCGTGATCGAAGGCATCCCCCGCGAGGTAGCCGACATCGTCACCGCCGAACTCAACATCCCCACCATCGGCATCGGTGCCGGGCCCGGCTGCGACGGCCAGGTGCTGGTGTACCACGACCTCACCGGCCTCGAAGACCGGGTGTTCCCCAAGTTCGTGCGTAAGTTCGGCGACGTAAAGAACGCCTCACTCGACGCGATGACCGCCTACGTCGACGCCGTCCGCGACAAGTCCTTCCCCAACGACGACGAGAGCTACCACCTCAAAGCCGAAGTCGCCGAAACACTCCAGGGCCTCTACGGCGGCCAGTAGGCCCGAGTCACCCGCAGCCTTTTGCTTGGGTGAGGCAGGCGCTGGCCCCCGCCATGGGCAAACATCCGCTGGCTCCAGCGGCTCTGGTGTCGACCCGCGTCAACTCTGCTTAGCCGAGCCCGCGCTCCTCAAGAAAGTGCGGAAGATGTCGGCTGTAATACCGCTCCCGTTCGTCGCGCTGGGCAGCCACGATGTCGGTCTCACGAAGCGACGGGCCGAACTTGAGATCCCAACGAACCTGAGGAGGCTCACCCGGGTCAACGATGACCGCGGCCGAGCCGCAGGGTCGACCAGAATCGTCGAGCGCCGTCTGGCAGAGATCAACCCAAAGTTGTCTACAGGAATCGGACACGTCCAGGCGGCCCCTCTCGAACTCCGCGCCGGTGGATTGGATCGAGCACGACATCGTCGAAAGCCCCATCCCTTTGACCATGTCGGCCTTACAAACCAGCCGCTCCCACTCACCATCGGCCACGGCCACCAGGTCATCCACGATGGCGGACTGAATCCGATCTACTTCTGTCCAATCAAGCGAGGCAACGGCCTCAGCTGACGCGGCAGCGGCGCCAGCACGCCGGGCCGCATCGATGGCCGCGTGTTCGTCCGCCGAGATCGGTTCGTACACGTGGACCAACCGGCGGCAGTAGATGCCATCGGTCACGACGTTCTGCGTACGCACCAGCCGTCCTTCCGGAGTCAGCTGCAGCCGATCGACGATGTCGACCGAGCCATCACCACAACGGAGGATCGATGGATCGGCCACCCCCTGAACCGGACCGTCCGGGGCCGGCCGACCATCGGCAAATACCGTCGGGCCCAGCACTCCGGTGCTGACCACGCCATCGAAGCGCTCACCGGCATTGATCTCCACGCCCTCAGCATCGAAGGTCCAGAGCGAGCTTTCCCCCACAACAGTCAGATGCCCATCGGCGGCGACGCTGAGTAGCAGCCCGTCAGCGGGGTCCAACGTATCGAGATGGTCAAGACCCGACCCCCGCAACCAGAGATCATGGTCAGGAACTGTTCCACCTTCGTCCGGCAGGTCTTCGATCGTCGACTCGATGTCGGTCGCCGCGACCAACCTCCAATAGCCGTCGGGCCGGATGCGTTCACCATTCATGTTTTCCACTATTCATGTTTTCCCAGTCAGCTAGTCAGCAAAGCCTTCAAAGAAGCACGAGAACTTGGAGAAGGCATCGTCGATGCGGGTGTAGTCGCAGAAGCCCTCGTCGAGGGGGCGGCTCCTGGCCTCGGGCGTTCGGTAGACGTATCCCTCGACAACCCGACCAGCCGACCGATCGGTTGTGAGTGAGCGCGGAAGAACGCTGGTTTTGAACCGCACCTCGCCCAACGCAAGACACGACTCGATCTCCACTGGCAGTGCCCCGACCAGGGTCAACCCCTTCCAAGCGCCGTCGCCCTTGGGGAAGCAACCGACCGAGTCGCCCTCGGCTACCACCTGTTGCGCTCGGGTCTCAAGCGCACCCCGGCTAACGGCAAATCCTGCGCCCGGCTGACGACCGAAGATGGCAACGGCCAAGACCACCAACAAGACGGCCCACGGAAACGGATCGCGGGCCCAGGCCCGGCTGGCTGCTCCGGACTTGCGGAGGCGTCGCTGCCAACGCCACCCGGCGACAATCCAAATGGCAAGGGCCAGCGGCAACAAAACCCACAGGTTGCGCAGTAACCCCTCGGTCACAAAGAAGATGGTGACCACGACCGCGAACACCAACGCCAGCGACCACGCCCAGGTCGAACCGGTTCGACCCGACCACCCGACGCGCCCGCGGCCGGTGCCATGAACATCTGGATCGGTCCCCGCATCGTCGGCGCCTGACACGCCCGTTTCCATCACCGCCACCGGACCATCGTAGTTTCCCGACCCGATGGAGGAGCCGCGCTATTGATCGGGTTGTTGGCCCTGGGTCGCCGGTTGGGCCGGCACCCGGTTGGTGGGCACGGTCACCACCGGCACGCTTTGGGGCGTTGGGGGCGGCGCAGTGGCCACGGTGGTTGCGGTAGTCGTCGGGGTTGTGGGGGCAGGCTGATCGGGCTGGCGAATCACTTCCGGTGGCTCGGAATCCAGCGGCGCATCGATCACCGGGACCTCGGTCGGCGGCACTGATGTGGTAGTCGACGTTGTTGTTGTGCTCGACGATGTTGTTGAGGTGGTGGTGGTGGATGGAGCCGTCGATGTGGTTGTTGTCGGCGGGCGGTTCGGGTTCGACGTCGGCGTTTGCGGCTGACGGGGTGCGGGCTGGTTGTTGGACGGTGTCTGGACAGCCCCAGCCACCCGCGAACCATCCGGGCACGGTTCGCCCTGGTTGTTCTGAGCCTGGTTGTTTTGACGCTGTCCCTGTCCCTGTCCCTGTTGCCCCTGGTTGTTCTGGTCGACCTGATCGGCCTGGTTGGCCGGCACACAGTCGGCAGCGGCCGGGCCAGCTCCATCGGCATAACGACAGGGGACCACGCTGCCATCGACCAACTCCATGCGGCCATTCACCGCATCCTCACGACAAATGCGATTCTCACACGGAGCGGTACCACCGTTGTTCAACACCACGGTGCCGTTGTTCGACGCCGGCCCACACCGACGCATCCGACACGGCTGCGGGTTGCCCTGATCATCAAGCACCACCCCATCCGAAGCCGCCGTGTTACAGAACGGCACCTCCGGCGTCACCGGATTCACCACAAAGTCCCGATTCAAAATCCGGCCCGGCAGCGACTCCGGCTCCTCGAAAGCACACGAGTCAAGGCCAACCGTGGCCTGTTCCATAAACCGCTTCCAGATCTGAGCCGGCAACGACCCTCCGGTGACCGGAGCGCCCCGCACGTTGTCCATAAAGCGCACCGGATCCCCCGGCGCTCCGCTGTAGCCCACCCATGTGGCGGTGGTGAGCTTGCAGGTGAAACCAACAAACCAGGCGTCGCGGTTGTCCTGGGTGGTGCCGGTCTTGCCGGCTGCCGGCTGATCGATGGCGGCTCCGGCACCGGTGCCGTTGTTCACCACCTGGGCCATGGCGAAATTCACCGTGTCGACTACGGCCGGGTCCACCACCGCGGTGCGACGGTCGGCTTCAAAGTCGTCGACCAGCACCCATTCGCCGTCGACGCGCTTCTCGACCCGGGCCACCATGATCGGCTCAACCCGCTCGCCCCGGTTGGCCAGCGTCGAATACGACGTGGCCATATCCATCACCGACACCTCGGCCGCACCCAACGCCAACGACGACACCGCCGGCAGCTCCGCCTCCACCCCGAGCTTGTTGGCCATCCGCCGGATCTCATTCGGACCCAACTCAACCGCCAGCTCGGCAAAGGCAATGTTCGATGAGACCCGCATGGCCTCGGTGAGATCGATCACGCCCTGGTCGGCGTTGCCGTAGTTCGAGACCTCCCAATCCTCACCGTTGTTGGCCTCCGGAAACACCGCGGTGCCAGTCGAATCAAAGACCGACCGCATCGAGATTCCGGCATCCAGCGCCGCCGCCAGCACGATCGGCTTGAACGCCGAACCCGGCTGGCGACCCGAACCGCCACCTTCACGACCCAGCGCCAGGTTCACCTGAGACTCGGCAAAGTCACGACCACCAACCATCGCCCGCACATGGCCGGCATCATCGAGCACCACCATGGCGGCATCGGGATCGTCGGGTTGATCCAACACGCCGGTGGCCGCCTGGAAGGCCTGACGCTGCAACTCCGGATCGAGGGTGGTGTAGACCCGCAACCCGCCGCCGAACACCTCGGTGCCGCCATATCGCTGGATCAAAAACTGCCGCACCGAATCGATGAAGTACTCGGTGCCGTTGACCTTGGTGATGTCCCGACCCAAATCGTTGGACTCTTCGCGAGGCACCAGCAACGACTCGGACCACGGAATGTCGGCGGCATCGGCCTCGGCTTCGGTGATCATGTTCTCGCGCACCATGGCGTCGAGCACCGACCGGCGCCGACGCGTGGCCACCTCCGGTGTCCGACTGGCATCAGTGGTTTCGGGAGAGCGGATAAGCGCGGCCAGATAGGCAGCCTCCGACAGGGTCAACCCTGAAATGTCCTTGCGGAAGTAGGCCTGGGACGCAGCCTGGACGCCATAGGCTCCCCGACCGAAATAGATGGTGTTGAGGTAGCGCTTGAGGATCTCCTCTTTGCCCAGCTCCCGCTCGAGCTTCACCGCAATCACGCCCTCGCGAAGCTTGCGGGTAATCGTGCGCTCCGGGTTCAGGTAGGCGTTCTTCACATACTGCTGGGTGATAGTCGACCCACCCTGCGATGCCGAACGGGTCCGGATATCGGCCCACACCGCCCGACCAACGCCGATCGGGTCGATGCCGCGATGACGGAAGAACTCCGAATCCTCCGCGGCGATCACCGCATTCCGCAGCACCGGCGGAATCTCCTCGAACTCGACGAGGCTTCGATACTCACCAGCGCTCAGCGACGCGATCGCCGAATCGGCATCACACACCTGCACGTTGCCGGCACACACAAAGGTGGTCTCGGAAAGGTCTGGCGTCTCGTCTGGCAGCGGCACCTGGGACAACACCCACAGCGTGCCGGCCAGCCCGGCGATCAAAAACAGGCTGATCAGAAAAAGGCCGCGACGAAGCCGCCAGACCAAGCTGTCTCGGACCGTGGCCTCTTCGAGAACCGGTTCCGCATCACCTTCGCCGCTGTCATCAGGCTCGATTGTCGTCTGGGCTTCGCCAGAGGAATCAGTCATCAAAACCGCTCGTCTGGAACCGAAAATCGATCAGGGGCCCGACACTACTGCGTCGCCTCGCCGACCAGACCGCACCGCCACCCGATGTGACCATTCTGGTACTTCGTCTCGGTTGGCTGGGCGGTCTGTCTGTAGCGGGTCTCGGCTGGCTGGTCTGGTGCAACTGGTCGCTGGACGCCCACGGAGGCGGTGGGCCTTACACCTCGAAGGTCTTGCCGAGATGGTTCCAGGAACAGCTCGGGCACACCTCAACCACATAACAGGTCAGTGCGCCCACCTTGGCCCGCAGGGCCTCCAGTTCGGCTGCCGTTTCCACCATCCGGCCCGACTTGGCCACACGGGCACCAAAGGCATAGGTCACCAGCACCACGGCACAATCTTCACAAATTGGACAAATCGACTGGGTCGGTGTCCCACAGTTGCGAGCCGCCCGCTTCAGCTCCGGATGGGCATCACACACATCGCTGCGATCGACATGGCCAGCCCGGTACTCCTCCAGGAGCATGCGCCGCGCCAAACGATGATCGACCACACCCGATGTCGGGGCCGAACCCTTCAGCGCTTCAGGACGCAAAGACACAACGCCAATAGTACCCGGGGCCACCAGAGCCCGGGTTCGCCAAGCCGATCGGACCGCACCGGGGCACTTCCGCCGGGAGGCGATTGCCACCTGCCTCGGAGCTACACCACGGGTCGCGAGCGAGACACCAGATTTGTTGTCGCGGGGACCTACGAATCGGACAGCGATTCCGGCGCCCACGTTGGCCAGCGTGGCGGGTAGTCCGGGATGTCATAGCGGTATGCGGCTACTTCGGTCGGGCCATCATCTTGCGCGTTGTTGTAGAAGACAGTCCGGTGGCAAAGCGGCCGGGCAGCGACGATGTTGGGCCACAAACGCTCGTATCGCCCCTCGAGTTTGTTGGCTGGTACATCGTGGCCGCCTGCAGCGACCCGAGCATCGACGCGTCGGATCGACAGGCCAAGAGGCACCATAACCACATGGAGTACAACGTCATAGCCGGCCTTAGCGGCCGAGGTCACCAACTCGATCTTGGAGTGGTGAGAGAAGACTGTCTCGGTGCAAAAGTCGATGCGGGCCTCGATCAATGCATCGCGCGTCTTCGCCGCGATCTGAGCTGCCTCATAGGCCATTGCTACTTCATCGCCGGGGAACCGGTTCGCCGCTATCCGGTCGGCGTTCACGAACGGCAGGCCGGGACGATCCGGAGCGATGATCCGCGCATAGAAGGTGGTCTTACCCGCGCCGTTGGGTCCAGCGATGAGATCAAGGCGACTCACAAGGGTCGGCGACTACCATCCGGGCCGACCTCGACAAGCGTGCCGTCATCATCGATCGACACGGTCACCTGCCCGGCCTTGCGCGCTGCTAGACCAAAGCTCGTAGCGGCAACTCGTTCAGCCATCCGGGCGTCGACTGTGGCGTGAGCGATAGTCCGTTCCTCAGAAGCAAGCATCGAAAACTGTGCTGCACCGGTCGCCACTTCAAGCACCTGCCGGCCTTCCGCTGACGTCGCACGTTCAACCTGCATACCCAAGCGAACCCAATAATTGATCTGTTCGGCAAACGACCGGTTCTCAGCAACCGCAACCACGGCTGCTGTCTCGGCCAGGTCTGCGTTCACTCGTGTTGGGGTTGACCCAGCTTTACCCATTCTTCTCCTACGTCGCGGAACAGTACAACTGTAGCAGTATGCAACAGCGCAGGGCAATGGTTGACTGCTGTGCCGACCACAAACCTGCCGTGCCAGCCCCCAGGCCATCCAGACCCCGAGGATGCGGCGCGACTATCGGGTATCACCGGCAGGGCCGAAGTAGCGCTCTAGATGCGTAGTGGACGCCTCGGCGATCTCGTCGGCCACATAAGCGACGACGAAGCCGTCACCATCGATGATGCCCTCCGCCTGGTCCTCGAACTCGACTGAACCTACAACCGGACGACTCTCCCGACACACGCTGCCCGCCACCGCAGGGCGAACTCATTGGCATGCGCGCGATACTAGCGAAATGGTGGCAATCACTGAGGAGATGCGTCGGATGGTTGACGAGGGTCTCGGCTTCGTCGCGACGATCAACGCTGACGGCACGCCCAATCTGTCACCGAAAGGAACACTCGCCTCTTGGGATGGCGAACACCTGGTGTTCGCCGACATCGCCTCACCCAAGACGTCAGAGAACCTGGATCGAAACCCGGCGATTGCAGTAAACGTCGTGGACCCGCTTATCCGCCGCGGCTACCGTTTCGCTGGCACGGCAATCGTGCACCGTTATGGAGCGGCGTTTGAGGCTGGGGTCAAGTTCTATGAGCATCGTGGGACAGTTCAGGCCCGTGCCCGAATCCGGGCCATTATCGTCATCGAGGTCAGTAAATCTCGTCCGCTCCGATCTCCCGCATACGCGCTCGGAGCGACTGAGGAGGAGCTGAAATCCACCTACCGTGGCCTGCTCCTCGACGACAGCTAACCAGATCAACCTCTCCGCCCGGGATTCTGTGGCGTCACGCTGGGGCCGATACCGCGTGGTCGCCTCTAGGCAGCTTCCGACGTTCTGCGCTGCTGATATCGAGCGTCATTGGCGATGCGGCGCTTGTGACGTGATGCGGCCAATTGCCACTTCTGTGCGTGCGTCTACTCGGCCTGGCACGATACGAGCGTGAACGCAGCTGGGCTGGGGCTACGAAGCCCCTCATACACCTCGACATCGGAAACTTGACGGTTCGAGCGATCCTCACGTCGCGACAAGAGGACGCGTTCCGCGCGGTGTGCGTTGTCCGTGGAGCGGTCGAGACCAACTTCGATGGATGGTCGAAACGCGTGATTCTGACGTCCGATCGAGTCTTTCTCTTCCCCCGCGATCACCTCAAAGTCTCAAGCCTGGAGCGCGAGGCGGCGGTTTTGGAGGCGCTCGACGATTGCGTGCACGCTCCTCGGCTGATCGCCCGTCGTCAAGACGACCGCATCTCGCCCTACCCCTTTCTCGAGCTCGCACGCGTCGCCGGCTCGCCGTTCTACGGAGAGGCCTACCACGCCGGCGAGTTCAGCATCGTGGTCGATCTCATGGCGCAGCTCGGCCGGGCGATCGCTGAGTGGCATGAGCGGTCGACTCAAGATCTCGCTCCAGTCCTGCTTGAAGCGTTCCCACGGCCACAGGGACTTCTCGAGCGATCCCTGCAAAACGATCCGTCACGTCTGGTAGCGGAGGTCGCCGACGTCCTGGGAGTCCCTGTCCGACAAGGTTGGATAGAAGCAGTCGCTGCGATCCAGTCGCTCTCGCCGGTGCTGACCCACGGCGACGTGCACGGCGAGCAACTGATGACTGACGAGGACGTCCTCACCGGCATCATCGACTGGGAAACGGCGGCGATCGACAATCCGGTCCGAGACTTTAACTTCGGGGAGTGGGGACGCGGCTGGTATCGCGCCCACGAGCACGATTTTGCGCTGCTGCGCGAGAGCCTTTGGACGTCATACGCCGAGGGACGGCCACTCGCGTCGCTCCCGGACTGGCGGCCCGTCCACCTGTTCTTCTCCCTCATTGGAGCATGGCAGTGCGCCACGAGCACCCGCGAGTTCGACATCGAGCGCCGCCCACTCGCGCTCGCCAGTCTCTTGGCAGCTCCAACGTAGACGGTCGGGCCGGGCTGCAGATCCAAATGACGACAGAGCCCGCTGATCTCCACGAACAGACCGTTGCCGAGCGTGCCGACAGCGTCGGGCCACAAGCTCGTTGGCGAGACTGTCCTCGAGGCTCTCGACCATCGCCTCCCGAAACGAGCCTCCGATTAGTCCCCCGGATTACGTGGTGCCACACCCGGGCCGATACCGAGTGGCAGCTGCGTGTCGTTAGCCGCGATTCCGGGTGGGTGATATCGAGCGCCATCACCCGATGGCCTCCTCGCTCCGTCGGCGCCCGCGAACGCCGGCCATGAGCGGCTAGTCCGCTCAACTTCGGTGGGGTTGTCGATCGTGAGGCGAGCGCAGTACTGCGACACCCGTCAATGCCATCAGGCCGACGCCGCCAAGGAGCGCTGCCGGGATCCCTGCGGACGCGGCGACGATCGCTAGCGCAAAGCCGCACACGATCTCACCGAGGTACTCGGCCTGTGCAAGGAACGAATGAACTGTAGCTCGCACTTCGGAGGGGACTTGACGGTTAAGCCAGATCGAGCCGATGACGCGCGCCAACGTTAGCGACACTCCGCTCACCAAGAGGACCCCAATGCTGGCAGTGATCGGGTCGGGGGCGAATGCAAGGACTCCGATTCCGAAGGCGCCAAGTAGGCACGCTGCGGCGAAGCTGCGACGCGCTATCCCAACACCCGAGATATGGCTCTCGATCATTCGTACGGCGACGACTCCGACGAGCAGTGCTGCGATCCCGAGGGCCGTGTACCACACGATGGGGTCCGGCGACGCCGGGAAACCGAGTTCGACAAGCTGCTTGGCACGGAGCCGACCGAAGATCTCGGCGCTCCCGTTCACCAAGAAGGTCGCGGCGAACAGCAAGAGCACGACCCGATTGGTACGGGCGACGCTGATGCCACGGCGCAGCGTGCTGATCCCAACGCTCCAACGATGCGAGGTGGATCGTACGAACTTGTGCTCTGGAAACCGGACGGCCACGTAGGCTCCGAGGGCGATGGTCGCAAGGCCACTCGTCACGATTGCCACGCCTCGACTCGTAGTCCAGGCCAGTCCTCCGAACAGGATCAGCCCGGCAATGGATCCGACTGCTTGCCAGCGCGCGCTTGCTGCGAGGACTGTATCGATCCGGCGCGGGTCATCCAGTTCGTCTGTGATCCACGCGACGTCTGCTCCACTGATGAAGGTCCACGCGAGACCCCACAGCATCTGCGTGGCAACGAGAATGGGAAACTGGGTCACCAACCCCGTGATGGCGATGCCTGTGCCCATGAGGAGATGCGCGATCACAAGGGATCTCTTTCGGCCCATCGTGTCGGCGATCACCCCGGCCGGAATCTCGCCGACAACCGAGACGACTCCTTGGGCCGTACCGATGAAGACGAGCTGGAACGCCGTTAGTTCGGCGTCGAGCACGAGGTAGAGGCTCGCGACAAGCCAGTAGCCACGGTGGAACGTCGCGTGGACTGCTTTCCAGCCGAGGTAAACAGCGGCGAGACTGGTGGGGGCCGCCATCAGGCATCCCCCGGCTCACCGGGCGTCCGGTGTTTGGTGCTGCGGTTAGCTGGTCGGGCTCCGCTGGTGAGTTCTGGGTGCAATGCGTGTCACATCTTTCAAGTCGAAGGAATTGGCCTTGATTGACGTGATCCAGCTACGCATTGCGACTCCTTTGTTGCCGAGTGGCCACCGTACCGGGCTGCGGTGTACCCAAGATCCGTTCTCGGTAATTCTTGGTTCGAACTTCGTCCCGTTAGCCCCTCTCCTGCCGGTCGTCGCCAGGGTTACTCCTGGTGGCGGTCTCGCCAACGGGTAGTACACGAACTGCCACCATGGTAGCATTGCAAGTATGAAGGTCAGCGTGAGCATTCCGGACGAAGATGTCGAGTTCCTCGATCACTACACCAAGATTCATCAGATCGAATCTCGATCAGCGGCACTTCATCGCGCCATTCGCTTGCTGCGCGCATCCGAGCTGGGAGATGCGTACGCGGCCGCATTCACCGAATGGGCGGATGACTCAGCGAATGACGCGTGGGACACCACCGTCGCCGATACCTGATGCGACGCCGTGAGATACGCCTCGTCAATCTCGACCCGGTCGTTGGTAGCAAAGCCGCGCGAACTCGTCCTGCTGTTGTCGTCAGCAACGATGGAGCGAACACGTCTGCAGCTCGCCTCGGTCAAGGAGTGATCACGGTTGTGCCGCTCACGTCGAACACCGATCGCATCTACCCGTTCCAGGTGCTGTTGCCAGCCCAAGAAACCGGACTCGACATCGATTCCAAGGCGCAGGCCGAGCAGGTTCGTTCCGTTTCAGTCGAACGGCTCGGTGAGGTCATTGGGTCTCTCGGATTTGAGCTCGCCGACCAGCTTGACGAGGCGCTTCGGATTCATCTCGACCTCTGAGAGAATCGGTCCGATCTTTCGAGACCCTGGGTGTGCCTGTCAAAGCAGAACGTACTGCGGGACCGTCGCACCACTCACTCAGCGCCAAGCGTCGCAGTCAGTTCTGGTTCGAACTTCGTCACGGTAGCTCCGCCAATCCAATTCGGTTCGAGGCCGCCTGCGGGCGGCCTGTCTCGCCTCGCCGAAGGCGAAGCGAGCGTCAACGATCTGGCTGAGCCCTTCGACTTGACGCTCCCAGCGATCTCTAGACACATCAAAGTGCTCGAACACGCCGGTCTGATCACCCAAGGTCGCCGTGCACAGTTTCGCCCGTGCACGATCGCGCCGGCAGCCTTAGCTGAGGTAGCCGACTGGACCGATCAGTATCGACATATCTGGGACGACAGGTTCGATCGAATGGACCACTACGTCCGCCACCTTCAGAACACCAAGCGAGAAAAATCCAAGGCAGAGAAAGAGGCCAAAAGTGAGTGACACCAAAGACGTCCAGGTTGAGCGCGTCTTCGACGCACCGATAGATCTGATCTGGGCAATGTGGACCGAGGCCGAACACTTCGCCAACTGGTACGGCCCGACGGGAGCAACAATTCCAAAGGCCGAAATGGACGTCAGGGTCGGCGGTCGCCGTCTTATCGGCATGGAGATGGAGACACCGAATGGTCCCATGCAGATGTTCTTCGTTGGGGAGTATCGGGAGATCAACCCGAAGACTCGTCTTGTCTACACCGAGGCGATGGGCGACGAGCACGGCAACCCAATGACCGCTGAGCAGATGGGAATGTCGCCTGGGGCGCATATGGAAACGTCGGTAATCGTCGAGCTCGAAGATTTGGGCGATCGCACCAAGATGATGATGACTCACGTCGGTATACCAGCTGACTCACCGGGCGGACAGGGCTGGAACATGGCCATCGAGAAGATGGAAGCCCGGGTAGCCGAACTCAGCCGCTGACCTGTCAATCCAGCTATTCCAATCAACCAAGGAGAACCGAATGAAGCTCAAATGCGGCGGTTGTGACGTCACCCTCGAAGCCGACACCGAAGATGGTCTTGCCGATGCAATGAGAGTGCATGGCCGAGAAGCACACGGAGGCAACTGGGAAGGAAAGACCCCTGAAGAGATCAAAGAAATGGAAGGCCACATGGACGCTCACGTGCGCAACATGATCAAAGAGCAGAACTCATGAGACTCATCAGAATCAACTTCTCAAGATCGCTTTCAGTACGGTCGCTAGCGGTTCGAACTTTGTCCCGTTAACCCCGCTCCTACCGGCTCTTGCCAGGGTTGCCCTGGTGGGAGCCGGTTTCGCGTTTGGCGAGGGTCGTGAGCATTCGCACGGTCGTAGTTTTTCCCGAACCGTTGCGACCCAGGTATCCAAAGATCTCACCCGCGGCGACCGAGAAGGAAACGCCGTTGACCGCTACTTCTTCGCCGAACCGCTTGGTCAGATCTGATGCTTCGATTGTTGTTGTCATCAGTCAGCTTTCCGCTGTGGACCGACGTTTCCTGGCCCTGGCTGGGTGGTCATTTGGCGCCTGCGAACTCGAGGGCTTCTTCCATCAATGCCTGCCAAGCGGTCTCCTGGCCGGGTGGGACCGATGCCCACTCTTTGAACCGGCGTCCGTTTGGGGAGAAGCTCTTCGCTTCTCCACACTCGATCAGCTCGTCGACGCGTTCAGCGGGGAGCTTCACGATCAAGTCGCCGGAACGATGATCGAGGCTGGCGAAGAAGGCCCCGCCGCTTCGCAGGCACGGGTTGCCCATCATCGTCGAATGTTCGGCGCCGCCCGCCAAGAAAGGCTCTGCCAGGTCCCAGAAGACTCCATCGTCGGCTTTGGTCATGGTTGACGACCAAGGAAGGCGACCAGCTTGTCGAGTGGCGAGGCGTCGTCGGGCACCGTGATGGCGTCAGCGAAGAACATGGAGCGGGTCTGCGCATCGACGCTTTGTTTGTGGGTCTGGGTGAAGGTCTCGGTCATCTCGTGCGAGAGCTCGGGTTCGACGCCGATGGTCTTAGCGACGTCCCAGGCGTGAATGAACACGTCCTGTGCGCCAAAGAGCAGGATCCCCTCGGGCGGGATCGGCCCCATCGGTGTGACCCGCGGAGTTTCCAGATCTTCACAAGCGTCCCATGCAGCGAGCATCTCGGTCGTCAGCCGGGTGTATGTGTCCGCGGGATCATCGCCCACGTGATCGATCTCGACTGTCGAGAAGTCCTCTGTCGGTTCCATCCGTGCAGCACGAGTCGAAAGATCGAACCGCGAGTAGGCGTGATTGAGAAGGCTGCGGAGATCCCAGCCGACACAGGGGGTTTCCAGACTCAGGTGTTCGACAGCCACCTTTGCGTAGTTCGGTGCTGCGTCAGCGATTGCGCCACGCATCAGTTCAACGGGATTTGACATGAGATCGTCCTCTCAGTGTTAGTACTGTTATGAGACCGATCTTGTTTTAGTACTGTGCTTTCTAAAACGCAACTCCTACACTGAGGAAATGGCGAAATGGTCTGGCTACCAGCGGTTCTGCTCGCTCTCCCGAGGACTCGACCTCATCGGAGAGCGATGGACTCTGCTGATCGTGCAAGAACTCTCATTCGGCTCGATGCGCTACAACGACCTCCGCCGCCGGCTCCCTGGCATCGGCTCGAACATCCTGGCCGACAGGCTCCGCAAGCTCGAGAGTCACAACATCGTGCACCGGGACCCGGCCCCTGTCGGGCGCGGCGTGCTCTACGAACTCACCGACCGGGGCAATGCTCTGCTTCCGGCAATAGTGGAACTGCGAAAGTGGGGATTGAACGAACAGCTCATGCTCGATACTCCTGCCCAAGCAGCGACCCACGACCTGTCCTACGGGATACCTGACGGTGCAGGACTTGCCGAGACCTATCAATGGACGATCGATGGAGTGACCTCATCGCTGCGCATCCAGGGGACCACGCTCACGCAAACACCTGGCCCAGCCGATGATCCCGCTGTTGCCATCAACACCACCAAGGCATGGATGACCGACCTCGTCGCAGGCAAGACCGACTGGATCCAAGGCAAAGCAACCGGCGCGGTCCAGGTAGTCGGACCGCCAGATGCTTGGCAACGGATGCTGATCGCCACCGCTCAACCCGGAGCCGATCTCACTAATCTCGAGCCACCGGAGTCCGAAAAGGCCTAGCCGCACCGTCGGTCATCTTTTCGGTGCGCCAAACCGCCCGGGAATATCGGCCGTCGTCGATCGCGACCGCGCAGCAGAACCGGCGAAGTCGCACGCCTTGAACCGAAAGGGTCCGCTCGATAACAACGCTTAACCAAGCACAGGGGACCCTTCCGAAATCGGCACGGATGGGTGGGTCGGTGTCGATCGGCGGTCAGAGCGCGACGTCCGCGACCTTCGGGTTATGAGACTGATAATGCGCGTCAGCTTCCGACATGTCGGCCAGCGGTGATCGGGCCTACCCGGCGGCTTGGCGCTCGGCCCACCACTCGTCGATCCGCTTGAAGCTCTCTTCGCGGCTGATCTCGCCTTCGTCGATACGGATCTCGAGCAGAAACGACAACGCCTCGCCGATCTCGCGGCCCGGCGTGATCCCGAGATGCTCCATGATCTCGTTGCCGTCGATCGCCGGGCGCATGGCCGAGAGCTCCTCCTGAGCCTGCAGCTCCGCGATCCGCTCCTCAAGCTCATCCATCCGGCGAGCCAACATGTCGGCCTTGCGCTTGTTGCGGGTGGTGCAATCGCAGCGGGTCAACTCGATCAACTCATCAAGAAGATGCTCCGAGTCCCGCACAAACCGACGCACCGCGGCATCGGTCCAACCCATCGAATAGGTGTGGAAACGCAGGTGGAGGTAGACGAGCTTCGAGACGTCGGCGACATCCTCGTTCGAGTACTTGAGGGCGCGCATCCGCTCCTTGGTCATGCGGGCGCCAACCACCTCGTGATGGTGAAACGACACCCGACCATCACTGAACGATCGAGTCTTGGGCTTGCCGATGTCGTGGAAGAGCGCGGCGAGGCGCACGATGCGGTTCGGGCTGGTGTTGGCGACCACGGCAAAGGTGTGGGCCAACACATCCTTGTGGCGATGGATCGGATCCTGCTCCAGCCGCATGGCGGGCAACTCCGGGAAGAACTCATCGGCCAAGCCGGTATTCATCAAGAACCACAACCCGGCGGTGGGGTCCTTCACCACCAGCAACTTGTCGAGCTCGTCGCGGATGCGCTCCGGCGACACGATCGACAGCCGACCGTGCATGGCGGTGACCGCATCGGCCAACGCCGGATCGGGCTTGAGGCCGTAACCGGCGATGAACCGGGCCGCCCGCAACATCCGAAGCGGATCGTCCTCGAAGGAATCCCGCGGTGCCGCCGGGGTCCGCAGCACCCCGGCCTGCAGATCGACCACGCCACCGAACGGGTCGATCAACTCGACCTCGGGAAGCGACAGGGCCATGGCGTTGATGGTGAAATCGCGACGCGAAAGATCCGCGGTGATGTCGTCGGTGAACTCCACCACCGGATTCCGCGAATCCGACTCGTAGGCCTCGGCCCGATGGGTCGTGATCTCAAACGGCTGATCGTTCTTCGACACGCCGATCGTGCCGAACCGGGCCCCCTGGGTCCAGATGGCATCGGCCCAGTCGCCAACGATCTCCTGGATCTCATCGGGGTTGGCGGTGGTGGTGAGATCGATGTCGAACCCACCCTCACGCTCGCGGGGCAGGAAGAGGTCCCGGACCACACCACCAACAAGGTAAATACGGTGGCCGGCCTCGGAAAACATTTCGGCGAGCGGTGCGGCCGCTTCAAGAATGGGT
>CALAML010000241.1 GCA_937925845.1 uncultured Acidimicrobiales bacterium | reverse complement strand
GACCCCCTAATCGGCCCGCTGATCAAGGCGCGCCCGGGGTTGCGCATGCCGGGATGTTGGGACCGCTTTGAAACCGCAGTGCGAGTGGTGATCGGACAACACATCAGCGTCGGCGCTGCCTCGACCATCTCGGGTCGATTGGCCCAACGCTTTGGCACCGAGGCTGACATACCCGAACGGCCCGAGCTCAGCTTCGTCTTCCCCACCGCGGCCCAGTTGGCGCAACACCCACCGGCCGCCATCGCCGAGCTCGGCCTGCCCGGTGCGCGGGCTGAGGCGATCCATGCGCTGGCCTCCACCGTCGCCGCTGAGGAGCTCGACCTGACTGACCCATCCACGCTTCGGGCCGGGCTCCTCGAGATTCCCGGAGTGGGCCCGTGGACGGCTGATGTGATCGCCATGCGAGTAAGTCAGGACTCTGACACCTTCGCACCCGGTGATCTCGGCCTGCGCCACGCGGTGGCCGAGCTCGACCCGGCCAGGACCCAGCCACCCAGCACCGCCGAGCTCGAGGAACTCTCCCAGCACTGGGCGCCCTACCGAACCACCGCCGCCATCCACCTGTGGCAACGTCACGCTACCGATCAGCCTTGACCCGGACCCAGCCAGGTCGAATCAATCCCGGGTTGATTCTGATTCGCTCCCGCCTACCCAGTGATACCGACCCCACTCATCGTCCGACCCATATCCACCTTGGAGACCACCATGAAGTCCGCTAACACGGCGACGACCGGTTCGAGGCAAACCCCTGGGAGCGATCCCGTTCTGGTTCGCCGTATCGAGTCGCCCCTCGGTGAACTCACGCTGAAGGCAACCCAGCAGGGTTTGGTAGGGATCGAGTTCCCTCCGAGTGATGAGGCGAGCCAAACCCCGCAACCCCCGGCGGACTCGGTGCGCCTCCCGACCGACCAGCCGGAGGGGGCAGGCGCCGACCGTGCCTCGACGATCCTCGACCGAGCCGCTGCCCAACTCGGCGAATACTTCGCCGGGGTCCGCAAGGACTTTGACCTCCCCCTCTGCCCAGAAGGAACCGAGTTCCAGCTGGCGGCGTGGAGCGCGCTGCAGACGATCCCCTACGGCGAGACCTGGAGTTACGGCCAGCAAGCCACATTCATGGGCCGCCCTACCGCGAGCCGGGCCGTCGGTGCCGCCAACGGACGCAATCCCCTCCCGATTGTGGTTCCGTGTCATCGGGTTGTCGGTGCCAATGGATCACTCACCGGATTCGCCGGCGGTATCGATACCAAAGCCGCCCTGCTCCAGCTTGAGTCACCCGAACAGCAGCTACTACCCAGCGCCGCCGGGCGCTGATCTTGGACCGGTTTCTGCGCTCCATCGCAGGCTTGTGAGCGAACGGCGTTGCGACCTGAGACTTCAGGGTATTTCACGCTATCTCATCCGTCTTGAATGTAGGCGGATAACCACCTAGGGTGGTCATGGTGTCAGGTAGTCAAGCGATCTTGACAGCCACCGGCGAAAACGGCGGATCGGCATGAGAAACTGGTAGCGCAACATCGATAAAGCAAGCGGCGGTCCCTCTGTACGGGTCAACGCGGGTCTGAGTGTGCCTTGACACCCCGACCGGCTCTGGTTGAGTACTGTGGGAGAGTCAAAACGTTCGAGCAAGACCCGAATACGTCCCCCAACAACCCAAATCCCCCAAATCCCCCGGCCCCGTTGGGCCAGCTCGCCTGCGGCGAGAGGGTTGAGTGGCACCCCACTCGTAGGCGAAGAGAGGCTCCTGTCCCGATGGCAATCGCAGAAATGGCGCGTGAAGCGGATCCAAACTCGCTCAGCGCCCGGCTCCGTCGCCGACGCTTCGATCTTTTCCTGGATCTGGTCAAAGACCTGCCCCGACCGCTCAAGATCCTTGACCTGGGTGGCCGACAGCGCTTCTGGGAAGTCATGGGCTTTTCCGACTCAAGCGACGTCCACATCACCGTCGCCAACCTTGAACCAGTTGATGCCCGCAGCGAGAACTTCCGCAGCCTCCAGGCCGATGCCACCAACCTTCACATGATTGGCGACCAAGAGTTCGACATCGCTTTCTCGAACTCGGTTATCGAACACGTCGGCGGCCTTGAGCAGCAGCGCAAGATGGCCAACGAGATGCAACGCATCGCCAAGAGCTACTTTCTCCAGACTCCGAACTACTGGTTCCCCCTTGAAGCCCACGTGCTGGTCCCGGGCTTTCAGTGGATGCCGCCAGCCATGCAGATGCAGGTCGTGCGTAACTTCAAGACCGGTCGCGACCGTCGCCGCTACACCGACATCGACGAGGCTCGCGAACGGGTCGAGAGCATCAAGCTGCTCAACCGGCGTCAGCTGCTGGAGCTGTTCCCGGGAGCAAACCTCTACGAGGAGAAGTTTATGGGCCTCGTTAAGTCTCTCGTTGTCTATCAAGGCTTTTAGATCCCTCGCCATGAATGCGACTCAGCCTCACTATCTCCGATAGTCTTCTGAGCGCATGATGCAGGGCGGACTTTCCAGCTTTTTCTCTCGGTTGAGGATCGAGCGACGCCACGCGTTGCTGATCCCGCTGGTGCTGGTGTACCTCTTTTTGGGTTGGCGACCGTTCGCCTTTGAGCTTCCCGGCCGCATCTCCCACGGAGGCGAATGGACCGAGGCCGACAACGGCTCACCCGTGTTCGCCACGACCGGGTCGAACCCCGTCGCCGCCGGCGACGCCGAGTGGATGCCGGTCATGATTGACACCACAGCAACGGCGGCCGACGAGGTCACCGAGTTTGTGATTGCGGTTCAGCCCGACAATGTCGACCAGCACGGTGCCATCCTTGCGGTAGGTCACGGCGGCGACCGCCAGAACATGGTGGTCGCCCAGCGTCAGAACGACCTGGTGCTCGAACTGCGGACGGACAACCTGCGCCGCGAGATCGTAGCTGAGAACCTGTTCGATGAAGTCGGGTTCCGCCGCATCATCCTGAGGCGTGAGCGAGGCCAGTACACCATCCGCCTCGACGACAACGACCTGATCACCCGCGACTACAGCGACGAACTGCTTGGCGAGGTCTGGGACCTCTCCTACGACGCCTACCTCGGCGCCGAGGGCAGCGGCCGCCGGTCGTGGTCTGGCGGTATCGGCGAAGCCTTTGTCACCATCGACGACGTCCGCTACGACCTGCTGAACGGAGATGGTTTCGACAGCTCGGGTAGCCACTGGTTCCTGCCCGCGCTGCCCAACCAGTTCAGCTTCGACAGCACCATCCTGGTCGACTACGTACGCAACTTCCTAGGCTTCCTTCCCGTTGGGGCCGTGGCGATGTGGTTCTCACGACGCCGCAACCTGAAGAAGGCGGTGCTGTTCGCCGCGGCCCTGAGCATCACCATCGAACTGGGTCAGTTCCTGCTCCCCGGCCGCTTCTCCATCCTCAGTGACGTGGTGCTCAACACGCTCGGCGGCCTGGTCGGCGCACTGATCGCGAGAAGCATCCTCACACGGGCCAATAACGGTGAAACCACCGGCACGGAGGCAGGCCCCGACCTGCGAGCACCGCGCCGCCGCCAAAAGAACAAAGACGTCGTCGTCACCGTCCAGTAGCTCCCAGAAGAATCGCCAGCGCAGGGCGGTAGGCCCGCGTTCCCTGGCCGGCTCGGCGCTGCTTTGCCCCGCAAGGCGCCGAAGTAGCACCGAACCATCGGGACTACCGAAATGCCGAATTACGGAGCGCCGGCTCCGAGGAGGATGCGTTCGGTGGGGGCCTTGACCTTTGCCGGCAGTACGGCGATGAAGTCTCGGTAGCCGTTCTTCACATGGACCAGCGGACCGACCGGGAAACGACAGGCCAGAGCCACGGCCACTGCAGCGATCATGGTGGTAATAAAGCCGATCGTGAGCTCCGGTAAGGCTCGGGATTCGATCTGGGCGATGTGGTCGTGGAAGGGACGCATGACCAGCACCGGCGGCAAGCAGGCCGCGGTCATCACCGCAGCACTCACGGCCGCCGGACGGAACACCTTCAGGTATTCGCCCCAGCCGGTAGAGGTGACCTTCAGGGCCAGGTCGCTCATCAGGAAGAAGATGAACACGTGGGAGAACACGATGCCCACCGCCACGCCGGCCAGGCCCCAGTAGAGGCCGATGGCGGCGGAAGCGATCGCCACCACGAGATATGCCGCCTGGCGGGTCGCACGACGGTACACGTTCCCGGTGGCCCGGGTCAGGGCGTCGAGCAGCATTACCCCGGCCCGGAACATAATGGCCACGCTCAGGATCCCCAGAGGTACTGCAGCCGGGTCCCACTGGTCGCCCAGCAGCACGTCGACGAGCTCGGGGGCCAGGATGGCGCCGAGGACCGCCGGCGGGGTGGCGATCAGCAGAATGCTCTGTACCGCAGTGAGCATGGCGGCTCGAAGCCGGGCTGTCTCGTTCTGGATCTCGGCCATGGCCGGAAACATCACCTGGGAAATGACCTGGCCCAACATGCCAGCCGGCATCTCGGCCACCCGGGACGACTGGCGGAACTGGGCCAGACCAACGGTCGACAGACCCCGGCTTACCACCACAAACGGAAGCTGCCCGGCAGCAACGTTGGCCAAACGACCGAGGAACTGTCCCGAGCCGTACCCCAAAATGTCCCCGGCGGCCTCGCGGTCATAGACCGGAACCATCGGGTGGCGCTCGACAAACCAGTAACAGACGGTCTTGAAGGTGTAGTTACCGAGTTGGCCAAACACGAAGGCCCACACCCCGGCATCAAAGAAAACGGCCAGGCTTACTGAGACCACGCCGTAACCGATCAGATAGCCGGCCAACTCCACCATGGCCCAGCGTTTGAACCGCAGGCCCCGCTGGGCCAGATACTCACCAAGGCTGAGGTGGCGGATCGGCAACGCCAGGGCCAACACCCGCAGAACGTCGCTGAGACCCTCGATGTTGAGCGCGGATTCGAACAGCGGCGCGGTGAGAAACAGCACGGCGAACACGGAGAACGAAAAGGCCAACGAGAGCCCGAATGCGGTGCGCAGGTGGGTATCGGTCAGCTCGCGGCGCTGGATGATCGCTTCGCCGATCCCCCACTCCGCCACCACCTGCGCCACCAGGAAGACGGCAAGAGCACCGGCCATGATGCCGTGCTCCTCATCGGGGATCAGGCGTGCGAGAACGCCGAGTACAACAATGCGACTGACAAGGTCGAGAGCCTTGCCAATGGAGGTCCAGCTGACGCTCCTCATTGTCCTACGTGTCAGGTCCGCCACAGACGCTCCTCAAAGGGGGTCCGATCTTGAATCCTCGGCTGATTCAGTGACCGGAGTACAAGACTCAAGGTAGCGCACCTACCCCCGTACCTCGAAAACTCATTCGGTGGAAACCGAATGTTTTGTCTGGTGACTCATCAGATTTGATGGGTGTCCACGCTGGATCGTCATCAGCATCAGGTTCGGCAGGAAGGCCAGCACGGCCAACTGATAGGGAAAAAGCACCGCCATCAGGGCCAAAATCCCCCAGTGAAACCCCAGCGCAGCAGCGGTCCAGGCCTGATTTACCCGTCGCCACACCAGCGCCAACGGGGCTCCCAACTCCGCCACCAGCGTAAAGGCCGCCATCGGTGGGAAAAGCCAGGCGTGAGGTAGCAAGGTGGCCGCGAACGGTGACGAAATGTCACCGAGTAGTTCCTTGCGAAGGTTGTCGTGGGCGATCTG
Source organism: uncultured Acidimicrobiales bacterium (assembly GCA_937925845.1). Taxonomy (GTDB): domain Bacteria; phylum Actinomycetota; class Acidimicrobiia; order Acidimicrobiales; family CALAML01; genus CALAML01. The sequence continues at coordinate 29,890 of CALAML010000241.1, read as the reverse complement.
GGATCGCAACACATCTCCGGTGATCCACTCCACCCCGCCGTTTCGGACCTTGGCCCAACCGGCGACGAAGTAGGTGCCGGCCGTCACCGCAGCCATCAGCCAGATAGCCCACCGGTGCCGATCGAAGCCCCTGGTATCGCGGGATCGAGCCGAACCCCAGCGCCTATCGAGCGACCAACGATCCGCGGCCGGAGCCAGGGCCAACACCCCAAGGTGCAGGATCAACAGGTGCTCGGTGTGCAGGATCTGCCCCCACGCATGACCGTAGGTGAGGTAGCCGAGCATGGCGGCGGCAAAGACGGGCGCGGTCACCTGGTAGCGCCACCCAAGGGTGAAAGCGATGCCGGAGACGGCGGCGACCAGACCGAGAACCAGGGTGACCCAAACCGGAAGCGGTTGATCAAGCCAGGCCCACACCCCAACCGGTTCGAACCGCCGCTCCTCCAGTCGGGCCAGGTCGAGGTGGTAGGGCAACCGCACCAGGGCAAACCCGGCGCTGTAGGCGCCAAGGGCGATGCGCAGCACCGCCAGAGCCTGGGCCGGATCGATGGCACGCCACCACCGGTTCAACCAGACGCGAAACCGGGCCCATCGGGAATCAGCGGGCGTTCGGTCAGCGCTCGACCCACCGCTCGAATCCCCACTGGCGGCATCCAGGGTGGCCGTCGAGGTCATCGCCGAACCTCACAGCGGGCGTGAACCACCCGCTGGTCCGGCTCGGTATCGCCGTCGAACCAATCGACGACATCGAAGGTTTCGGTCACGATCTCGATCGACGCAGCCGGGGTCGAACCGGCAGCAACCCGGCGAGCGATCTCCTCACACAACGCCGGCGCGGCATCGGAGCGGACCGCATCACCAACGGCTCGAGCGGCATGAATCACCTGATCCGATCCGGCGATCGACTCTGGTGAGAGGGTGACCGGTTGGCCATCGGCCCCGAACCCAATCGCCACATTGACGGTGCTGTCGCGATCTCGCGGAAACGAAAACATGGGGTAGTTGGAGAACGGGAAGCTGTCCTTTTGCGCGACGAGCGGCCATAGCACCGCCGCCAGCAGGGCCAGCGAAACCGCGATTCGGACCCAGCCCAAACGGCCGAGGCGAGTCGCGACGCCAACCGAAGGCTCGGCTGCGCTGTCGTCGGCGGCCTGATCTCGCCGCGGCGTCCCCACTGATCCCACTGCAAAACCGTACCTCCCCCACCGGTCCGCGCCCACTCACCCCACCAACCAGCGCCGCCGACGTCCTCTCCCTGGCTTTGGCGACCAGAGCAGTGCGGCCATCGCCACCGACGTGGGGTCTACACTCGGGGCGATGTCGGGGTCAGAGATCGCGTCGCCGACGGCGGCCCAGAAACGGTTGAGCCAACGGTTCACCCCCCGCACCTGGAAAGGGCGTCTCATTGGCGGCCTAGCGGTTTGGGCGCTGGTGGCGACCGTGTTCCGGCTGGCAGTGGTGCCGACGGAGCACTGCGGCCCTGGGATCGACCTTACCGAAGCCGAAGTCATGGCAGCCGCCGGCCGATCGGTGGACTGGCTGGTTGACAACCAGAACCAGAATGGATCGTGGCTCTACCGCTACCACCGCTCCGACGATGAGGACCTCGGCGGGTACAACCTGGTCCGCCATGCCGGCCTCCTGGTGTCGCTGTACCAGGCCGATCGGGCTGGGTTCGACGGCGCCCGAGAAGCGGCCGACTCCGGCATGGACTTTGTGTTGGACCGACTGGTCGATACCGGGGACGGGGGTCAGTCGTTCGGACCGACCGACGGCCTGAACCGGGTAGGTGGAGCCGCACTGGCCGTGGCCGGACTGGTGGAACGGCGCGAGCACACCGGAGACGACCGCTACGACGACGTGATGATGTCGTTCGGCCGGTTCATGGAAGGGCAGGTGACCGAGACCGGCTCGGTCAACGGCGACTGGGACCCAGCGACCGGCGCCGCAGTGCCCGACTCGTTCTCCCAGTTCTACACCGGTGAGGTGTTCTGGGCCCTGGCCCGGCTCCACACCATCTTCCCCGACCAGGGCTGGGACGCACCGACCGAGCGAATCATGCGCTACGTGGCCGAAGATCGCGACCGCGTCGAGCCCTGGTTCCCCGATATCCCCGACCACTGGGCCGCCTACGCCATGGCGGAAATGGCCCGCTGGCCCGAATACCGCAACGGCGACCGAGCCTTCTCTGACGCGGCGTTGGCCTATGCCACCCGCCAGGCCCAATTCCAAAGCGTGCAAATTCGCTACGAATCCCAACGCACCAACTCGCTCATTAGTCACTACACCCGGGGGCGCCAGACGCTCGGAGCAGGGCTCGGCACGATCGGCGAAGCCACCGATGCCCTCTGGCGCTTCTCAGAACGACGCCCGGAGTGGGACGTCGACAGAACCGTGCTTCGAGAGAGAACGTTGTGCACCGCTTCAGTTCTGGTCGAGCGCCAGGTCGACGACCGCGAGGCGCTCACCTTCCCCAACCCCACGGCGTCGAAAGGCGCCTGGTTCCAGTTCGAAATCACCCAAATGGATGATCAGCAACACTCGCTCTCGGCGCTGATCGAAGTGATCCCCGTGATCCGCGATGAGGTACCCCAATGACCCACACCTTCTGGCTGGTTGTTCTCGGTTTTGTGGTGGCGACCAACCCGTTCCATCGCCGCCCGGCACTACCGCTGAACGACCGTCCCCGTCAGAACGCCCACGCCCAGGTCGCCATCGGGGCCGCGCTCACCATCGGGGTGCTCGGTGTTCTTGCCGCGCTCGGTCCAACGGTGCTGGAGGCCCTGAACATCAGCGTGCCCAACGGACGGATCGCAGCCGGGCTCATCGTGATCGCCTCGGCACTGGTCCAGCTCTTTCGAGCGCCAGGATGGGACAGGGTGTACGACACCGCCCAGCCGGACTCAGCGCCGGCACCCCAGGGCTCGACAGCAGCCCTGACCCCGATCTTCTTCCCGGTACTGCTTCGTCCGGAGCTCGCCATCCTGGCGCTGGTGGGTGGAGCGGACGTGGGCTGGGGACCGGTCGCGGCGGCGGTCCTGATCGCCATGGCCCTACTCGTGGGTTGGGTGGTCCTGGCCCGGATCGGCCATTGGACCACCCGGTTCGAGCGCTCCTTCGACCGCCTTGCCTGCATCGGCCTGGTGCTGCTCGGCATCGACCAGATCGTCGACGGCATCCTCGCCGTCTAAGAGTCTCCTGGGAGCTGGAGTTAGGTTGCTGGCACCTCGTGGCGCAGGGGAATCGAAGCCTGAGCGCCCCGGCGAGCGACGGCGACGGCGGCGGCACGATTACCCCATCCGGCGGCATCGAGCAGAGACGCACCGCCCACCAGCGCATCACCGAAAGCCCCACAAAACGTGTCACCGGCGGCGGTGGTATCGACGACGGTGGCTGGCACCGCTGGTATCGAAGAGGGCAAAGTCCCTGATCCGCGATCCTCGACCACCAGCACACCGTCGGCGCCGAGGGTGACCACCACCGACTCAACGCCGAGGTCCTGCAGAGCCTTCGCCTGATCGACCAGTTCATCGGTCGACGTGGCGCGGGCGGCGCCGACCAACTGGGCCAACTCCCCCTCGTTGGGAACCACTACCGCCACTCCAGCCAGGATCTCACTCCACTGGCGGTCAAGGTCTCCACTTGGTGCCGGGGCCGGATTCAGCACGACCCGACCTCGAGCCGCGGCGACCGCGGCGGCCACTGCGGGGAGCGGAATCTCCAGCTGAAGCAGGACCAGCTCGGCCTGCGTCACCGAAGTCGACCCATCCACCTGGTCGGCGGTGACCCTGGCGTTGGCGCCAGGCGATACCACGATGCGGTTCTCGCCGTCGGACGCGACGGTGATAAATGCCCGCCCGGTCGGTGCGTCGGTCTCGATGAGTTCGCCGGTGTCGATCCCGTCGGCGATCAGCGCCTTGCGCTGAGTCGCCCCAGCATCGTCGGTACCAACGGCCCCGACAAAGCCGACCCGACGGCCCATGCGAGCGGCGGCGACCGCCTGATTGGCTCCCTTGCCACCCGGGTTGGAGAACCAGTCCCCGCCCAGAATCGTCTCCCCCGCTTCCGGATGGTGGCTCACCCCGACGACGATGTCCTCGTTGACCGAACCCACCACACAGATCTCGATCGGGTGCGCCGGTGCCATCAGGAAGCATCCTCCGGAGCCAAACAACCGAGAAGTAGGTCGGCCATGGCCCCACCGTTGATCGTCATGCCCACCTGAACATTGGGGGCTTCCGGCGCCCGCGACCGCTGATCGACCACGGTCATTCCCCTGGTGTGGACGCCGGCCAGCTCCACGTCGACCCGCCGTGGCTCGGCCTGTACCAACTCCGGGTGGGTGACCGACAGCACCGCTACCGGGTCATGCATCGATGAAGTGCGAAAGCCCTCAAGCCCGGCCACCGCATCAAGAAGAAAGTCTAGAAGCGCGTGGGTCCAACGAGCGGCGTCGGTGTCGATGGCTTTTACCCGACCCAGAAACCCGTCATGGACCTGGAACTGCGAGGTGAGCTGCAGGCCGCTCATCCGGATGTTGGGGTGACCACACCCGATGACGATGGCGGCCGCCTCCGGATCACCCCAGATGTTGAACTCGGCAGTTGCGGTGGCGTTGCCCACCGTGCGGGCGCCCCCCATAAACGAAATGCCAGCCACCGAATCGAGTACGCCCGGATCGGCCTTGATGACCTGAGCGATGTTGGTCATCGGCCCGATCGGTACCAGCCAAGCCCCGGGATTGGCCCGAAGGGTTTCGACCATGAACTCGACGGCGTTGTCGCCATCGATCGAGCGAGAGTGCTCGGGATGATCGGGCCCGTTCAGCCCCGACTCCCCATGGATCTCCGCAGCATCGACCGTCGGTCCGGTCAAGGGCTGCGCCGCGCCCGAATGGACCGGCACGTTGACGTCGAAGACCTCACAAACGGTGAGGGCGTTGGCGGTTGTGAGCTGCAGGCTGACGTTGCCAGCAACGGTGGTGATGCCGAGGAGATCGGTGTGGCGAGCAGCCACGGCGATCGCCATAGCATCGTCAAGGCCGGGATCGCAGTCGAGGATAATCTGGGGCTTGGTCTTGGACACACCACAGTCTGGCCCAACCATGCCGCTGAAGCACGAGCGGAGCTACGCGAGTCTCGGACCGGGCTACTGGGTGTTGGCGGTAACCGATCCGAAGTCAACTTCGGCGTTGATGACAACCCGTGGCGGGTCTGGGAAACCGCCACCATTGCTACCGCCGGCGGTCGAGGTGATATCGATGCCTTCGACAGAGTTCTCCAGGAGCTGGATTTCGCCGAAACCAACATCGGCGTTGATGTCGTAGGCCAGCCCCTCCGGAAGCAGGATGTTGATCGAGCCGAAGTCGACCTGAACGTCGATCTCGCGGGTCCCCTCCCACTCACTGAGATCGAGCTGGGTGAGGTCGAACTGCAGATCGGTGGCGTCGAAGTCATACTGATCGTCAAGCTGATCGACGCTGAGGGGAGCCACCCGCGACGGGGCGATGTCGATCTCCAGGCTTCCGCTGGCAAAGGCCAGACCCACCACCAGCAGCGGTATGGAGAACAACGCAAAAACGGCCACCGGCCAGGTCCGTTGACTGGACAGGATCGCGTAGCCCAGGCTGGCGAGGATCACCACGACGCCTGCCGCCAAACCAAGCGCCGCCGAGAAGCCCATGGCGAGCATTACCACCGTGAGAAAAAACACCAGCGTCAAACCGCCGAGCATGACCAGGAAGATCGGCACGCGGCTTCGCGTCGCCGGTGCGGTAAAGGTGCTGGCGGAGGGCGTTACGGTCGGAGTGCCAGCACCAGCGCTGATGTTCCAGGTCGGTTCCGTGGTGTGATCGCGAAACGCGGCCGCGTACGGCGAGGCTGGCTCGTGTAGACCTCCGGGATACACGCCCGCAACGGGTGCGGCCGAGGCGTCGACACCCGACCAGCCAGACCAGCCGGACTGCCCGGCGCCGGCCGGCGTAGGACCATCCGACGAAGCGACTGCAGGCGTCAGCGGCGACTGGTTTAGGAGATAGATGCCAACCGCCAGCAGCACGGCACCGAGCACCACCCCACTGGCACCATCAAGGCTCAACATGGCCAGCATGGCGCCGGCCAGCATCACGGCCAGCGCAGGCTTGGGCGCGGTCCTGACCGCGTCGGTGAGATCAACCGGCTCTCCAGGTGTTGGCCACTGCGATGAGCTGGGCATGACCAACCACGCCACGAGGTAGGCGATCAAGCCGAAGCCGCCGGCGAAGAAGGCGGCGACCCAAAGCAGCCGAACCACCGTGACGTCGGTGCCAAAGTAGTGAGCCACCCCGTCACAAACGCCACCGATCGTGCCTCCCCGACGTCGAACCAGACGCTTCTTGGCCAACCGGGGGGCGCCGTGCCAGTTCGAGGATTCGAAACCAAAGCCGGGCGGAGGACCACCCTGGGGACCGGGCCGGGAACCCGGGTTGGGGGTCGATCCACCGGGGCCCCAACCGGAATGGGCGTCGGCGTCGTCAGCCATCGCGAACGCCCCAATCTGGTCCGGACTGTCGGAGCCGATTGAGGCCCCTGCTTCGGCTTCGGTCCCGCTCGGATAGGGCGTACCCATCGGAGCCTCGCTGAGCAGACGGGCCTCGTCGATCAGAGTCTGTTCCTCATCCGACATCGACACGGGAGTCACCGGTTCGACAGGGACTGGTGCGCCCGAGATCGGCTCGGCGGGCGTCGAGCCGCTACCGGTGCCAGGGTCTTCAGGATGGTTACTTGGGCTCGGTTCTTCCATGACTTCAGTCTGAAGAAGTGCGAATGTCGACGGTATTGGGGATTCCCCTGATCATCGAGGCTCCAACGTGGGCAGGGCGATACCCAAACCCATCCGGGCCCGATACCAAGGCTGGCGACGGATTCGGGCCCGTACCAGAGCTACGACCCGAGTCGGTCCCGACGCCGCAGCCAGACCTTTTAGCCAGGTCGACAACCGAACCAGAAAGGCATCGTCAAACGGGCGGCCGCCAAAACCCTCGATGACCTGACCGCGATGGACCACGAAGGTGCGGGGCACCCCTGTTGGCGAACCCAACCGATCGAAGCTGCGATGGACTGTGGATTTCTGCCGTTGTTCGTCGGACAGCCCACCCCGCACCAGGCCGGGACGATCGATCCACAGTTTCGCTCGCTCGATGCCGTCGCCGAGATGATCAAGGACCGCGTCGAGATCCTCAGCGAGAGGTCCGCAATGGGCACACCAGGTGGCGCCCAGGACCAGGACCACCGGTCGTTCGAAGGACGGCTTCAGGACCGCGGCATCGAAATTGGTGTCGTCAACCGCCACCCAGTCCGCTAAACCCACATCCATGGCCCCACGCTAACGTGTCCGCGGCAGCCGGAACGGTGCAGCACCCATGCCGCCTCAGGGGAATCCCTGAGAGCGACCCTGAGCCCGGCCCTGATGACCTCACGCAACAAACATGGGACGATGAAGAGGTGAGCCCACCACCTTCCGCTACCGGCCGGCCGGCCGAGTCGCTTCGCCCCGGCCGGCACTGGGCTGCGCCGCGCCTCGACGCCGACCGTCGCTGGATCGGTGGGGTGGCGACCGGGCTTGCCGGAGAACTCGGCGTGGATCCACTGTTGGTCCGCACCGCTCTCGTGGGCCTCACCCTGGTGTCACCGATCTGGCCGATTCTCTACGCCATCGGCTACCTCGTACTGCTGGTCCGCCAATCCCAGGAGAGTCCGAGGGCAGTGCCGGCGCCAACCATCAAGGGTCGCGACATCGCCGTGCGACACCTCGGCTTCTTTGCCGTGGTCGCGGGTCTGGTTCCACTAAGCCAGGCGGTGGATGCCCTCACCGCACTCGACTCCCTGATGCCGGTCGGACTGGTGCTGCTCGGCGCCACCCTCGCCTGGTCGCGGGGCGGCCACGCGGCCCAGAGCCCGACCCTGCGCCTCATCGTCGGTGTGGGTCTTGTGCTGGTGGGTTTGGTCGTCCTGCTCACCAGCGGCGGCATCACCGGCGATACCGTCCGCCTCGCTGGCCTGGTGGTACTGATCGCCGCCGGCCTCGGCTTGCTGGCCGGGCCGTGGCTCTACCACACCGCCCACCAACTCAACGAGGAGCGGGCGGCCCGCATTCGGGCCGACGAAAAGTCGCAGATCGCGACCCATCTCCATGACTCGGTGCTCCAGACCCTGTCGCTGATCCAGAAGAACGCCGACGACCCGGCCCGGACTCTCCAGCTGGCCCGCCGTCAGGAGCGCCAGCTCCGGGACTGGTTGTACGGACCTCCTGACGGAGCTGATGGAACGATCTCGTTTCGAGCGCTGCTGGCCCGGATAGTGGATGAGGTCGAAGAACTCCACGGCACGGCGATCGAAAGCGTGGTGGTAGGCGACGCAGCTATGGGCGACGACCTGGTCAGCATGCTTCGAGCGGCGCGGGAAGCACTGGTGAACGCGGCCGAACACTCGGGGGCAGATCGCATCGACGTCTACGCCGAGCTGGGCCGAGACACCGTCGAGATCTTCGTCCGCGATACCGGTGTGGGGTTCGACCCGGGGGCAGTAACCGACATGCGGCGCGGCCTCAAGGACTCGATCCATGGCCGCATGGAGCGACTCGGGGGTCGGGCAATCATCACTTCAGAGCCGGGCGAGGGTACCGAAGTCGAGCTGCACCTGTACCGCCCAGAAACCCCAACCAGCGGCGCAGCCGATGCCGAGGCTCAGCCCAACGATCACCAAAGGACACAACGATGACCACCAACCAACTGCAGGTCGTGCTGGTCGACGACCACGAGCTGGTACGAGCCGGGGTAAGGGCCGAGATTGAAAATGATGTCGAGATCGTCGGGGAGGCCTCCGACGTGCCCAGCGCCGTCGAGGTGATCTGCGCATCCCAGCCGCAGGTCGTTCTGCTGGACGTGCACCTCCCCGGAGGCAATGGCCCGGCGGTGATCGAGGCGGTTGCCGATCGCGAAGTCAACACCACGTTTCTGGCGTTGTCGGTTTCAGACGCAGCCGAGGATGTCATCGCCGTAATTCGGGCCGGTGCCCGCGGCTATGTCACCAAGGCCATTTCCGGACCGGACCTAGTCGATGCCATCGTGCGGGTCGCCGACGGCGATGCCGTCTTTTCACCCCGCCTGGCCGGCTTTGTCCTCGACGCCTTCTCAGTGGAAGAACCGGCTCCCGAGAACCCTGAACTCGACCTACTCACCACCCGCGAAGAGGAGGTGATGCGGCTGCTGGCCCGGGGCTATGCCTACAAACAAATCGCCCGGAAGCTCGAAATCTCCATCAAGACGGTGGAGTCCCACGCCTCCGCAGTACTGCGCAAACTGCAACTCTCGAGCCGCAACGAACTCAGCCTCTGGGCCGCCAACCGCCGCCTTCTCGACTAGCCGATCAGCACCCGTTCCGAATTGTCGGCGCCCAGCGTGAAACATGCGCGTCCAGCGCCGACATTTCGCCGGTCATTCCGAATTGTCGGCCCCCAGCGCAAAATATGCGCGTCCAGCGCCGACATTTCGTTTGGGGCCGGGTCGGAACCTGCTAGTCGGGCAGGTTGGTGAAGTCGGGGTCGCGCTTTTCCATGAAGGCGGTGAGAGCCTCGGTGTTGGCCGGGCCACCGAGCAGGCGTTGGAAGGCGGCATCCTCGCGGGCTCGAGCTTCACGTATTGCCTCGCGATGGGGAGTGATCATGGTCTTCTTGGTTTCCACCAGCGAGGTGATCGGCTGGGCCGCCAACCTGGTGGCGTAACCGACCGTGGTCTCCATCAGCTCGTCGGGCTCACACACCTTCCACACCAGCCCCATGTCGAGACACTCCTCGGCGCCAAACCATTCGGCCGACAGCAGCACCCAAGCGGCGTTCTGACGACCAACCAGCTGCGGAAACAGCAGGCTCGACGCCGCCTCCGGAGCCACACCAAGCGAGGTGAACGGGCACTTGAGCCGGGCGTTGCTGGACATAAACGACAGATCGGCGTAGCCGAGGATCGTCATACCGATCCCCAGCCCCAAACCGTTCACCGCGCAGATAAACGGCTTTGGGAAATCGGCGAGGGCATCAAGCAGATGAGGGAACCCGTGACGCCGATCGTCGGCGGGTCGCTCCCCCGCGTTGCCGGCGGCCATCTCCGCCAAATCGGCCCCGGCGGAGAAGGCCCGACCGTTGCCGGTAAGCACGACAACGGCCACCGATGGATCGTCGGCCGCGGCTTCCAGCCCATCGGCGAGGGCATGGAAGAGGTCGTTGCTGAACGCGTTCAAGGCGTCGGGTCGGTCAAGAGTGAGGGTGCGGACCCTGGAGTCATCGTGAGTAACGAGCATGGGTATGTCTTAGCAGGGCTCGGCTGATCCGGACTCGGCGTACACTTTTGCCATGCGAGGCGACGGCTCCGGACCCCATACCCGGCCTGCCCCCAAACCCGATCACTACGGCGCGCTGGGGGTAGCTGCCGACGCGACGCAAGATGAGTTGCGCGCCGCCTACCGGGCCAAGGCCCGGGACCACCATCCGGATGCTCAAGGGGCCAGCGCCGAAACCCACGAAGCCATGGCCGCCCTGAACCAGGCCTGGTACACACTGTCGGACCCCAAACGGCGCCAGGCCTACGACAACAGCCTTAAACCGCCGGTGATCCGACCCCCAGCACCGCCACCGCCACCAGATCCGGCCCGACCAAAACCTGCGCCCGGGGCCCGCAGGGAAGCCTGGCTTGATGGCATCCGGACCCAAATGGTGCGCCTCGGGAACCAGGCCGGCCGTTCCTCTACGATGAACCTGTCGCTGCCCACCGGCCGCGACCGGCCACGGTATGCCGCCCTGCTCGAACCCATCATCGACCACATCGCGCAGGACACCGCCCCCCGAATTCGCGAGGCTCGAGCGCTCGGCGCCGCGCCGCTCGACCTCGGAGTCGTAGCGGCTTTGGTGGGTCTACGTTCCTACGCTGATCTACTCGAAGCCCGTATCCGCAAGGGCGACCTCGACGATGATGTTCCGCTTCAGGCGGCGCTGGTGGATCGAATGTGGGACGTGATGGCCCACGAGGTACCCCATGACATCACCATGGACCTAGGCGGCAGCCCTCACCTCGCCCGCATCCTGCAACCCAGCTCGCCCCGACGCCGGCGAGGCCGCAAGAGCTAAGGCGTGTGTCCGTGAACCTGCAACGGGGGTCAGACACCCGTTGCAACTCGTTGGGGCCCTACTGGGCGGCAGGCACCTCGAGAAGCAGGTTTTCGGTCAGCTCCGAAAGTGCCGGGTGGATGTACATCTGGGCCGTGGCCATCTCGTCGACGGTGCGGCCAAAGGCCATGCCTTGAATCAGCTGCTGAATCAACGACGACGCCTGGGGGCCAAGAATGTGGGCCCCGAGTACCTGGCGGGTCTTGGCGTCGACCACCAACTTCCCGAACGACTCTGAGTCCTCCATAGCCCAACCGTAAGCGGTAGCGCCGTAGTCCTTCTTGGCCACCAAGATGTCATGACCGGCGTCTCGGGCAGCCTGTTCGGTGAGGCCCACCGACGCGATCTGAGGCCAACCAAAAACGGCATGCGGCACGTGGCCGTAGTCGATCTCCCGACGGTCATCCGGCTGCAGAAGGTTTTGGCGCAGCACCTTCACCTCGGCGTTGGCCACATGCTTGAGCTCATGGTCGTTGGCGATATCACCGAAGGCCCAGATGCCCTCCACCGACGTGGCCATCGTGGCATCGATGTTGATCTTGCCCGACTCGCGGGTTTCGATTCCGGCCATGTCAACCCGTAGCTCGTCGGTGTTGGGCACCCGACCGGCAGCGATCAGCAGCGCATCGACTGTCAGCTCCGACTCCCCATCGGGACCGTTCAGCGTGAGCACAATTTCACCCTGGCCGTCGCCCGGCCGCGCTGCAGTCACGCTCGTGTCCAGCCGAACGTCAAAGCGACGTTGGTAGATCTCCAGAGCCCGCTGGCGAATCTCTGTATCCTCAATACGCAGCATGGCATCACCGCGAACCAACATGGTGAGCTCCGCCCCAAGGCTGCCGAACACGTGGCCCAGCTCGCACCCGATGTACCCGCCCCCGATCACCGCCATCCGCCGCGGCACCTCCGCCAGGCGCATCACGGTGTCGGAGGTGTGATAGGTAACCGAGTCGAGACCTTCGATCGGCGGAACAAACGGTCGGCCGCCCGCCCCGAGAACAATATGGGGTGCGGTGATCACCTGATCGCCCACCGCCAGCTCCCGGGGCCCGACAAAAACCGCCGACTCCTGATAGACGGTGATGTTTTCGCATTCGTCGATCCGGTACCTCTCGCCACCCTGGGCGATGGGATCGATCCGCTGGCCAAAGACCCGGTCTACGATCGACGGCCAGTCGACACCGTTCAACGAGGCATCTAGCCCGTACTTTGAAGCCTCAGCGATGTGGGTAGCCATATCCGCGGCGTAGACAAACATCTTCGAAGGGATACAACCCACGTTGAGACAGGTCCCGCCGAACGCCCCCCGTTCGACAATGGCGATGTCCCAGTCATCGAACTCCGGACCCGGGATCGAATTTCCCGAGCCGGTACCAACGATGATTAGATCGTGACGAATCGGGTCGGAAACGGCTGGGGCGACTGCATCTGTTGAGCTCACACAATTACCGTAGCGGGGTGGGTCCCTGCTCTCCCCCGACAACCGACACCTCAAGACCCACCTCTTTGGAGTCGATCCAATACGTATGGGCAATTCTGTCACTCTCTGTGGTTTTTTCTTGTGATCTGCGACACTGACAAGATGCCGAATCGCGCGTCCAGTGGCCTTGGCCCCGGCCACACCCGAATGACCATCCTCGTGGTCATCTCCATGGTCGTGGCCCTGCTCGGCACCGTCGGCCCCGCCAGCTCTCAGGAGGACTCGACAGCTGACGGTGCGGTCGACGCCGAGGCCGCCGAAAGCGGCGACAACCCCGAAGTCGAACAGGACCAGACCGTCGACGAGACCAAGACCAAGATCGATGCCGTCGAAGCCGAGTTGGCCGAAGCGGAAGCCGAAGCCGCCGCCATCGACCGCGAGATGGCCACCCTCGGCGCCAAGGTGCGAGCCCAGGACCTGATCATGGCCAACAACGAGGCGGAACGCGAGCGCTTTGAAGCCCAAGCCGAAGAAGCCCGGGCCGACCTCGAAGAGCCCCAGAAGGTACGCCGCGAGATCGCGACCAACGCCTATGTCCGAGGCGACCCCCGCCTCCAGGCTGCATATTCCGACCTGCTCAGCGAGTCCAACCTGGCCCAGAGTGGCTCGGTACGTAATCTTTTGAACGCCGTCGATGTTTGGGCGTCGGAAGAAATTGTGGCCACCGAACGCACCCTCGCGGTAGCCACGGTTGAAGCCGAAGCTCGCGTCGCCCGCTTCAACGAAGCCGATACCACCCGAACCGGCTTCGGCGATGAGTTGGCGGAACGACTTGTCGCCAGGGGCGAAGTGATGGAACGGATCGAGGCCCTGCGCACCGAGCTGGCCGAACTCCGAGTCGAACTCCGCGAAGCCCGCGCCGCGGCCCTGGCCGCCCTCTCCGGCGAGTCCGAAACCGACGAACCCGGCGTCCCACCGAAAATCCGCCCGGCCCTCGCGGTCAAGATCGACAATGCCCCCCGGGCCCGGCCCCAATCCGGTCTACCCAGCGCCGACATCGTCTTTGAGGAGATCGTCGAAGGGCGACTCACCCGCTTTGTGGCCGTGTTCCAGTCACGCGACGCCGATCCGGTTGGCCCGATTCGTTCGGCCCGAACCAGCGACGTCAACATCCTCGGAAACCTCAACAGCCCACTCTTCGCCAACTCGGGCGGAAACCCAGGCACCCTGGCCATCGTGCGGGACTCACCGCTCGTCGATGTTGGCGCCACCAACAATGGCGGAGCATTCCGCCGTAACGGTTCGCGGGCGGCACCCCACAACCTCTACAGCAGCACCAATGCGCTGTACGCGGCCGACGGCGGACGTGCCGGGTTACCGCCACAGGTGTTCTCCTTCCGTTCCCGCAATGCCCCGCTGCCGGCGTCGGCTCAGCCGGCAACCACGCTCAGGGTGGCATACGGGCTCACCACGGCTACCCATACCTGGGACGAGGAACTCGGCGGCTGGCGGCGAGCCACCGACGGCGCGGCCCACAACGATGCCTCAGGTGCTGCACTGGCACCGGAGAACGTCATCGTCCAGTTCATCGAATACGGCTCCAGCCCCGCCGACTCTCGCTCCCCAGAGGCGATCATGGTTGGCGAAGGTGAAGCCTGGATTCTCACCGACGGCCACATCATCCGCGGCCGCTGGGCCCGCCCCAGCGCCGGTGAGCTCACCACCTACACCACTGCCGACGGAGCCGAAATCCCGCTCACTCCCGGCCAAACCTGGGTGTTGCTTCCCAAGGCCGGACAAGCCAGCGTCAGCTGAGCTCAGACAAGGTCCAGCTCGACCTCACCTGTCACGGCACCGCACCACGCCAGCGGCGCCCAATTTCTAGCCGCCCGATCAGACCAAGTAGCGGAACCCGCCAGGGTTGCTGACGCCTGGCTTGCCGATTTTGGCGAGCTCGGCGTCACAAATCTCCCACGAGGGGTTCGGCTTCAGCGGCGATGTCTACACTGTGCGGATGAGTGGAACGCCCTGGTGGGAGAACGCGGTCGGTTACGAGATCTACATCAGGTCTTTTTCTGATGGAAATGGTGACGGAGTCGGGGACCTGATCGGCATTGAGGAGCGGCTTCACTACCTCGCCGACCTCGGCATCGATGCCATCTGGATCTCGCCCTTCTACACCTCACCTATGGCCGACTTCGGCTACGACGTAGCCGACTATCGAGACATCGACCCGGCATTCGGCACGCTCGCCGACTTCGACAAGTTGATCGAGGTGGCCCATCGACTCGGCCTCAAAGTCATTGTCGACATCGTTCCCAATCACTGCTCCGACCAGCACCCGTGGTTCCTGGAGGCTCTCAGCGACCCGACGTCAGCCAAACGTGACTGGTTCCATTGGCGCGACCCGGCCCCCGACGGCGGTCCGCCCAACAACTGGGCCAGTCACTTCGGCGGGCCATCTTGGACGCTCGACGAAGCCTCAGGCCAGTACTACCTTCACCTGTTCCTCCCCGAACAGCCCGACCTCAACTGGGACAACCCTGAGGTGCGAGCCGAATTCCTCGACATCCTCCGGTTCTGGTGCGAACGCGGCGTCGATGGTTTCCGCATCGATGTGGCCCACGGGCTCGCCAAAAACCCGGCCCTGCCCGACCTGCCCGTCGTGCATGAACTTACCGGCGACGAAGGCCCTCGAGAGCGTTTCCTCAGCCTCGACCACGTGCACGACATGAACCAGGAAGGCGTGTTCGACATCTACGCCGAATGGCGAGAACTGGCCGACAGCTACGACGCCATGCTGCTCGGCGAGGTCTACATCCGAGCCGGAGACGCGGCCCGGGTCGCGGCCTACGCCGGTCCCGGCCGCCTCCACCGAGCCTTCTTCTTTGACCCGATGCACGTGAAATGGTCCGCCGAGAGTCTCTGGGCCTGCTTCGCTCCCGGAGCCGAAGCCTCGAGCGAAGGTCAAATCGGCTGGGCCGTGAGCAGCCACGACGACCCCCGCGCCCCAACCCGTTTCGGCGGCGGCCAAGTAGGAAAAGAACGATCCCTGGCGTTCACCGTGCTACTCACCATGCTTCCCGGCCTCCCCTTCCTCTACCAAGGCTCCGAACTCGGCATGGAGGACGTTCCCGTCGACCCCGCCGACTTCCAGGACCCGGTGGCGATCCGCAACGACAACCCCACCGATGGTCGCGATCCCTGCCGGACGCCGATCCCATGGTCGGACGCCCCAGGGTTCGGCTTCACCGCCGAGGGGGTAAAGCCGTGGCTCCCGTTCGGTAACCACCACCTCTCCGAAACCGTCAAAGGCCAACTCGGAGATCCGTTCTCCTCACTTGAACGTCACCGCCGCCTCCTCGCCGTCCGCCGCGAGCTCGGTGCCATGGCCGACCAAACCCTCGAGTGGCTCACCGCCCCACCCGAAGATGTGCTCGCCTTCCGCCGCGGATCGGTCGTTGTGGCCATCAACGTCGGCGACAAGCCAGCCAAACTCACCATCAGCGGCGGCCCGTGGGCCGTGAAGTACGCCACCCGAACCGAACGCACCAGCGAATGGTTCGACACCGAAATCGAAATCCACCCCGACGAAGCACTAATCCTCGTGCCCAATAGTTAGCCGCCTTGCGGCAACCAACATTGTATGGGAGGATACATTCTGCTTGGCTACAGACTCTGCGACTCCCTCAGCTTCCACTTCTTCTGCTGCCCGTGCTTCGGTTCCGCCTCCTTCTTGGCGACGGGTTGAGACCACGTTGATTCAGGCGGCTCATCAACTTCGTCAAGTCTTTGACCTGCGCCTGGCTGAGCTGGGGCTGAACCTGAACCAGGCCAGCCTTCTCGCTTTTGTGAGCGACTTTGGCTCACGGACGCAAACCGAACTGGCCGAGATGGTCGGGCTGGGTCGGGCCGCGACCGGCACCATGATCGACCAGCTCTCGGAACGGGGGCTGGTGCAGCGCGAGGCCGATCCCGACGACCGTCGGGTCTGGAGGGTCGCCATCACCAAGTCGGGAGCTGAGCTGGTGGAGCGCTTCTATGAACTCGACGCCGACCTGCGGACCGAACTTCGGTCCGGCATCAGCCGCAGCGAACGACAGGAGCTGGCCAACCTCCTGGTTCGCCTCACCGACAACGCCGCCGCGGCCAAGGCCCGTAGTAATACCGATGCCGACTAACCCAACCGAAACCACTCTTGTAACCCACTGAAGGAGCACCACCCATGATTGAAGCTGTGATCGTAGATGCCGTCCGAACCCCGGGCGGCCGCAACAATGGTCAGTTCAAGGACTGGCACCCGGCCGACCTGGCTGCCCACGTCCTGAAGGCCCTCGAGGAGCGCAACAGCCTCGACCCGGCCATCGTCGATGACGTTGTGATGGGCTGCGTGATGCAGGCCGGCGAGCACTCACTCAACATTGGGCGCAACGCGGTACTCGCTGCCGGTTGGCCCGAAACGGTCCCAGCCACAACCGTTGATCGCCAGTGCGGCTCCTCCCAGCAGGCCATCCATTTCGCCGCGCAGGGCGTGATGGCCGGTGCCTACGACGTGGTGATCGCGGCCGGTGTCGAGTCCATGACCAGGGTGCCGATGGGCACCACCGTGCTCCAGGGCAAGATGGGCCACCCGTTCCCACAGGCCATGCAGGACCGCTACGCCGACACCGGGCTGCCTCCGCAGGGCATCGGTGCCGACATGATCGCCGATGAATATGGCATCAGCCGCGAAGACCTCGATGCCTTCGGCGCCGAATCGCAACGTCGGGCCGAAGTGGCCACCAACGAAGGTCGCTTCGAGAACGAGATCATCCCCGTCCCGGTCGAAATCGACGGCGAAACGGTGATGGCCACCCGCGACGAGGGCATCCGGCCCGGCACCACCGCCGAGAAGCTGGCCAACCTCAAGCCGGCCTTCAAGGAAGACGGCAAGATCACTGCTGGCAACGCCAGTCAGATCAGCGATGGCGCAGCCGCGGTGCTGATCATGAGTGCCGAGAAGGCCGCCGAGCTCGGCCTCAAGCCACGAGCCCGGTTCAAGCACTTCGCCATCGCCGGTACCGACCCGGTGACCATGCTCAAAGGGCCGATCCCGGTCACCGAGAAAATCATGGCCAAGGCCGATATCACCCTCGACGACATCGACCTGTTCGAAGTCAACGAAGCCTTCGCCAGCGTGGTGCTGGCCTGGCAGAAAGAAACCGGCGTCGACCTCGACAAGGTCAACGTAAACGGCGGCGCCATCGCCCTTGGACATCCGCTCGGCTGCTCCGGCGCCAAGCTCATGACCACCCTGGTCAACGAGCTTGAACGCTCGGGCGGGCGTTACGGATTCCAAACCATGTGCGAAGGTGGCGGTCTCGCCAACGCAACCATCATCGAAAGGATTGAAGCCTGATGCCCCGAATGAACTTGGAGGGTAGCTCCTCCATCATCACCGGAGGAGCCTCCGGAATCGGCGAAGCCAGCGCCCGACAGCTTGCTGCTGCCGGTTCGCGTGTGGTCGTCGCCGATCTCAATGAAGAGAAGGGCCAGGCGGTGGCTTCCGAGCTGGGCGGCCTGTTCGTGAAGTGTGACGTGTCCTCGACCGACGACGCCGACGCAGCAGTAGCCGCAGCTTCCGAAATGGGACCGCTGCGAGCACTGGTGAACTCGGCCGGTATCGGCATGGCCGGTCGAACCATCGACCGCAGCAACGTGCCCTTCGACCTTGGCATCTACACCAAGGTGATCGAGATCAACCTGATCGGCACGTTCAACATGTTGAGCCGCTCCGCTGCGGCCATGGCCCAGACCGACCCGGTCGATGACGACGGCAGCCGCGGCGCCATCGTCAACATGGCCTCCGCCGCCGCCTTCGATGGCCAGATCGGCCAAGCGGCCTACTCGTCGTCCAAGGGCGGCGTTGTTGGCATGACCCTTCCGGTGGCCCGAGATCTCTCGGCCGTCGGCATCCGGGTCAACACCATCGCCCCCGGCCTGATCGACACGCCGATCTACGGCACCGGTGAACAGTCGGACCAATTCAAGGCCCATCTCGGCCAGTCGGTGCTGTTCCCCAAGCGGCTCGGCTCTGGTGAAGAATTGGCCTTTGCCGTGATGGAATGCATCACCAACCCGTACCTGAACGCCGAGACCATCCGTCTCGACGGTGGCATCCGGATGCCGCCGAAATGAGCGACGCAACCGCCGAAGGCGGAGACGAAGCCGCAGTCCTCACGGAGCGGCGGGGCAAAGTCCTGCTCATCACCCTCAACCGTCCCGATCAGATGAACTCGATCAACGGGGCGCTCGCCGCCGGCCTACAGGCTGGCCTCGACGAACTCCACGGCGACGACGAACTCACCGCCGGTGTGCTTACCGGCAACGGCCGGGGCTTCTGTTCCGGGATGGACCTCAAGGCCTTCGCCAAGGGCGAGGACATCGGCGCCGTCGTGAACTTCTTTGTCAACGGATCGAAGAAGCCGCTGATCGCGGCCGTCGAAGGTTTTGCCCTCGCCGGTGGCCTCGAACTGGCACTGTCGTGTGACCTGATCGTGGCTGCCGAAGGTTCGAAGTTCGGCATCCCCGAAGTGAAGGTGGGCCTGTTCGCCGCCGGTGGTGGCGTGATCCGCCTACCGTCACGGGTCGGATACATGAAGGCCATGGAGATGGCCCTCACCGCCGAGCCGATCGAGGCTGCCGAAGCCCACAGCGTCGGCATGATCAGCCGCATCACCCCAAAGGGCGGCGCGGTCGATGGGGCGATGGAACTGGCCACCAAGATCGCAGCCAACGCCCCGCTGGGTGTAGCTGCGTCGAAGCAAGTCATCAAAGCCACCCAGGGCACCACCGAGGCCGACCTCTGGGCCATGCAGGGCAAGTTGCAGGCCACGGTGTTCACCTCCAACGATGCCAAAGAAGGACCCAAAGCCTTCGCCGAAAAGCGGGCCCCGGAATGGTCCGGTAGCTAGAAGCCGTCCAACACCAGCGCCGTCACCGAAATGTCGGAAGAATGCGACACTCTTTGTCGCAGACTTCCGACATTTCGGCCTTTTCTGGCCAGGTCCGGGCGGGTCCGGGCCGTTAGGCGTAGATGGTGACGAGCGTGGTGAGGATGGCGAGGGTTGCGGCCGACAGCGGGAGGCCGAGGCGGAGATAGTCGGTGAAGCGGTAGCCACCGGGGCCGTACACCATGGTGTTGGTTTGGTAGCCGATCGGGGTGAGGAACGAGGCTGACGCAGCCACGGCCACCGCGATGGCAAGCAGGCGGGGATCCAGATCGCTCTGGGCGGCGATGCGGTTGGCGATCGGGAACACCAGCACCACCGCGGCGGCATTGGTGACCAGCTCGGTCAGCGCCACGGCGGCAATCAACAGCCCGGCGACCAGCCCGGCGGTGCCCAGACCACCCAACCCATCAACCAGGCCGTCGGCGATGGAGTCGGCGATCCCCACCTCCGACAAGGCCTGGCCCAGACCAAACGCGGCGGCGATGGTCAGCACCACATTGATATCGATCGAATCACGGGCCTCGCGTGGCGACAGAATGCCGGTGGCCACCATGGCCCCGGCGGCGACCAGCGCAGTTTTGAACACTCCGAGCAGCCCAAAAAGAGGCAGCCCAACCAGCAGTACCAGAACGGCCAAGGCCAACGGTGCCCGTTTGGTTGCCGATGGTGGGGCGCCGCCAAGGCGGGAGATCAGCAGGAAGTCACCCTGGTGGCGCCACTGCAACCGAAACTCGGGACCGGCCAAGACTAACAGCGTGTCACCCGGGCGAATCCGAACCTGTCCAAGCTTGGCTTCGAGCGGCTGACCCGAGCGATGGATCGCCACCACCGCGGCCTGATACCGAGAGCGGAAATCAGACTGCTTCAGAGTTCGGCCTGACAACGGAGACCCTCCACCAACCACCGCTTCAAAGAACGTGTGATTGCCGTGATCGACCGCTTTGAGATGTCCAATCTCCGTGGACTGCAGACCCCGCATGGCCTGCAGATCGACTACCAGGTCGACCCGCCCGGCAAAGGTGAGGCGGTCGCCACTCCGGAGTTCGAAGTTTGGAGCCACCGGCGCGGTGATGATGCCATCGCGCTCAACCTCCACCAGGAACACCCCCTGGAGATGGCGGAGCCCAGCATCAGCCACCGAGGTGCGATCGAGCGGACCATCGGGCTCCACGGTCATCGACACCACGTAACTGCGACCGATGTCTTCACCCGGTGAACTGCGATCCGGAAGCAGGGTCGGCCCGAGAGCGATGATCAGCACCACCCCGATCAGGGCCGCCGGCAGGCCGAGCTTGGCCAACTCGAACATGCCCAACGGTTCCTCGCCGATGGCCTCGAGCTGACCGCTCATCACCAGGTTGGTGCTGGTGCCGATAGCGGTGACGGTACCCCCGAGGATGGTGGCGTACGACAGCGGTATCAGCAGCTTCGACGGCGCCCGGCCCCGAGCTTCAGCCCAGGAGACCACCGGCGTCACCAAGGTGGCCACGATCGGCGTGTTGGCGAGGAACGCCGACCCGAACCCGGCTGGCACCAAGAGGCGAGCCATCGCCGCCCGCGGAGAACCACGATCGCTCAGCACACGGTCGAGCAGCGGCGTTATTGCCCCGGTGCGAGCCACTCCCCCCGCCACCACATACAGGCAGGCAACCGTCAGTGGCGCCGAGTTGGCAAAGCCGCCAAAGGCCTGGTCTGAGCTGATTACGCCCAGAACAAAAAGAATCGCTGATGCACCCAGAATGGCGCTGGCGGGCGAGACTCGGTTCGTGACCAGGCCCACCACAACCAAGGCCAGCACTCCGAGGGTGATCGCAACGTCCATGGCGGCGCTCAGTCTGCCCGTGCCAACACCAAAATGGCGTTAGCACGGCGGATAGTGGCGAGAACACGGGCAAACATGGCTCGTGTCCTATCGGCACCACAGGGGCTCAGGTCCACCCTTTCGAGCCCGCGGACACCTATCTTGGGATTGTTGTCAGCTGTCTATTGACGTTGAGTGAACTCTCAGGTAGTGCGGCGCTCACATTTAGTGGTGTAGCGTTCCACGTGTGTGGGCCATTGTCCGGCCCATAGGTACGCACGTGAAGTCCGTGGGACGGCTGGTCTGGAGGTGAGGTGGCCGACCTGGAAATGGAGACTGAGCCCAGCCTTATCGCGCTCCCGAGCCAGCACCCCATCGTGGCTTGGCCTGCGGAAACGTGGCCTCGAGGAAACCTTCCGGAGGCCATCGATCCCCGGGCTTTCCACCGCCTGATCGACGCCGCGTTTGTTGGTGCCGATGGAGCGGTCGGTGCCACCCATGCGTTGCTGATCGCCCACCACGGGCGAATTCTGTTCGAACGCTACGGCCCCGACCACGATGCCAGCTCACAACACCTGTCCTGGTCGGTAGCCAAAAGCGTGGCCCACGCCTTCATCGGGACGCTGGTTCGCGATGGGCTCCTTGATATCGACGCCCCAACCCAATTGCCGGGATGGGACGACAAGCGCGGCGAGATCACCCTGCGTGACCTCCTGATGATGCGCTCCGGCCTTCGCTGGGTCGAAGACTACGTCGACGACTCGGTCTCACACGTGATCGACATGTTGTTCGGATCAGGTCAGGCCAACCACGCTGAGTATGCAGCGGGCCACCCCCTGGAACACTCGCCGAGCGAAGTCTTTAACTACTCCAGCGGAACATCGAACGTGGTGGCCGATATCGCCCGCCGAGTGCTGGGCATTACCGACGAAGCGGGCTATCGAAAGGCACTGGCGGAGCGACTCTTCCAGCCGCTGTCGATGAACAGTGCCGATCCGGGCTTCGATGAATCGGGCAACTGGGTGGCCAGCAGCTACCTCCATGCCACCGCCGAAGACTTTCTCCGCTTTGGGCACCTGTACCTTCGTGACGGATTCTGGAAAAACGAGCGTTTCCTCCCCGAAGGCTGGGTTGATCTGGCCCGCACCACCCACGCCTTCGTCGAAGAAGACAACATCGGCTACGGCCACCACTGGTGGACGGTGCCCGACGACTTCGGCAGCTTCGCGGGCAGCGGCTACGACGGTCAGCGGGTGCAGATCGTGCCGGCGATGGACCTGGTGTTTGTACGCTTTGGCAAAACCGAACAGGACGACCTGCCGGCGCTCAACGCCTGGTACGCCGAGCTGGTCGAACTCCTCCGCCCCCTCGCTCGGTAACGAGTCGCACAAAAGTTGGCGGTGTTTGGCCTGACCCCGAACGAGGCCAACTTTCCCTACTGGGCTAGAGGAATGCGGCTACCGCTTCGGTGTGGTCGTCGGCGTCGCCAAAGACGGTGTCGAGTACCCAGGACCGCTTGAGGAACAGGTGCACGTCGACCTCCCATGTGTAACCCATCCCGCCGTGGATCTGGGTACATGCCTTGCCACAGAAGTCGCCGGCCTGACCGGCCAGCAGCTTGGCTACCGACGCGGCCCGGACGGCATCGCCGGTGTCGGGCTGATCAAAGTGAACACCGGCGGCGTACACCGCGGCGCGGGCCACCTCGACATGGGTCAGCATGTCGGCACACAGGTGCTTGATGGCCTGGAAGGTGCCGATCGGCTTGTTGAACTGCTCGCGCTCCTTGGCGTAGGCCACACCAAGTTCCAGCGACGCCTCGGCCAGACCAAGCTGCAGCGCGGCGGTGAGCACCGACCCCCGATGGCGCCAGTCGGCGGCAACCTCCGGGCCCCCGATCTCCTGGCCGTCAGCGAGCGACTGCACCCGCGACACCGGCGTGAGCACATCCAACGGATGAGGCAAGGCCTCGCCCGCGAGGTCAGCGGCGGGTATCAGCGACACCGACTCGGCCCCGAGCACCGCCACCGACGCTGCGGCATCGAGGTGCTCGACCATCCACGGGCCAGCCGCATTGTCGGCGGTGTGTTCAACCAGGCTCACGACGTGATCTCCGGCGAGCGCCGCCGGGACGGCTGACGCGGCAAGAAACGTACCGACCAACGGGCCAGGAACCGCGGCCCGACCCAACTCTTCAAAGACCAGCACCGCATCGGCCAAACCCATACCAAGACCACCATCGGCCTCGGTGGCCATCAGCCCGAACACCCCGGTGTCGCCCAGCTCTTTCCAGCGGCCAGGGTCCACGCCCCCAGACTCGGCAAAGCCACGAATGGTCTCGATATCGAATCGCCCCTGGCACAGGTTGCGGATGCCCTCAGCCAGCGCGGCCTGATCGTCAGAAAGTTCGAAGTCCATCTTTCACTCAGCCTTTCGGCAGGCCCAGGACCCGCTCTCCGATGATGTTCTTGTTCACCTGTGTGGTGCCGGCAGCAATCTTGAGCGACAGGGCGTAGATGCGCTCTTCGATCGGGTCGTTTCGACTATGGCTACCGGTTTCACCGATCCCCAACCCAGCCCGGGCCAGAAGCCGAGCCGACACATCACCGAGATGGCGCCGGGTCTCGGCGTATCGGAGCTTGAAGACGTTGCCTCCAGGTCCCGGGATACCGGTACGGGCCGCCTGCGACACATTCCGCTTCGTTAGCGCCCAGAGAGCATCCAGCTCTGCGGCGATCTGGCCAATCTCGCGCCGCAGCCCAACGTCGTCCCAAGCGGTCGCGGAGTTTCTGGTGACCTGGCGGGCCAGATCGGCGGCCTCTTCAACCAACTTCATCGACCCCAGCAACTCACTCACAAAGGCGGTGCCCCGCTCAAAGGACAGCGTCACCATCGTGACCCGCCACCCGTCGTTCTCGTCACCAACGCGGTTTGAGACCGGAACCCGAACCTCATCAAGAAACATCTCGGCAAACTCCGAGGAACCCAGCACCGTGTCGAGCGGGCGGATATCGATACCCGGCGAATCCATCGACATCATCAGCCACGAAATCCCCTTGTGTTTGCGGATCTCCGGGTCAGGATCGGTGCGGACCAGCAGCTCGCAATAGTCGGCGATGTGGGCGAACGAGGTCCAGATCTTCTGGCCGCTGATCACATACTCATCACCGTCACGCACGGCTCGACACTGCAGCGACGCAAGGTCAGAACCGGCCCCGGGCTCCGAGAAACCCTGACACCACACCTCCTCGCCCCGGAGAATCTTTGGGAGATGGTCGGCCTGCTGGGCCTCAGTGCCCTCGGCAATGATGGTCGGACCGGCATGGCCCAGACCCACGAAGTTGACCCCCACATACGGCGCCCGGAGCCGCTCGGTTTCCTCGAGGAAGATCAGATGCTCGGCTGGCGACGCGCCCCGGCCCCCGAACTCGGTGGGCCAGTCGATGCCCGCATAGCCAGCATCGGCCAGCATGGCCTGCCAATCGGTGTCCCACCGCCGGCGGGCGTCCCAGTCGTGACGGTCGGGTTCGGGCGCCACTTCGGGCAAGGCGGTAGCCAGCCAATCACGAAGCTCATCTCGAAAGGCCAATTGTGCGTCGGTGTAACGGAGATCCACCTCGCCAGCCTAGTTGGGTGGTCGGTTAGTCCGGTGAGGCTCAGTGGTCTTCTGGTGGCGGATCGAGCAGCTGCACAAACTCTGCGAGGAGGGCGGCCAGTTCGTCGGCGCATCGGTCGAACTCGTCCTGATCGCCTCCCGCGGGATCGATCACGTCCTCGACTTCAGCAGAAGCCAGCTTCACCGAACTCAGCTCCAGAGCCGCCAACCGCGTCGCGAAAGCGGGCGGGCCTGGTTGCATATCGCTGAGGAGGCGCCGGAGCGTCGCTGTTCGGTCGGCAACCTCGGGATGCTCTCGGCGAATCCAATTCACATGGTCGACCTCCATGGCGAGCACCAGATCGACATCAACAAGATCATCGGCGACCAACTGATGGCTGCGATGACCAGGGTCGGTCAAGCCGACTCGCATGAGGGCGTTCCTGGTGCGGGGGCTCATCGGGAGCCCCTCGATACTCAGGGTGCCGCCGCCGACCACGACCAGGTCGGGACGCTGCTTCTGCAGCCACAGCTGAGCGATGACCGAGCGGGTTGCATTGCCGGTGCAAAGGGTGACGACCCGGAACGATGGCGGCGCAGAGGCGGGAGTGGAGGTGTTGTTCACGCCGGTCTGACGGTATCTGGAGCCCGGCCGGACCCAAAGCCACCACCCCAACCACTCCCGAACCCCCGACTAAGTTCACCCACTGGTCAGGTTCCGGGAACAGTGTTGCGCAAAGAGAATTCAAGGAAGTTCACTTCCAGTTTTCGTCTCCGCCGCAGTTCTGCAAACATATGGCCATGTCCTCCGCTGCGCCCAAAACATCTGCCTCGACTGTCCGTGTCACGCTGCGCAAGACCCAGCCCACGGACCACGATCAAATCATCGATCTGAACAATTCTGAGGCCCCCATGATCGAGCCCCTGACCCGGGATGAGCTCGACAAGATTCTCAACACCGCCGCCTATGTGCGAGTCGCCGACATCGACGGCGACATCGTCGCAGTGGTGATCGGCTACCACTCGAGCGACGAGTTCGACTCCGGTCCGGCGCGGTGGTTCCGCGAACGCCATGACGACTTCTTCCTCATCGATCGCATCATCGTTTCCCAACAGCGCCGGCTGATGGGGCTGGGTCGAGCCCTGTACCAGGATCTGGCCGAGTTCAGCCAACGTCAGTCCTGCGAGCTGATGGCCTGCAACGTAAGCGTGCGCCCCCGCAACGAAGATGCCCTCGCCTTCCACAAGAAGCAGGGTTTCCTCGCCGTGGGCGAGGATGCCGGTGAAGGTACCGTGTCGATCATGCTCACCGCCCCCGTAGCCGAAAACAAGTAGCGCCAACCCCACCAGCGCTGCCCGCACGCAAGCACGCAAAGCGGTCCCACGTTGGCGCCCGAAAAGATGTCTGAACTCCAGCCCAGCCTGGCCTCGCTCACCGGAGCGAGTGAAGAAGCCATCGCCATCGCCGACGATCGTGGGTCGATCACTTGGCGGGTTCTTGACGACCACTCCAACCGGATGGCGCGCCGGCTTCACGACGCAGGCCTCGCCGACGGCGACCATGTGGCCGTCGTCATGACCAACCGACTTGAGTACTACGTGGCGTTGATCGCGGCCATGCGGGGCGGGTTTGTGGTGTCGCCGGTGAAGTCGACATGGACCACCGACGAGGTTGGTTATCTCCTTGCCGATGCGTGCTCGAAGGCGGTGGTGACCGACCTCGACGTGGGGCGCCAGTGTGGCGCCGGTGCCGGAGCGGTGGTGGTCGACGTAGGCGACGAAAGCGCCGGAACGGGCTATCGATCCTGGCTTGAGGGCGCCGACCCCACTCCCCAACCCAACGACCGCGCCGGCTACCGGCTCTCGTACACCTCCGGCACCACCGGGCGGCCCAAGGCGGTACGCCTGGCCAGCGCCGGCCGAGCCCCGTTCACCACGTCGTTCCCGGCCAGCGCCGGCTTCGCGTCGATGTTGGGCATGCCCCTCGATGGGCCGCACCTGAACTGCTCAGCCCTCTACCACGGGGCCCCGTTGGCCTTCTCGCTGGCCGCCCTCGCCGGTGGCGCGACGGTGCGGATCATGGATCATTTCGATGCAGCACGCGTCCTCGAAGTGGCCCGGGGCGAAGCGGTGCGCTCCACGTGCATGGTGCCCACGATGTTCCGCAAGCTTCTGGCCCTGGACCCGGACCTCTTGGCCCCGGGCGATGGCGAGGCTCCCCTCCCTCGCCTCGGCGCACTGGTACATGGCGGCGAGCCGTGTCCGCGCCCGCTGAAGCAGAAGATGATCGACATCTTCGGCCCCTGCCTGGTGGAGTACTACGGCTTCACCGAAGGCGGGTTCTGCGTGGCCGATTCCACCGAATGGCTGGCCAAGCCAGGCACGGTAGGGAGGGCACTCATGGGTCTTGAGATCCTCGTGGTCGACGAGGACGGCCAGAACCTCGAGCCCGGGGAGATCGGCACCATCTATTTCCGGGACCCGGCCGGACCTCGGTTCGAATACCGGGGTGAGCCGGAGAAAACCGAGGCTGCCTACCGCCCCACCGACCATGCCTTCACGGTTGGCGACATCGGCTGGGTCGACTCCGACGGTGCGCTCTTCCTCTGCGGCCGCACCACCGACGTCATCATCTCGGCCGGAGTCAACGTGTACCCAGCCCAGATCGAAGAAGTCATTTCCGCCACACCCGGTGTCATCGACTGCTGTGTGGTGGGAGGCCCGCATGCCGAACGCGGCGAGGTGCCCGTGGCCACGCTGGTGGTCGACCCACAACGCGCCGACTCCGATGCCGAAACGGAATCGGTGGTGGCCGAGGCCCGCAGCCGCTGTGAGCAGTATCTCGCCCGCTACGAACGCCCCGATACCTGGATCATCACCGAAGCACTGCCGCGAGACGGCACCGGCAAGCTGCTCCGGCGAAACGTCCGGGACCCGTTGTGGGATGGCCAGGACACCAGCTTCGCCAACTAACGACTCTGCCGAACCGACTATCCCGAACCGACCGTGTGCCGAACCGGCCGCCGAGACCCCGTTGAGAAGCGCAGAGAACGGCCCCGGCGACTTAGTCGAAGGTGAGCACGCCGCGGGCCAGTTTGCCCTCGTGCATGTCGGAGACCACGGTGTGGAACTCCTCCAACGGGTAGGTGGCGGTCACGAGCTCGTCGAGCTTCAGCCGCCCCTGCTTGTAGAGGTCGACAATCAACGGGATGTCCTGTTGGGGCTTGGTCGACCCGTAGCGACAACCAGTGATCTTGCGATCGACCAGGTTCAACTTGTTGATCGGTATGTCACCCAGCATGGCATCGCCACCTGGCACCCCGATCACCACTGTGGTGCCGCCCCAGGTCGTAGCGTCGACACAATCGGCGACGACCTTCGGGTGACCGACACAGTCGTAAGCGAAATCAACCCCGTCCTGAGAGAACCAGAGCCCCTCCGGGCCTTTCACGATCTCCTTGATGGCCTCCACCGCGCCACCATCAGCGGCGTTCACAAAGTCGGTGGCCCCGAATTCCATGGCCAGCGACTCCTTGGAGGCCAAGGTGTCCACGGCGATGATGCGCCGGGCCCCGCGGATCCGTAGCGCCTGCAGCACGTTCAGCCCGATGCCGCCCACGCCAAAGACCGCGGCGGTGTGACGAGCCTCGATGTTGGACTGGTTAAACACGGTACCCACACCGGTGATCACGCCGCAGCCGATCAGGCTGGCCGAGGTGAGGGGGATCTCCTTGTCGATCTTGATTGCCTGAATCGACTTGATGATGACCTCGTCGGCAAACACCGACAGGGCGGCGAAGTTGTAGGCCGGCTTGTCGCCTACAGTGAAGGGCGTGGTCATGTTGCCGATGCTGGTTGGGCAATGGGTCGGCATGCCGCGGTTGCAGTGATTGCACATGCCGCACGAGGCCAGGGTGGTCATCACCACATGGTCACCGGCGGTCACGTTGGTTACTCCATCGCCGACCTCGATCACCTCGCCGGCCCCTTCATGGCCCATCACCAGCGGTGTCGGATACGGGATGGTGCCGTTGAGCACGGATACGTCGCTGTGGCAGACGCCGGCAGCCACCATCTTCACCCGAACCTCGCCGGGTCCGATCTCGCGCAGCGTCACCTCGTTGGAGAGTTCGGCCTTGCCATCCTCGAAGACGATTCCCCGCATGATTTGTCACTCCTGTCGCTACGTTCGGCGCTTCAGCGGCGCCGTGTCGGTGATGAACGTCGTACCGGTCGTGAAACCGGACGCCAGACTACTCCCAACCACGATGACCCGCCCTTTCCGGCTGTCAGCGGCCTGCTCGGCCGGTTCCTGGCCCAGCCTGCGGATTCGTACCCCGGTTACCGGGCTGCCTTTTGGACAACCAAGTCGGCTCAGGGTTACGGTGCCCAACCGGTGGGTTCGGCGGCCACTGTTCAAAAGGCTCTCCACGCCTGCTCTCGACGCCAGACGCAAGTCGGCGTCAGGATCGGTCCATCGCGCCTTGGGTGGCTGGGGCGCGATGGACCTGTTCGCCCGGCGGCTCAGATGTTGAGAGCGTCGGCCACCCGGCCCCGATGGTGGGCCGCACTCCCCCACGACGCCGACAACGACCAGGCCCGCTTGAGCCAAAGGTGCAGATCGTGTTCGAAGGTGTAGCCGATGGCCCCGTGCACCTGAAGCGCGGTCCGGGCGGCCAAATCGGCGGCATCAGAAGCCTGCGCCTTGGCCATCGACACATGGGCTGAACGGTCAGCGTCGCCAGCAGCGAGCGACGCCGCAGCTCGGAGGGCCAACGGCTCGGCGAACTCCAGCGCGACACGGGCGTCCGCTAGCTGGTGTTTCACCGCCTGGTTCACCCCGATCGGCTTGCCGAACTGCTCGCGCTCCTTGGCGTACTCGGTGGTGG
>CALAML010000240.1 GCA_937925845.1 uncultured Acidimicrobiales bacterium | reverse complement strand
TGTTCCGCAATCGGCGAACGACAAATGTTCGCCATGCACATCACCAAAACCCGCAACCGCGCCATGGGTTGAGAGTACGTGGAGATCGACGATGAAGACAGCCGGGCCAAGCAAAACCGCCAGACCGAATCAACCCGCGCCCGTTTCAACCACCCAGGTCGCGACCGAGCCAGCGCCCCGACGGGCCACGAGGCTCGAGGAGTCTCCTAACCCGCTTCGATCGGTTCGGCAACGGCTGCATCCCTCAGTCGTTCCGCGAGTTCGGCGGCCTGGGCGTCGTCGGCGTATTTGGTGCGGGGCCAGAAAAAGCCCCGCAACCCATCGCCCTTGGTGCGGGGCACCACATGGGTGTGGAGGTGGGGAACGCTCTGGCTCACCTTGTTGTTCATGGCCACAAAGGTGCCGCCCGCGCCGAGCTCCGTTTCGACGACGCGGGCCAGGTGTCGGACCCGGGCGAAGTAGGGGCCGACCAGATCGGCGGGAAGGTCGGTGATGGTCACGTGGTGGTCGCGGGGAACCACCAGCGTGTGGCCAAGAAACAGCGGCGTGATGTCGAGAAAGGCCAAGACGAACTCGTCGTCGTAGACCACGTTCGCCGGGGCGTCACCGGCCAAAATTGAACAGAAAATGCATGGCGAAGAGCTCATGGCCTCCGAGACTAGCGGGCGCACCAAAATCCGCTTTTCTGGCTATTCCCTGTGTTTCTATACCTCCTCACTGGGCCAAAACCGGGCCGTTTTACCCAATCTGATCCAGTCGTCAGTCCAGATTGCCGTATCTCTTGATGTGGCAACTTCAGCGACCGGCGGCTCAACCCGCTCCCTCGCTTCCGATATGGAAACCTCGGTCTGGCAGGTCAAACCCTGGCGGGCCCGAATGATGCGCTTCCTCATGGTGGCCGGACCGATCGCGGTCTCCACCGGAGTGGTCTACCTGCTCGACCGCTCGCTACGGCCCGACGGGCTCGCCCTGCGGGTGGCGTGGATCGCGGTGCTGATCGTGGTGGCCTTCGCCGTGAGTCGCGTGGTGGAAAAGCTCAGCCGCAGCCTCATTCCCATCGAGCGCCTCTACCGGATGTCCCTCGCCTTCCCCGACCGGGCTCCCGACCGCTACAAGGTGGCCTTGCGCCGACACAGCGTGCGGGGCCTGCAACGAGACCTGCTCAGCGGCAACCTGTCGCAGCCGGAAGCGGCCGAGAAACTCCTGGCGCTGGTGCAAACCCTCAGCGACCACGACCGAGGCACCCGCGGCCATTCGGAGCGGGTGCGGGCCTACTCCGACGTGATCGCCGAGGAGCTCGGGCTCGAGGAGTCGGACCGACAGAAACTCCAGTGGGCCGCCCTTACCCACGACCTCGGCAAACTCTCCGTTCCCTCCGAAATCCTCAACAGCCCCAACAAGCCGACAGAAGAAGAATGGGAGATCCTGCGGGGTCATCCCGGCGCAGGCACCGAGTACGTAATCGCGTTGCGCCCATGGCTTGGCGACTGGGTGCTGGCCGCAAGCCAACACCACGAACGCTACGACGGCGACGGCTACCCGAAGGGCCTGGCCGGCGAAGAGATTTCCCTCGCGGGCCGGATCGTTGCCGTGGCCGACGCCTACGACGTGATGACCTCCGCCCGGTCCTACAAGAAGCCGCTCGACAAAGCTGCCGCCCGCGCCGAGCTGGCCCGCAACTCGGGCACCCAGTTCGACCCGGTGATTGTTCGGGCATTCCTGAACGCCGGCGTGGACTACGCCCCGGCCCGGCTCGGCCCCCTGGCCACCCTCCAAGCGCTTCTGCCTCAAGCAGGTGCGGTGGCCGCGACGGCCAGCACCGCGGCGGCGGTCAGCACCACATCGCTGATCTCGACCATCAGCCCGGCCCCGTTCGAACCAACCGAAGTGGCGATCGATCAGCCCGTCCCTCAGGTGGAGATCATCCGCAACACCCCGGAGACCATCACCCCCGACAGCACCGTCACGGTTCCTGCCTCTGGTGACACCGGCGGATCAGTCTCGCCTGCAGCCGCCGAAGAAGGTGGCATCGGGAACGGTGCAGTTGAGGGAGACCCGGCCGGTGACGCGGCGGGAGCCGATGCCGGAACAAACATCGCCACCAACCCAGGCACACCGGCAACAAGCACGGTCCCCTCGGCCACCCCGACGCCAACTAGTCCGGCCAACAACCAACCGGCCCTCGGTGGCGGAAACGCCACGCCGCAACTGCCTCGAGCTACTCCCACCACTCAACGGCCCACCACGCCACAGCCCACGACTCCGCGTCCGACCACCCCGACCACTCGGCCGACAACTCCGACCACTCGCCCCACCACGCCTGGAACCACACCGCCCGAAACCACGCCGCCGACCACCACTCCCCGCGTGGCCACCCCTCGTCCCGACCCCGGCACCACTCCCACCACCACACCACCAACGGTTCCGACAGTTCCGACGGTTCCGACGGTCCCGAGCGATCCCAACGGGCTGATCTCGTTGAGCGAAGGCGCTCGACTTCTTGAAGAGGCGCCCGGCGATCTCACCAAGGGCAACGACGAACTGCAACAGGAAGGCACCTCGTGGGTCTTCCTTGAACAAGAGAACTTTGTGGTGGGCCCGGACGGGCTGGTCGTCAACCAAACCGAATCCGGCTTCTACAACGGCACCTACCTCGGCCAGCAACTCATCGCCCCGGGAACGGTCGCCTGTAGCTACTTCGTGCACGCCGACAGCCCGACCAGCGAAGTCGAACACCTTCGCGGCATCCTTCGCACCGAAGGCCAAATCCTCGGCGTGATCTACGGTCCGGCCGAACTCCGACTCACCTCCTTCCTCGAAATGCCAACCACCGACTACTCGACCAGCTACGACTCCGGCTACCTCGGCGTCAACGACTCCGTAGCCATCCTGCCCAACGAAGTCTGGTGGAACCTCCAACTCTGGTCCGGCGACATCGACCAACTCCGCATCATCACCAGCGCTTGCTAAATCTGTAACTGCCCTCCGGGCGGGCCGTTGCACGGAGCTTTTGGCTGGCAGGAACCCCAAAGGCCGCCAGGCCGACGGGTTCCCTTGGGGCCCCGTCCCTCTGTTGTTGACGGGGTGCCTTTGCCCGTCGGCCAGCCGTCCTCTTGGCTCGGGTGCCTTTAACTGTTTGCCCGGGGGCTCTATTTGCCCTCCGCGCCAGCCGTTGCACGGAGCTTTTGGCTGGCCTTTGGGGCCCCGTCCCTCTTGCCGGACGGGGTGTCTTTTCCCGTCGGCCAGCCGTCCTCTTGGCTCGGGTGCCTTTAACTGTTTGCCCGGGGGCTCTATTTGCCCTCCGGGCGGGCCGTTGCACGGAGCT
>CALAML010000239.1 GCA_937925845.1 uncultured Acidimicrobiales bacterium | reverse complement strand
CCGTCCTCGTCGATCTCATCATCGGTGGGATCGTTCGGGTTGGTCGGCGCGCTGTCGTCGGCCGGATTCGAGTTCCGAGTGGAGTCGATATCGCGAGGGGCGGTGGTGGCCGGATCGCCATCATCATCGGCATTCGAAATCTCAGCCGTGTTGATGATCGAACCCCGGGCGTCGGCGTCAACCGTGAAGGTGATATCGACCGTGGTCGAGCTTCCCGGAGCCAACGGACCGGGAATCGGCGTGTTCAGGGTGGCGGTGCCGAGGGCGCCGGTCCAGTCGGAATCAGCCAGGGTCAACCCAGCTGGCATGTAGTCGCTCAGTTCGATGTTGACCGCGGGCACGTTGCCCTGG
The DNA here is from genome assembly GCA_937925845.1 of uncultured Acidimicrobiales bacterium. GTDB lineage: Bacteria > Actinomycetota > Acidimicrobiia > Acidimicrobiales > CALAML01 > CALAML01. The sequence goes on along the minus strand of CALAML010000239.1, from coordinate 17,012 downwards.
TTGAACACCTCGATGGTGAAGGTGACCGTGTCACCCGGCATCACGGTGGCCAGGTTGGTGCCATCGGCCAGCTGCTTGGTAAGGGCCAGGTCGAAAATGTTGACATTGAGACCAGCGATGTCGTGGTCGTCTTCATCTCCGCCGTTGCGGCCGTCCTCGTCGATCTCATCATCGGTGAGGTCGTTCGGGTTGGTCGGCGCATTGTCGTCGGCCGGATCGTCGTTCCGGGTCGAGTCGACATCAACCGGCGCGGTGGTGGTTGGGTCGCCATCATCGTCGGCGTTGGAGATCTCGGCCGTGTTGATGAGCGTGCCGGTGGCGTCGGCGTCCACGGTGAACGAGATGGTCACGAAGGTGTTGGCACCGGGAGCCAGTGGCCCGGGGATCGGGTTGGTCAACGTGGCCGTGCCGTCCGCGTTGTCGGTCCAGTTGGCTGCGTTCAGGGTGAGGCCATTGGGGATGTAGTCGGTCAACTCGATGTCGACCGCCGGCACGTTGCCCTGGTTAAACACCCGCAACACGAAGGTCACGGAGTCGCCGGGAGCCACCTCACCGAGGTTGGTGCCATCACCGAGCTGCTTGGTGAGCGCCAGGTCGAAAATGTTGACGGTGATACCGGCAATGTCGTGGTCGTCTTCGTCGCCGCCGTTGCGGCCGTCCTCATCGATCTCATCATCGGTCGGGTCGTTGGGGTTAGTCGGCGCAGTGTCGTTACCGGCCGCCATGTCACGGATCGAGTCGATATCGCGAGGTGCGGTCGTCGTCGGATCGCCATCATCATCGGCGTTCGAGATCTCCGCGGTGTTGATCAACGTGCCGGAGGCACCCACATCAACGGTGAAGGTGATGTCGACCGCGGTCGACGCTCCGGGAGCCAGAGGACCCGGAATCGGGGTAGCCAGGCTGGCGATGCCGGAACCGTTGTCGTTCCAGTCCGAGTCGGCCAGCGTCAAACCAGTCGGGATGTAGTCGACTAGGGCGATATCAACCGCGGGCACGTTGCCCTGGTTAAACACCTCGATGGTGAAGGTCACGGAATCACCCGGCGATGAGGAACCGAGGTTGGTGCCGTCGGCCAACTGCTTGGTGAGCGCCAAGTCGAACACGTTGATGTTCAAGCCGGCGATGTCGTGGTCGTCTTCATCGCCGCCGTTGCGGCCGTCTTCGTCGATCTCGTCATCGGTGGGATCATTGGGGTTGGTCGGCGCGGTGTCGTTACCGGCCGCCATGTCACGGATCGAGTCGATATCGCGAGGTGCGGTGGTGGCGGGATCGCCATCATCATCGGCGTTCGAGATTTCGGCGGTGTTGATCAACGTGCCGGTGGCGTCGTTGTCAACGGTAAAGGTGATGTCGACCGTGGTCGACGCTCCCGGAGCCAACGGGCCGGCAATCGGTGTCGCCAGCGACGCAGTGCCGAAACCGTTGTCGTTCCAATCCGAATCGGCCAACGTCAAACCAGCGGGAATGTAATCCGCCAGAGCGATGTCTACTGCGGGCACCGTGCCCTGGTTGAACACCTCAATGGTGAAGGTCACCGAATCACCGGGCGCTGCGGAACCAAGGTTGGTGCCGTCGGCCAACTGCTTGGTCAGCGCCAGGTCGAACACGTTGACGGCGATCCCGGCGACGTCATGGTCGTCTTCGTCACCACCGGCGCGGCCGTTCTCATCGATCTCATCGTCGGTGGTGTCGTTGGGACCGCTGGGCTGTTCGTCGTTGCCCTGCATCTTGTCCCGGATCGAGTCGATGTCGCGCGGGGCGGTGGTGGTTGGGTCGCCGTCGTCATCGGCGTTGGAGATCTCAGCCCAGTTCACCAGCGTGCCCGAAGCATCGGTGTCGACGGTGAAGGTGATGGTCACAAAGGTGTCGTCGCCCGGAGCCAGTGGGCCCGGGATTGGGTTGGTCAGCGTGGCGGTATCGTCGCCGTTGTCGGTCCAGTTCGGCGAGTTGAGGGTGAGGCCAGACGGGATGTAGTCGGTGAGCTCGATGTCGACGGCGTCGACTTCGCCCTGGTTGTATACCCGCAGCACGAAGGTGACGGAGTCGCCGGGTAGGGCGTTGCCCAGGTTGGTGCCGTCGGCGAGCTGCTTGGTGAGCGCCAGGTCGAACATCGGGGCGATCCGCAGGCGGGCCCCGTCGTGATCGTCTTCGTCTACTGGTCCCGGGTTGAGGATGACATCGTCGAGGTTGTTGTCATTGCCCGGGGTGGTGTCGGGAGTCGAGTCGGCGTCGCCGATCGGTTGCCCGTCTGGGCCCAGCACCGTGTTGCCGTTTTCGTCGATGGGAGTGCCGTCGCTGATCTCGGCCAGGTTTTCGATGGTCCCGGTTGCCGATGCGCCCACCTGGAAGGTGATGTCGACGGTGGTCGAATCACCTGGGGCGAGCGGTCCGGGGATGGTGGTGGTGGCACCGGCGGCACTCGCTGTCCAATCTGAATCGTTGAGCACAAGGCCGGCCGGCACGTAGTCGGTGATCTCAATGTCGGTGGCGGCGAGGCCGCCCTGGTTGAAGACTTCGATGGTGAAGGTAACGCTGTCGCCGAAGGCGGCGTTGCCAAGGTTGGTGCCGTCGGCCAGCTGCTTGCGCAGAGCCAGGTCGAACTTGGTGAAGCCGAAGTCGAGGGTGTGGTCGTTCGAGCCGATGGCTCCGGTGGTGTGTTCGATCTCGGGGAAGGCCGAGCCGATACCGGCGCTGTCTGCGGTGGTGGCATCGGAGTCTTGGTCATCAGGGGTTCCCGAGGAGCCGTCAGCGGCAGAATCGATGGTGAGGGTCCAGTCCTCAAGCGGGCCACCGGCGGCGTAGTCGGCCGGGTTGTCGAGGCGGATCACCAGATCGTCGCCGGAGCCGAACAGGTCGTCTCCGTTGGCCGGGAGTCCGTCGGGGCCGGCCGAGTCAAACACGTAGTTGCCGTTGGCGTCGGTCACCGTGGTGGCAATCAGATTGCCCGCGGTGTCGTAAAGGTTGACGGTGACGCCTGCAACCGGGCGTTCGCTGCCGTCCTGGATTCCGTCGCCGTCAGCGTCGTACCAGACGTAGTTGCCGATTTGGAGAGGCGCAGCAACGCAGAGATGTTCAACGTCGCCGAGGCCGTTGGACTTGCCAAACTGGGCTGTTTGAGCGCTGACGCCGGACTCATACAGCAGGTAGGCCCGCTCGCTGGAGCCGTCGGTCTGGTTGTAGAAACCGAGACCACCGCTGTTGAAGATTTGGCTGCCGTGGGGCTCGCTCGGGTTCAGCGTGGTACCGACGAGGGGCCCAAAGCCCTGTTGCGAAAGGCCACCAAAGAAGCTTTCAGTATGGAACGGCTCGTCAAAGACGAAGCCGGGTGAGGGCGAGGTAACCCAGTTGGCGCCGTCGCCCCAGTAGAACTCGTCCGATGGGGCGTCGCCCTTGCCGGGCCCAACCCCGACTCCGTTCGGGTCAAGACCGGTGATCAGCGCCGGGTCGACGTTGCGGTCGGGACCACAGGAGTTGGAGGTTTCCTGCTGGTATGAGGCTCCATCCCAGAAGACACACATCAGGTCGCCGCCGCTGCCCGTGCGGATGAACTCGGTGTCGCTCGGGTCGGGGTCCAACGGATCGGGAATGAAGTCGCCGAGCTGGTCTCCAATTCGGCTGCGGAAACCGAGGGTGAGGTCGTCGCCGAAGAACTCGATGTCGGTGAGCATCATGTCGGCGTTGCCGAAGTAGCGAACCGGTGCGTCGAACTCTTCGCCCGGAGCGAAGCGGAAGGCGCGAATGGTGGCGTAGTCAGTGGACCACGGCGCCGCGTAGCTGCGGAAGTCCTGGTAGTTAGTGGCGAACACCTCGGTCCACGTCCCAGTGGCCGGGTCGAGGGTGAAGACATACGCCTGGAGATCGGGCTGCCAACGACCGTCGCCTTCGAACACACACATCGCGCCGGCGTAGACCAGCCCGCTCTCGGGATGCACACCCAGGGCGAAGGGTCGGAAGTCCTTGTTTTCGTTGGGGCAGGTGCTGGCGGCCTCAGCAAAGTTGCCGGAGGCTACCTCCGGGAGCATCGGGTACTGGTTGAGCAGTGCACCGGTGGCGGTGTTGAACTCGAGCACTTCGCGGCCGGCGAGCGACATGGCGTACAGGCGGCTGCCGTCGTTGGAAATTTCGATGTCGCCGAAGCTGCACTTACCGACGTTGGGGAACACGTTGGGTTCGATGCCGGGGTTGACCAGGTCGGTGTGATGGTCCGGACATACGGTCACGCCATCGCCGGCACCGACGGTGGCAAACACGGTGGCGGGCCCGGTGGGCAGTCCGGTGTAGGGGTCCATCGGGGTTTGGTAGATGGCGTTCGGACCACCCGGTCCGTAGCCGGAGTAGTTCTTCAGGTAGGCGCTGGCGTAGAGCACCGAGTCACGGCGGTTCCAGGCTTCACCCCAGGTGGTTCCTACCTGGCTGGCTGAGGCCACCTGGTTCGGAGTGTTCTGGACTCCGTTCTCATCAACCATCCACGAGGCCAGGTCTCCAGAAGTACCGGTGTCGGTTCCCCAGTTTCCACCGACCGACACGATGGCATCGAGTGCGGCGTGGGGGCCGTTGATCTGGTCGCCGTTGACGAAGCAGGTGGCCACCACCGGCGCATTCGCCTGACAGAAGGCGGCCGGGTTATGCACGCCCCAGTAGATCGTTTCGCCTGGTCCCGCGAACTGCACCGAGCTCCCGCTTTGGGGAAGCGCAGCCGCCGAGCCATCGCCCATCGGGCCCGAGATATAGGGAGCCTCGGGGCGGACAAACTCGATGCGGTACGAGTCGGCCACCGGCATGCCGGAGTCCAAGCCGGTGATGTTGAAGACAAACTCGCCGGTCGTGCTGTCGAGAACGCCGGGGGCAAAGTTGCCTACGCCGTCGTAGGCAAAGGCTTCGTAGTCGGTGAAGTCGACCTCGCCCGGCTGACGCTGACCATCAGCGTTGGCGTCGATGAAGGCCGCGGCTCGAATCGGTGGGTCGCCTGGTTCAGCGGCGGCTCGCGGGATGACCAAGACGGTGGAACTGGCCATGACCAACAGGGCCAGAACCAAACGAGTGACGGTGCGGAAGTATGTGCGCATATTCCTTGCGTTTCGCAATTCGTCCAGCGTTCGCTCGCTGGACTGGGACTGCTGCCTATCGGCGCACGTAACGCTGTATTGAGCCGGAAACCCGCGCTCTCACCCACGGTGAGATGCATGAAGCTCAAGCTTCGGCGGCGCCTCCGCTGCGGCCCAGCAAAATCGCCTATCAACCGGAATACGGAACCGGTCGTAGTACTAGGCGTCCCGTCGGACACCCTGGATTTCTCCCCCTAGAGGAATTCCACTCACAAAACCCACACCAACAAAGCTGCTGCCGGTGGATTCCGCCCCACCGGCGGTGGCGCGCCCGCGATCTTGATGACGGGTCGTCCCAACCCGATCGCTGGACCTAAGCCGCCAGGCGCCCGATCTGGTCTGCGGTCACATATCCCTCATCGTGCATCGACCGGTACATGTCACGCAGAGAGTTGGACAGCGGCCGGTAGTGCACGCCCAGATCATCGTGGGTGGTGGCCTGGTCGGCATCGACAAAGTTGTAAAGGTAGCTGGCGCCCTCGGAGGTAAGGGTGAGGTCTCGACCAAGTCGTCGGGCTACGTCACCAACCCGACCCCAGGCTTGCATCACCAGTCGGGGCGTTTTGGGCATCGGGATCTCGCGACCGGTGAGCTGGCGTAACATCAGACCGAGTTCGTTCATGGTGACGACCTGGCCCCAAGCCAGGTAGCGGCGCCAGCCACAGCCGGGTTCGAGGCTGGCCACGAGAATGTCGGCGACGTCACGAACGTCAACCAGCCCGATCCGCATCTCATCGCTGGCCGGCACCGCTTTGGCCACCCACACCTGAGCCGCGCCGAGCATCTCATTCTGTTTCGGCATCTGGGGTCCGATGATCCCGGTGGGGTACACGATGGTGACGGGTGCGCCTGAACCTTGGAGTTCTCTCGCCACCGCTTCGGCTGCGGCTTTCGACCGGCCGTACCCTCGCGCCGAGGTTCCGATCGGATGGTCGGAGGTCACCGGATCAGTTTGGTAGGGGAAGAGGGCGGCCGAGCTCGAGACGTGGATGACCGGATCACAGCCGGCATCAACAGCAGCTTCGAGAACAATCCGGGTGCCTTCGATATTGATCTCCGACAGCTCGGCCTCCCGATCGGGTGAGGCCGACACCATCGCCGCGGTGTGGATCGCCGCATCGCATCCTTCGAGGGCCTGTTCGACCGAGCGGTGGTCGGTGATGTCACCAACCACGTAGGCCGGGAGATCGATATCGAAGGCGGCCATGACGGCGCGGGTTTTTTCGGGCCGTCGAACCAGTAGTCGGATTTCGTGGCCGGCTTCGACCAGTGCTTTGCAGGTGTGGGATCCGAGAAAGCCGGTCCCACCGGTCACCATCACTCGCATGCGCTCGCTCGCTCTCTCGAAGTGGTCGGTTTCCCTCGATGCCTCAACGAAACTAGACCGACACTAGAGAAGTCGCTCCCAGAGCTGACCCTGGGGTTTGGGCACCTGTCGGCTCTGGATGTTGTTGTGACGCTGAGCGACTTCGGCGTCAAACTTGTTGTCGGTAAAGATGTAGAACTCGCCGTTCCGGACTGCGTCGAGAACCATCCCCGCCACGTTGTCGGGGTGAAGCTGACCTTCATAGAGGTCGAGGGCCATGGCGCGCATCGCCGCTCGTTCAGTTGCTGCTTCGTCGGAGGGGTCTTCGGTGTTGGAGTCCATGAGCTGTTCGGGCCGGTTGCGTTCCGAGTCAAGGATGTTGGTGGCCACGAATCCGGGGCACAGTACCGACACGCCCAGAGCGGCCTCGCGTTGTTGGATTTCGGCGAGGAGGGTTTCTGACATGGTGACCACCGCGTGCTTTGACACGTTGTAGGGCCCCATGGAGGGGAACGATGTGTGGCCGGCGATCGAGGCGGTGTTGATGATGTGGCCAACGTTACGTTCCAACATGTCGGGGAGGAAGGTTTTGATCCCGTGGATCACGCCCCAGAGGTTGACGCCCAGGACCCACTCCCACGTTTCGAGCGAGCACTCGTCCATCAGCCCTCCCCCACCCACGCCGGCGTTATTGCACAACACATGGGTGGCACCGAACCGGTCGTTGGTGGCCTGGGCCAGCGCCTCGACCTGATCCGCTTTCGAGACGTCGCACCGAATGGTCAGGGCGTTGTCGGTATCGATGCCGGCGCTCGCTAAGGCCTCGACGGTTTCGGCCATGGCCGGCTCCTCGACGTCGGCCACCACCACGTTCATCCCGGCTTGGGCGAAGGTGGTTACCATCGATCGCCCGATGCCACTCCCGCCGCCCGTAACCACTGCGGTCTTTCCGGCCAGATCCTGTATCCCCTGCATGGGCCGAGCTTAGACCGACGAGGCGATTGCGTCGGCGGTAACGGCTCCTCGGCGTTCCTAGCCGAGGATGATCGTGAAGCTGGCACCAGCCTCGACTCCGTTGCCGGGCCCGATCTCGACGGGAACCGCCTGGTCGGTGGTGGTTCCGTTGCCGAGCTGCCCGTTGTCGTTGCCGCCCCAACACCACACGCCGGCGTCGGTCCGGACCCCACAGCTGTGAACGCCTCCGAGGTTGATGTCGGTCCAATCGCTGGCGGCTCTGACTGGGACCGGGCTGGATCGGAAGTCGGTGGTGCCATCACCGACCTGGCCCTGGGCGTTCCAGCCCCAGCACCAGAGAGTCCCAGCCGACTTGATGGCACACTTGTGGAAGTCGTCGATGGCGACGGTCGACCAGTCGGTATCGGTACCAACCTGGGTCGGGGTGGTTACCCCGCTCCCCCAACACCAGAGGGTGCCGTCGGTCTGGGTGCCACAGGTTCCCCAGTAGCTGGTGGATACCGAAGTCCAGCTCGTGCCTGACGCAATGAGCCGCTGGTTGGTTCGGTTCGTGGTAGTGCCGTCGCCGAGTTGGCCATCACGGTTGATGCCCCAACAGAAAAGCAGGCCGGCACCGCGAATGCCGCAGGTGTCGGTTTCGATGGCACAGGTGTGGGCACTACCGGTGCCGGCCGACACCCAATCGTTGCCAGCGACAGCTGTCGGGAAAGCCACATCGGTGGTGGTGCTGGCTATGTTGGCGGCGGCCTAAGCCCTGGGGACCTGCCGGATCGTCCTTCGAGACTCCAAAACCGTCCCAAACCCCCTGTGGGCGGAACCATCGCGGCCAACTCGGGATCCGCCGAACTGCAAGATGCGATCGTCTTCGGAGGATTCCCACCCAGACCGAGGATGGCGTTGCTTGTGAGCAGTTAGCCCACGTCGATGAACTCAATGGAATCGAGGACGGCCTCAGCCTTCGGTAGGACCGATGCAAAGATCGTGTCGGGATCGGCATCCTCGATCTCCATTGAAATCATGAGAAGGCCCCGGTCCGGATGTTCGATGAACCACGCCCGACCCCGCTCGGGTGCTACCCAGTCACCGGTGGCCTGAGGCGTCAGCCGGAGCTCGACGAAGGTCCCACCAGTCCCGATATCGAAGGCGCGAGCTTCGAGACCATCGATCGTTCTCGATTCGGCCTCGGTGACCACGGCCTGCTGATCCATCATCGACTGCACAACCTCGTCAGCCGATGTGAATTCCACGCCTGCCCGGTTGTGGGGAACGTCGACAAATTCGATGATCGCCGGATCATCAGCAAGGTGAAGGCGTCCGACCGGATCGTCGATGGCAACGGTTCCGTCGGCCGCCTCGATACGAATGCCTTGCAGGAACGGCAGGTCGATTGAGCCCGCTTCGAGAATAGACGTTGTGTTTGGCTCCACCGGACCGAACTCAAGCGTTGCTAGAAGGTCGTCGGCGACATCAAACCAGTCTGCGTCGGCTTCCCGATTGATCCCGACGATGACGGCAATCGGATCCTCGTCATCCTGGTTGACGACCCAAACCCGATACTGCGAGTCCGGTTCCAGCCCTTTCAAAACCTGCTCGTGATTTGCGCCGAACAACAGACAAGGTTTTGGGCCACCGGGGCAGTCGACATCGCCAAGACGAAAGTGGGCGCGATGGGCCGGGTACCCGCCGAGTTCCGTGGCCTCGTTAAGGTCGATCACCAGCTTGTCACCCATCGCCTCGAGCCACGCAGGAAAATCGGTGAGGCCCGGACCTGCAACCGGGTCTTGGAACCCCGGGCTGGTGGGATCGGAGAGAGCCGTGACTCTCAGCATCACGATGTCTCGATCGTCTGCGCCCCTGCTGTCTGGGTGGGTAAAGACAAAGAAGCCCTGCCGGTTCGGCTGTACAAAGCCTGGCTCAGAATTGGTAAACAAAAAGGGCGTCCCCAGGGTCTCTACACGGTGAGTGCCAGCCTCGACGGGTGAGAACCGGTTGATGAGGAGGTTCGGTTCTGCCTGCGCTTCGGGATCCGGCTTCGGTTCCGGTTCGGGCTCGGGTTCCGGTTCGGGCTCAGCCTCTGGCTCCGGTTCTGCTTCGGGCTCGACCTCCGCTTCCGATTCGGGCTCCGGCTCCGCCGTCGCCTCGGGGGTCGCCACCTCCGAGGCGACGTCCGCGTCATCGCCGCTACTCGAGCATGCGGCGGCCACGACTGCAAGCACAAGAAGTGCCATCACCAGTCGTCGCCCTCTTCCAAACGCTTTCCTTTGAGGTCCTTGCACAGCTTCTTCCCTTTTCTGTTTTCCCTGTTACTCCTCCAACGAACCCCGAACCCGGAACCCCTCAGAGTCACACAGCCGAACCTCAAACTCCGTCGAAGCGCAGCGAGGGTAGGAGTAAATCGGTGAGGTCGGACACAACGGGGAAGGCGATGTCGCTATTCGAACGGGCCTGCGCTGAGATCACTACGAGCCCCTGTTCGGGGTGGTCGATCAGCCACAGCCGGGCGCGCCTCGGGGCCAACCAGTCAGCTGGATTTTCGAGGCCAGCACGCAGCACAGGTTGCGAAGCGTCACCGACCACGTCGACCATTCGGGCATCAAGGCCTCCGACGACCGTTTGTGACCCTTCAACGACTTCGAACCCGGCCAGGATGTTCAGTCCAAGCAGCTGATCGGCGGTTTGGATTCGGTTCCCATTCAGATCAGACAGCTCGCTCAAGAAGGCAACTTCGGCATCCCAACCAGTGGCCACGAGCCGATCGATTTGACCCGGGAGGCGGACCGCGTGCATTTGGTTAGGAACATCGATCTCAACGCCTCCGACAAAGGGAAGGCTGGCCACGCCACCCCGGGTCTTTAGTAGCGGGCTGGGCGCTACATCTCCGAGAGCGACGGTCGACAGCACTTTGTCTGCGGTATCGAACCATCCGACATCAACCGGACGGTTCACTGCCGCGATCACGGCGATGGGCTCTTGGCCCGGTTGATCGATCACCGATAGCCGGTAGATCGACTCTTCCTTAAGCATTCGTTGCTCAACGAATTGGCTGGTACCCAGGAGGACGCAGAAGGACTCGGCCAGGGAACATTCGGCGTCGACGACTGAGAACTCGGCCCATTGGGTCGTCCGTCCTCCCAGCGTGCCTGAGCCGCGGTCTTGGACGTTGATCGCTGAGCCCATATTGTTTAGCCAGCCTGCGAGATCGTTCGCTGGCCAGCCATCGCCAGGGTTCTCCAACAACACAGTGGGCGCAGAGGGGTCGGAAAACTCCGACAGCCGAAAAAAGGTGATGTCGCGTTCGTCAGCGCCTTGGCCTTTCGGGTGGCTCAATGCCACAAAGCCTGGCTCACGTTCCCGGAGCAGCAGCGGCTCCTCAGTCTCAAACGACAGCGGTGTTCCCAGGGATTCGAGGCGATAGCTGCCGGGCTCAAGGGTGGCCCCAACCTCCAGCGCAAGTATGGATACCGCGCTGGGGTCGAATGGCGGTGCGCTCACCACCACCTCTTCGGGGTCGGGGCTGCCCGAGGACACCGGCAGCGAAGTGCCGCCCGGGTCAGCGATCTCAACCACCCCCGGAGAGTCAGCGTTGGTGATGGCATAACCAATCCCAGCCACAAGGATCACAACAGCCGCGATAGCAAGGACACGCCGAAGGAGTGGCCTTCCCGAGGGGGCGGGAGCGGAGACGGGCTGCACGTCAACGAGAGGTGTGCTGTCGCCGAGCACCGGGACGGTGTCACCGTGCACCAATCGATGCTCGCCGAGCACCCTACTGCGCAGCCGGGAGACGAACTCCGGGTCGGGGCGTTCACCTTTGGTGAGGTGGAGCAGTTCTTCGACGTCGTCGCTGCCTCGAAGACCTTCAGCCATGGTTCACGCCCCTCGCCGTAACGCCGTTGGCATCCGTGATTTCGGAGCCGGCGGTACTTTGGTCATCCGTTGGTTCGTGTCGTTCGAGTTCGGTCCGAAGGGCCCGACGGGCCCGGGTTACGATTCCCTCGACAGACTTCACCGAGCGACCCATCTCTTCGGCGAGAGCCGGCACGGTGTAGCCGTCGATGTAGTGCAGCGTCAGTACGAGCCGGTAGTCCACGCTGAGTTCCGCCAGGGCGTCCTCGACCCGAAGCCGCTCAGCTAGCTCAGCCAGCTCCACTCGCGAATGCGGCACTGCTAACAGGTGCAACCGGTCTTCGAATCGCATCTGACGCCGGAGCGAATCGATCAGTCGGTTCTTGGCAACGGTGATCAGCCAGCCAACGGTGATCGAGTCTGGGCCATCTGCTTTCCGGGCCGCCGCCATAAACGTCTCCTGGGTGATGTCCTCGCTAAGCGCGTGGTCGCGACAGCGCCGGTGCACATAGCGGTAGACGTCATCAACATGAGCGTCATACATCGCCGCGAAAGCATCCGTCGCGTCCGTCATCACCTCTTTCAACGATCGCCCCCTCAGAATCCCCTCAAAGGAGTTTGCCATCTCGGCAAATCCAATGAATTCCATCTCCGCGAAGCCGTTCAACGACAGGCGCGAAAAAGGCAGCCCTTTCGGGTTGCCAAGTTCGAAAATTGCTAACTAGGTGGTGCCGCCCGCCCTGCCCTTACCCGCGAGTTCCGTGTCGGCGAAGGCCGTCGGCAACCCTGCGGGTTGCGAACGGAGGCGCGGTCAGGGGCAACCCTCCGGGTTGCTGCGTATGAGGGCCAAGCTCTGCGCCCTGCCCTTTATGGGCAGACGAAGCGGAGCGAACTAGCACCAAGAATTAGTAGCGATAGTGCGCCGGCTTGTACGGGCCGTTGATCGGCACGTCAAGGTAGTCGGCCTGCTCGGGGGTGAGCTCGGTCAGGCGCACGCCGAGGGAATCGAGGTGGAGGCGGGCCACCTTCTCGTCGAGCTCCTTGGGAAGCACGACTACCTCTTTGCCGTAGGACTCGGCGTTGGCGTGGAGTTCGATCTGGGCCAGCACCTGGTTGGTGAAGCTGGCCGACATCACGAAGCTCGGGTGGCCGGTGGCGCAACCAAGGTTCAGGAGGCGACCTTCGGCGAGCATGATGATGGAGTGGCCGTCGGGGAAGACGTACTCATCGACCTGCGGCTTGATGTTGACCCGCTGGACGTCGCTCATCTTGGTGAGGCCGGCCATGTCGATCTCGTTGTCGAAGTGACCGATGTTTCCGACGATGGCCTGGTGCTTCATGCGAGCCATGTGCTCAACCATGATGATGTTGAAGTTACCGGTGGTGGTGATGAAGATGTCGGCGGTTTCGACCACGTCTTCAAGGCGGGCCACCTGGTAGCCCTCCATCGCGGCCTGAAGGGCGTTGATCGGGTCGATCTCGGTCACGATCACTCGGGCACCCTGGCCGGCGAGCGAAGCAACGCAGCCCTTGCCGACGTCGCCGTAGCCACAAACCACAGCAACCTTGCCGCCGATCATGACGTCGGTGGCGCGGTTGATGCCGTCGATGAGTGAGTGGCGGCAGCCGTAGAGGTTGTCGAACTTCGACTTGGTCACCGCGTCGTTTACGTTGATGGCGGGGAACAGCAGGGTTCCGGCATCGCGCATCTGGTAGAGGCGGTGCACACCGGTGGTGGTCTCTTCGGATACGCCGCGGATGTTCTTGCCGATATCGGTCCAGAGGGTGGAGCCGTCGGAGATGGTTTCCTTCAGCTTGGCGAGGACGACGGTCCATTCTTCGCTGTCGTCTTCGGTGGGCTCGGGAACCACGCCGGTCTTTTCGTACTCGGTGCCTTTGTGCACAAGCATGGTGGCGTCGCCACCATCGTCGAGGATGAGGTTGGGGCCACCTTCAGCGTCGGGCCAGCGCAGGGCCTGCTCGGTGCACCACCAGTATTCTTCGAGGGTTTCACCCTTCCAGGCGAAGACCGGAACACCCTTGGGGTTGTCCGGGGTGCCTTCGGGGCCAACGGCAACGGCTGCCGCGGCGTGGTCCTGGGTCGAGAAGATATTGCAGGAGACCCAGCGAACCTTGGCTCCGAGGGCGGTGAGGGTTTCGATGAGTACTGCGGTCTGGATGGTCATGTGCAACGAGCCCATGATCCGGGCGCCAGCGAGCGGCTGGCTGTCGGTGAACTCGGCTCGCAGGGCCATCAGGCCCGGCATTTCATGCTCGGCAAGTTGAATTTCTTTGCGCCCGAAGGCGGCCAGGCTCAGGTCGGCGACCTTGAAGTCCTGCTCGGTGTCGGTCATCGTCATGGATGGTTTCCTCCGTGAGAGGGTTGTGACGCGATGCTCCCCTACCGGGCCGCTCGCATCGTCGATGTGGGGGTGGGCTGGGGTCTACTGACACCTCTCACTTCAGCCCTGGACCACCGCGGTGGTCCGACCCACCAGCGTAGCCCTTTGCCGTCGAACCCGCCGAATGCGCCGGGTGGTTTCTCCGACGAAAACCAACCTCTTAGGAGGCGACACCACCGCGGATCTGTTCGGCCACTGGCAGCGGAGAGGCCTCGACGCCACGAATGTCGGCGAGGTGGAGTGAGACGAAGTCGCCGTAGAGGGCGAGGTCGAAGAATTGGGCCAGTCGACCCTCGCCCTGAGCGACTACCGAGTGCACGCCCGACACGTTGTCGGCGACCGCTTCGGCGTGGAGGTCGAACCGCTGCCACAGCTTGGGGTGTTCGTCTTCGTGACGGAGATGCACGATCGAGAAGGCACCGCGATCGGCCGAGGCTTCCATCCACGAGTTGGCCTCGCTGTGGGTGGCCTCGGGAAAGGCCGACACGAAGGCCGGCATCTTGGCGTTGTCGTTCAGCTGGCTCTTCCACCGGCTGGCGGCCACTCGGCCCGGGCCGCCGCCACCCATGATGACCGGCGCGGTGTCGGCGAGCGCTTCAGCCAGTTCGCGAGCGCCACTGCTGCCAGCCACTAGGCGATCGCGGCGAGCCTCGATATGGGTCAGAGCGCTGGCGAGGTAGCCGGTGGCTCCTGGGTAAAGACCCATTCGTTCGAGGGCGATCAATGGCGGCACGCTGAGGGCGCCGAGCGCGGCGCGAGAAGCGATGATGTCATCGGCAACAGGGATCACGCACTGATCGTTGCCTTCGGCGTATCGAGCCAGCGCACCGCCGGTGGTGCACACCACCAGTCGGGCTCCGGCATCGGTGGCCATCTCGGTGGCCTGGAGTGTTTCTTCGGCCTCGCCGGAGAACGACAGAGCGATCACCAGGGTGTCGGGACCAACAAACGACGGCAGCCCGAAACCCTTGTGAACAACAACCGGCAGCGGAAGAAACCCGCCAACCACACCGGATACCAACTCTCCGGCAACACCGCTGGCACCAGAGCCCAGCACCACGATCGAGCTGAGCCCTTCGCCGTTGGGGACCACTTCGACCTGTCGGGCCGCTTCGATCGCTTCATCGATCTGGTCGGGTAGCGAAGCCACGGCGTCGTACATTGCGCTGTTGTCGACTTTCCTGTTCATCTGGTTCTCCTCGGCGTTAGATGCTGCGGGCTGGCGACACAGGGGTGCGCCATCGAGAGTGATTGACCTACTCGGCGGCGAAGGTCGGTTCGATCCCGTCGGTTTCGGCTTTGGCCACAAGTCGGGCCGCTTCGTCGGCGTCGACGATTTCTGACTCGTCGATCAACATGATCGGGATGTTGTCGTCGATGCGGTAGCGACGGCCCGAGCGCGGGTTAAACAGCGAGCTTTCGTCTTCGAAGTACAGCAGCGGGCCCTTGTCCTCGGGACAGGCCAGGATTTCAAGCAATGTGGCATCGAGCGACATGAGTCCTCAGTTTCTATGGGCAGGCTTGGACTGGTTGATTCCACCATAGGGCCGTCCAGACAACCGGACCAAGACCGCACTTCGTCCACGCCATCATCATCCACTTCAAGATTTGTGACGCCTGGCGCGCCGTTTTTGACGCGCTGGGCGTCACAGATCTTGCGGATCGACCGAGGCGAGAAATCCTACGCCGTTGCCAGCGAGACCGACCTTCGCCACCGAGGCTGGGATCCATACTGCGCCGCCCTGTTCGACGTTGATCGACGAGTTTGCCGGCCCGGCTCCGTCATCGGCTTCGGTGGAGAGCTGGAGGTATCCTTCGGTGCAAAGCAGAATCTGCGGTCGACGACCGGCCACCACGAGCGGACCGTCAGATGTCGGGGCCACCCGCGTGAGGTTGAAGTCCGGGACGGGACAGCGGTAGTGCACCAGCGCTTTGGACAGATTCGGGGACTGAACGCCGGCCTGCAGGTCATAGGGAGTGGTATCGACCACATCGAGCAGTGTGGGGATGTCGATGTGTTTTGGGGTGAGACCGCCACGAAGCACGTTGTCGGAGTTGGCCATGATCTCCACGCCGGTGCCGCGTAGGTAAGCGTGGAGGTTGCCGGCTCCCAGAAAGAGGGCCTGGTTGGGTGCCAACACCACCAGATGCAAAAGCAGGGCCACAATGACACCTCGGTCGCCCGGGTTGCTGGCCGCCAGGTTGGCCACTTCCTGGCGCTCCGCAGCAAATTCTTCGGGGCCGAGGTCTCGGGCGCAGGCTTCGCCGACGGCGGCGACAAGCTCGCCTGCGGTGTCGGTGTCGAGGCTGAGAGCACGCCGTAAAGCGCGCGCCAGCAGGGCCCGATCGGAACCATCCGTGTTGTCGACGTCACCAGCCTCGTCGTTGCCGAAGAGAAGAGCGGCCAGCTTCGGAAGCTTGAGCCCTTCAATCAGGGAACGGGTGGCGGACAGTTCCCGGAAGCCGCAGAGGGCAACGAATTCACTCAGCGCACAGATCAACTCCGGTTTGTGGTTGCGGTCCCGGAAGGATCGGTCGGGAGCGTCGATGGCGACCCCGGCCGCGTCCTCTCGGTCGAATCCGGCCATGGCCTCGGCTCTGCTGGGGTGGGCCTGAATCGAGAGCGGCTCCCCTGCAGCCAGAACCTTAAGCAGGAACGGAAGTCCTCCACCAAAGTTCTCGACCACCGTCGGGCCGAGGGCGCCCTCGGGGTCGGCCTTGATGGCCTCATCGAGCCGGGTTCCGTCGCCGAGTTGGCCAGGCCCTCGTTCGTGAGCGCCGAGCCAAAGTTCGGCCTGGGGCTCAGCCGACGGCTCAGCCCCGGTGAGTTCAGCCAGAGCGGTCCGGGAACCCCAGGCGTAGTTCTGAATGACCCCGATCAGGGCTGATGCCTCGGGTCCTGGGCTCGGTTCGGACATACCTCCACGAAACCACTACCCCGCCCAGAACGCTATTTCGATCTGCCCATGGCTCGCCAAGAACCTGATTTGGTGCGGCTCATGGTGCTTTTGCGGCCCCCACCACGGCAGAAGATCGTTGATTTTTGGAGGGTTTTGGTGCCGACTGGGTCTTTTGGCCCCCAACAACACCCGAATTCGGGTCGCGATGGCCCATTCAGGTTTCCCCCCGTCTGCCGTTACTTAGAACACACAACAACACTTTCTGGCACTTCCGCCCGAACTAAACAGGAGAAACAACACAATGACCAAGTTCTACACCAACATGCTCGCCGCCTGGAACACCCGTGACGACCGTGGCGCCAGCCTCGTCGAGTACGCCCTGCTTGTTGCCCTGATCGCCGTGATCTGCATCATCGCCGTTACCGCTCTTGGTAACAGCGCCTCGGGCAAGCTTCAGGAGACCGCCAACACCATC